>JAFURP010000011.1 GCA_017471785.1 Clostridia bacterium | reverse complement strand
TAAGGACAAGGGCGGCAAGGTTATGATCTACGACCTTGGCGGCGGTACGTTCGACATTTCCATTTTGGAAATCTCCGACGGCGTTTTCGAAGTTTTGGCGACGAACGGCGATACCAAACTCGGCGGCGACGATTGGGATAACAAGATTATCGATTATCTCGTTGAAGAATTTAAGAAGACGAACGGCGTGGATTTGAGAAAGGAAAAAAGCACCATGCAACGCTTGAAGGAAGCGGCGGAAAAGGCGAAGATCGAACTTTCGACGATGAACTCGACGGAAATCAACATTCCGTTTATCTCCATGACGGCGGAAGGGCCTTTGAACTTGGACGTTACGCTTACCCGTCAAAAATTTGAAACGATGAGTGCGGATCTTTTGAACCGTACGGTAGAGCCGATGAGAGCGGCGATGCGCGACGCGGGGCTTTCGTACAGCGATATTGACAAGGTGATCTTGGTCGGCGGCTCGACGCGTATGCCCGCAGTGTTTGCGAAAGTGAAAGAAGTAACGGGCAAAGAACCGTTCCGCGGTATCAACCCCGACGAATGCGTGGCGATCGGCGCGGCGGTACAAGGCGGCGTATTGACGGGCGAAGTCAAGGACGTGCTGCTTCTCGACGTAACTCCGCTTTCCCTCGGTATCGAAACGCTGGGCGGCGTGTTCACGAGAATTATCGACAGAAACACGACGATCCCCGTGAAAAAGAGCCAAATCTTCTCCACGGCGGCGGACAATCAAACGAGCGTGGATATTCACGTGCTTCAAGGCGAACGCGAGTTCTGCAAGGACAACAAGACCCTCGGCAACTTTATGTTGACGGGTATCGCGCCCGCGCCTCGCGGTATACCGCAAATCGAAGTTACCTTCGATATCGACGCGAACGGTATCGTACACGTAACGGCGCAGGATAAGGGTACGGGTAAATCGACGGATATCACGATCACCTCTTCGACCAACCTTTCCGAGGAAGAGATCGACAAGGCGGTCAAGGAAGCGGAGCAATTCGCGGAAGAGGACAAGAAGCGCAAGGAGAAGGTTGAAAACAAGAACAAGCTCGACGGTATGATCTTTTCGGTAGAGCAAACGATGAAAGAGGCGGGCGATAAGCTGGACGAAAACGACAAGGCTACGCTGAATGCGGCGATCGAAGCGGCAAAGGCGGAGCTTGCGAGCGAGGACGACGACCGTATCAAAGCGGCGTACGACAAGCTGATGCAAGACGTACAGCCCGTATTTGCGAAGCTGTATCAAGCGGCTGGCGGCGCGGCGGGGGATCCCAACGCGGCGGGCGGCACGGACGGCGACACCGAATTTCATCAATAATTCTTAAAACAAGTATACGCTTCGGGTTTAGCGGTTTTCCGTTAAACCCGTAAGTGCTATAAGGATAGCTATTATGGCAGACAAGAAAAATTATTACGATATCCTCGGCGTGGACAAAAAAGCCACGCCCGAGCAAATAAAAGCGGCGTATCGGAAGCTGGCGATGAAATACCACCCCGACCGCAACCAAGGCAACGCGGAGGCGGCGGAGAAGTTTAAGGAGATCAACGAGGCGAACGAAACGCTTTCCGACCAACAAAAGCGCGCGGCGTACGATTACGAATTAGAGCACCCCGGCATGGGCGGCTTTGGCGGCGGCTTCGAGGGGGGCTTCGGCGGCTTCGAGGACATTTTCAGCAATATTTTCGGGGGCGGCTTCGGCGGCTTCGGCGGCGGTAGAACGGCGCGCTCGGAGGTGGGCGAGGATATCCAAAAGGAAATGACCCTCTCCTTTATGGACGCGGCAAAGGGTTGCAAAAAGACCCTTTCGTATACGCGCAACGAGCCGTGCGGCGTATGTCGCGGCACGGGCGCGAAGAACGGCACGGAGTACGCGACCTGCTCCAAATGCCAAGGCAAGGGCGTGATCCAGCAGGTGCAAAACACTATGTTCGGGCGTACCATTCGCCAAAGCGTATGTCCCGATTGTAGCGGTACGGGGCGTACGATCAAGGAAAAATGCCCCGATTGTAAGGGCAAGGGTTTCCAACGCAAGGAAACGACGGTTACCTTGGATATCCCCGCCGGCGTAAACACCAACAGCTATATGAAGAAAAAGGGCATGGGGCAAGCGGCGCAAGGCGGCGTGGCAGGCGATCTGATCGTCGTGTTTCGCGTCGAGCCGCATAAGATTTTCGTGCGCGACAACTTCGATTTGAAGATAGATTTGCCCATCTCCTTCAAAACGGCGGCGCTCGGCGGTACGGTGAAGGTGCCCACGATCGACGACACCTTCGATTTTACCGTTCCCGAGGGTACGCAAAGCGGGCAGGTCTTTACCATTCGCGGCAAGGGTATCCGCTCGGTGCGCGGCGGCACGGGCAATCTACTCGTCCGCGTGCTCGTCGAAGTCCCGACCAAGCTCTCCAAGGACCAAAAGAAAGAGATCGAGCGCTTGGACGAAGCGATCGAGCTGAAGCAACACGAACGAATGAAGAAGTATTCGGATAACGTGGAGGGGTTGTACGGGAAGAAACCGTTCAATAAGTAAAAACAAAGAATATACGGCGCAATACTGCGTTGCCTTTCAGTTACGTGCTATTGCACGCGCCTTCAAGGCTCCTTTTCTTGCTCGTATCTTGCTTCGTTTTTACGCTCGGCTCCGAGTATACGACAACGTCGTTGCGTTCAGCTTTGGCTATTTGGCGTAGCCAAGCGGAACGAAGTGGAGCGTGGCGAGCTCATTTGGATATTGCCTTATAAAATTAACGAAAAAAGACCTTTCCAAAACGGAAAGGTCTTTTCAAATACAAATTTACTTACTCGCCTTTGAAGGGGAGAAGCGCCGTGATCCTTGCACGCTTGATAGCGGTAGCAAGAAGTCTTTGGTGCGCCGCGCAGGTGCCGCTCATACGACGGGGCAAAATCTTGCCGCCCTCGGTGACGAATTTCTTCAAGCGGTTAACGTCCTTGTAGTCGATCGCTTCAAGCTTCTCTTGGCAGAACGCGCAAACCTTTTTACGGGGCGCTTTTTTATATACCTTTTTTACGGGTGCTTTTTCTTCCATAACAGTTTAACTCCTTAAATTATTTGGTTCGTTAAGGCTTAAAAGGGGATATCGCTGTCGTCGTCCATCGCTTGCAACGTGGGCTTACGCTTTTGCGTATTCGCGCGGGGCGCGGGCTCGTCGTCGAACGAATCCTCGCTGTCTCTCGGCGAAAGGAATTCCACGTCCTGTGCGATGATATCCACCGCCGTACGCTTCACGCCTTGGTTGTCCTCGTAGTTGCGAAGCTGAATGCTTCCCGTTACAGCAACTTTTTTGCCTTTTTTGGTGTAACGCGCGATCGTTTCCGCCATAGCGCGCCAAGCGGTACAGTTGAAGAAATCCGTTTGGCGTTCGCCGTCTTGGGACGAATAGTTCCGATTTACGGCGATCGCAAAGTGGCAAACGGGTACGCCGGAGGCGGTTTCCGTCAGCTCGGGGTCACGCGTTAAGTTTCCGATCAAAAATACTTTATTCATAAATTTTCCCTCTTAAAATTAGTCGAGTTTCGTGATCAAGCGTCTGACGACGTCAGCGTCGATACCGGCAACACGCTTCAACTCTTCAACGATCTTACCGTTCGCTTCGAACGTCATAAGCACGTAGTACGCTTCGTTCTTGAAGTTGATAGGGTAAGCGGTTTTTCTCGTGCCCCACTTATCCGTGGTAGCAACGGCGCCGCCCATCGATTTTACGACTTCCTCATACTTCGCGATCTTCGCGTCCTTTGCTTCATCCGTCAAATCGTTGTTGATGAGATAGAGCATTTCGTATTTAGCCATACTTTTCACCTCCTGGTCTTATTCGGCATATCCGAAGATATGCAAGGTCGTAACGGCTTATCCCAAAGCCGCGTAGAATAATTATAGCCCATTTGCCTAAAATAGTCAAACGATTTTACGCGCCTTTTTAAGAAATTCGCGCTTATTTTCCCGAATTTTGCCAAAATAAAGAGGAAAGCCGTCAAGCTTTCCTCTTCGCCGATCAAGATTGATCCTCCATTAGCTCGTAAGTATCCGAGTTCATAAATACGTCCACGTACACCGTCAACTGCTTCACCGTAAATTGTCCAACCGTCGTATATTCCGCCGGGAAGCTCGGGTCGACCTTCGCTAAAATCAAAGCTATAATTTCAGGCTTGATTTCGGTTTGTCTAAGCGTTTCGCTCGTTTGCAAAACGCCGTCCTCGTTCATAGTATCGATGGGCGTGTTTTGCATATTCTTTTCGATATTATCGACCATATCGCCCATTTCCGACGTGATTTTATAATCGTAACGATGTGAAATGCTACCGTCCGCGTTTTGCGTGCGGATCAAATACTTCCAAGTGGGCTTGAGCGCGTCTATCTTATTGCTTACGACGGTACCGTTTTTATCCGTATATTCGCCCTGTTCGTTCTTGAAATGCATATCGTCGTCGAATACCTGACCGACCGTCAAAGCGTTCGCCGCTTGGGGCAGGTCGTCGATCGTGGAATTTTTCAAGTGCGCCAAGATCTTGTTCTCGTCCGCGTTCTTCATCACCTCGCCGAGCGTGAGCCTGCCCGTGAGGTTGGAAAGAAGGGTGGAATCGCCCGAAAGATCTTTCATTTGCGTACCCTTGTAGGTAACCGCAACGCCGTTTTCGTAAATATGATACAGCTCCAAGCTCTCGCCGCTTACCTCGATCGTCGTGCGTTCGTCGGCGACGAAGCCGTTTTTATCCAGCGCGTATTCGGCAAGGGTATTGCTCTCCGCGTCCTTTTGGATATACCCCGTCCACGCGCCTGCCGCGCCCACGCCCTCGGCGTACGCGAGCTCTTCGCCGTATTCGTTGTATACCTTACCGTCCGCGCCGACGGCTACCTTCTTTTGCAGCATATCCACCGCGCCCTCGCCGTTCACTTGATAGTGCAGGTTTTCCTTGCCGTAGAGGAGGTACATCGTGATCTTGTTATCCGTTTCGGGGGTGATCACGTTGGTCAAATAGATATCGTCGATAAGGCTGCGGCTGTTGTTGCGAAGATCGCCGATCGTACGGGGAGCTTCACAAAGAATACCGGTAATATTGCCGTCGGTATCTTTTTCGTAAGTATAGTCGATATTTTCCTCGCCGTACGCGATCGCGATCATCATCTTGTGCGATTGGTGCGTGACGCCCAAGGCGTCCTTGAGCGCGATATTATTGATGACGGCAGCGGAATCGTCCTCGAGCTGTCCGATCGTCGTCTTTTTGAAAAGGAGCGCGTTCCCCTTTTCCACGCCGTTTTCCGTTTCTACCGCCTCGTATACCAAATAGCGGTTTTCCGCGCTACGCGTTTGCGGCTTTTGCAAATACTGCTTGGAGCCGTCCTCGAAAGTAAGGATAAGATCCTCCGTTTCCGCGACCTGCTCGCTCGTAGCCGTCACCGCGTTGCCGTTATCGTCCGTAAAGCCCGTACCGTCGAAATCGTAGAACCGTTGGTTCATTTGCACCGATTTCTCGCCGTTTTCGTTCTCCGAGATCGTATAGCGGTGGGAGGCGCCGTACGCGATCGCGCACATCGTCGCGTCCTCCGTTTTAACTTTGATCAACGAATCGACGGGCATAGCGTTCAAGCGCTCGTTCAATTTCTCGCCGGCAAATTCGCCTACCGTGAGCGGGGTTTTGCCGTTGAGCATTTGGATATTTCCGTTTTCGTCCACGGTATAGTCCTCGCCCTCCACGCCGTAGCAAAGGGTGTTTATGATATCGTTTCCCGTCCCCATCTTGGCGAGCATATCGCTCATAGGGGTATTTTGGATACATTTGCTTATATGCTCGTTAAGCTGCGTAACGGGGACGTCCATAAAGCTGCCGCTGTTATTGAGATCGACGCCGTAGGAGTTTTTCGCGCTCTCCACGAACGATTGCATATAATTTCCGACCATAGGGGAGATGGCGTTGAGATCGTTTAAGGTCGTCGTGCCGCCCGAAAAGCCTTTGAGCGTGGTAAACGCCGCGCCGATCGCTTCCCAAACGGTTTTTTCCGCATACTCCTCGCCGACGAAAGCGGAATAATCCGCGTTCGCGTAGCCGAACAGCTCCTTTACCGTTTTTTTGTTGGCGATAAAATATCCTGCGCCGACAAGACCGCCGATACCGGCGGCGATACCGAGAATAAAGGCGAGCAAAAAGGCGACGATCCTACCCAACAAGCTTCCTTTTTTCTTGATGATTACGCGTTCTTCTTCCATATTGTCCTACTCCTTATTTTTCAATAAAAATGGGGATCTGCGCGATATATACGACGTCCTTTCTGTTCGCCGCTTCGTCCTCGGCGAGCACGAACGCCTTTTTATGTACCTTGCCGCCCGCTTTTTCCACGACGGCTTCCAAGCCCTTGAGCGAAGCGCCCGTGGAAACCACGTCGTCCACGATACCCACCTTTTTGCCCTTGATCAGCTCCACGTCGTGCTTGGAAAGATAAAAGGTTTGGTTTTTTCCCGTCGTGATGGAGGAATCGTACGTTACCTCGATACCGTCCTGCATATACAGCTTCTTGCTCTTCCTCGCTACGGCGTAATATCTTTGTCCCAGCTCGCGCGCAACGCAATGGGTGAGCTGTAAGCCCTTGGATTCCGCGGTGATGAGGACCTCGCAATCTTGCAGCTTTTCAGCTAATTTTTTCGCGCAATGCTCGGTCATTTCGCTGTCGCCGTGCAAATTAAAAAAAGCGATGGAAATGCCGCTGGGGAGGGGTAAAATGGGTAACTGTGCTTCAAATCCGTCCAAATCTACGGTATGATATTTCATTTTTTTTCTTTTGCTCCTTTTAAGGCGTTTTTTGCCTACCTTATTTATTGTATCATATTTTTTTGGGAAAGTAAATAGAATTTTGAAAAAAACCCCTGCAAATTATTGCCTTTTTTGTATTTTCGCGCGCACGGTTGACTTTTTGAAAAAAAGAGGTTATACTATTAGTATAAAACGGAGAAGGGTATGAACGAAATTACGGCGATCACGCCGCAGGTCAAGGACAAAACGCGGTGCAATATCTTTATCGACGGCAGGTTTTGCTGTGGGTTGAGCTTGGAAACGACGGTGAAAAACCGCTTGAAGGTGGGGCAAACGGTCTCGCCCGAGCGGTTGTCCGAGATACAGCTGGAAAGCGAAAAGCTCGCTGCGTTCGATAAGGCGCTCCTCCATATTTCCGCCACGAGAAAAACGGAAAAACAAATTCGCGACTTTTTGCAAAAAAAGGGATATTTGTCCGCCGTTTGCGATTTCGTCGTGGAAAAGCTGCGCGGCTACGATTTTATCAACGATCAAGAATACGCCGAGGCGTATATCGGCTTTGCCGCGGCGAAAAAGGGCAATCGCTTGATCAAGATGGAACTGAAAGCCAAGGGCGTGGACGAGGAAACGATCGAGGCGGCGTTGCAAGAGGTGGACGGGGAAACGCAGGAAGCCGCGGCGCTCGCCCTTTTGCAAAAGTATATGCGCGGCAAGAGCGCGGACAGGGAAACGTTGCACAAAGCCTTTCGCTATTTGATGGGCAAGGGCTTCGAATACGAAACGGCGCGGGCGGCTTTGACCGCCTTCGGAGAGATCGACGAGGAGTAGGCAGGTACGAGATGAAGTATAAAACAGAGCGGTTCGATACGCTGGCGTCCACCAACGACTACGCCAAGCAAAAGCGCGCCGAAAAAGAAAACCTGATCGTTATCGCCAAGGCGCAAACGGGGGGCAGGGGCACCAAGGGCAGGAGCTTTTCCTCCGCGGAGGGGGGCTTGTACCTTTCCGTCCTCACCGTTTACGAAAATTTTCCCGCTTCGCGCGCGTTCGAGATCATGCAAAACGCGGCGGCGGCGGTGTGCGAAACGCTCGCCTTATGCGGCTTGCGCCCCGTGATCAAATGGCCTAACGATATTTTCGTAAACGGTAAAAAAATTTGCGGTATCTTGATTGAAAATTCCTTTTCGGGGAGCTTGCTTTCCTCGTCCGTCGTGGGGATCGGCTTGAACGTCAACAACCGTTTGGAAAAGGCGCTTTCTTCCATCGCCACGAGCGTTTGGGAGCAAACGGGGAAAACCGTGGAAACGGCAAGGATAGAAAGAACGCTCTTGGACTTTTTTCAAAAGGGCGTAGCCGAAAAATACGCAAGCTATCTCGGCTTTATCGGCGAGGAGGTAACGCTGATCGTCGGGGAAAAGCAAGAAAAAGCCGCCCTCTTGGGGGTGGACGAGGCGGGCAACCTGCTTGCCGAAACGAAGGACGGAACGCGCCGCTTTGCGGCGGCGGAGGTGTCCGTGAGAACGGGGGTGGAGGAATGAAATACCTGCTTACGAACGAGGAAATGCGGCTTGCCGATTTTCACACCATCGAAAACCTGAAAACGCCTGCCTTAACGCTGATGGAGCGGGCGGGAAAGGCGCTTGCCGACGAGGCGGAGCGACTGCTCGATCTGCGCGGCAAGCGGATACGGCTGCGCGTGCTTTGCGTTTGCGGCGGCGGCAACAACGGCGGCGACGGGTTCGTTTGCGCGCGGCTGTTGCGCGAGCGCGGCGTGGATACGGACGTCGTGTTTTTTGCCGAAAAAACGAGCGCGCAATGCGAGATCAATAAACGGAAATATATCGAACAGGGCGGTAAAATACTGCAAGAAGTGCCCGAAAACGGGTATTCCGTCGCGGTCGATTGCTTGCTGGGCACGGGCTTTCACGGCGCGCTTTCCGAGCCGTTTGCAAGGGCGGTGCGGGGCGTAAACGCCTTGAAGAGATCGGGCGCGAGGATACTCGCCGCCGATATCCCCTCGGGCGTGAACGGAGAGGACGGGCAGGTGTGCGGCGAAGGGGTGCGGGCGGACGAAACGCTGTGTATCGGGGAGCGGAAGATCGGCTGTTATTTGGGGGACGGGATCGATCACGCGGGTAAAATTTTGCGCGCGGATATCGGTATTTCCCTGCCGAACGAAAAGTATACTTACCTGCTCGAAAACGAGCAGATTTCCGCGATTTTACCGCAAAGAAAGCGCAATTCGCATAAGGGAAGCTACGGAAAAGCGGCGATCGTGGCGGGGAGCAAGGATTATTCGGGCGCGGCGTATTTGGCTATGAAAGGGTGCTTGCGCGCAGGGGCGGGATATACCGCTTTGTTTTTGCCCGAGGAGCTGTTGCACGCGTTTATGCTGAAAGCGCCCGAGGCGTTGCTGGTGCCCGTCAACGACGGGGGCAGGGTCGCGTTCAACGAGAAAAGCTTTGCGAGATTATTGGCGTACGACAGCGTGGCGTACGGGTCGGGCTTGGGCGTTTCCGAGGATACGGCGACGGGCGCGCGGTGGCTGCTCGAAAACTATACGGGCAGGCTGATCTTGGACGCGGACGCCCTTAATTCGCTGGCGAAATACGGCTTTGACGAGGCGCTGAAAAGCAAGAAATGCGACCTTATGATCACGCCCCATTTGAAAGAATTTTCGCGCCTTATTGCGAAATGCCCCCGACCCCTTGAAAATAAAGGGATAGAGGGCGCTAAAGCGTTTGCGAAAGAGTACGGGATAACGGTGCTTTTGAAAAGCGCGGTATCCCTTATAACGAACGGGCTGGAGGCGTGTTTGCATACGCGCGGAAACGCGGGGCTTGCGAAAGCGGGCAGCGGCGACGCGCTTACGGGGATCGCCGCAGCCCTTTGTGCAAACGGGATAGACGCGTTTAACGCCGCAAAGGCGAGTTCGTATATTTTCGGGGTCGGCGCGGAGCTTGCCGCGCGCGATATCGGGGAGCGAGCTTTGCTGGCAAGCGACGCGATCGAATATCTCGGCAAAGCCTTTTTAGCGGTAGCCGAAAATGCGGACGAGGACGGCGACGACTAATAAAAGAGAGCCGAAGATCAAATAATAATAGGGAAAGGGCGTAAGGAGCGAGGTGAGCAAAACGAGGGCGCCGGCGACGAAAAACCGCCGCGCGTTGGTTTTGGCAAAGCACAGGGACAGTCGCCTTTTCTTTTTATCCTGCGGTTGCTCTTCGCCCAAGAAATTTTCGGGCAACGCGCCGCGGTCTTTGACGAGCGTATACACCGCTTCGGCGGTCTTGTATTCCACGCCCAAAGCGCCGGCAAGCTTTGCCGCGCTTTCCTCGATGCGGTCGCAAAGAATGATCTTGGGCTTGGCGGTCTTAAGGCGGGAAATGCTCGCCACCTCGTCCGCTTCCACGGGCGAAAAGCGGAAGCGTAAAAAGTAGAAGGCGTTTTCCGTGTAAAGCTTGAGCGGAGAAAAGCGTTTGGCGTTTTCCTCTCCGTTGGATAACACCTCTTGAAAGAACGCCGTCTTTTGCGCGTCGGTGAGCAGCGCCAAATGGGTGAGCAGGCGTTGCTTTTTGGATTCGTCCGAGCGTTTGAGGAAAAAGCTCTTGCGCTTGCTTTGCAAATACGCGCCGATACCGCACGCGGCGAGCACGCCGCAAAGCACGCTTAAAAGGGCGGCGAAAGGGAGCTTTAAGCCGAGGTAGCGGAATAAACAAAGGGTGAAAAGAGAAGCCAGAAAAAAGGTAAAAATAATATCCGAAATAAAAGCCGATTTTTTCATATTTTGATTTTTGCCGAAAAAGTCCCTTTCTAAACTTGAAAAAAACGAAAATATATTGTATAATAGTAAAAAAAGGAGAGAGGCGGTATGAAAATAGCTCTTTTCGGCGGCTCGTTCGACCCCGTACACAACGAACATATTCGCCTCGCGCAAGCGGCGATCGAGGGCTTGGAGCTCGATCGGCTGATCGTGATCCCCGCCGCTACGCCCCCTCATAAAAGGGGCAAGGAACAGGCGGAGGATATCCACCGCTTGGCGCTTTGCCGTCTTGCCTTCGTCGGTATGGAAAAGGTACGGGTGAGCGATTACGAGATCGCCAAAGGGGGGACGAGCTATACCTATCTCACCTGTCGGTATTTTAAGGAGAAGTATCCGCAGGCGGAGCTGTTTTGGTTGGTGGGGACGGATATGCTCCGCGATTTTCCCACTTGGAAAAATCCCGACGAAATTTTGTCTTTGGCGACGCTCGCCGTGTGCGCGCGGAACGAAAACGCGGGCTGGCTGGAAAAGGAAAAAAAGGATTTTTACGAAAAATTTCATCGCGATTTTGCCGTCTTGGAGCATAACGGAAAACCCGTTTCGTCCACCGAGATACGCGTTTTGGCGGGGGCAGGTATGGAGATACCCTGCGTGCCGCGCGCGGTGGCGGAATATATCCGCGAGCATAGCTTATATGAAATAGAAAACGCGGGTAAGGCGCTCGGTTTGGAAAAGCCTACGCGCAGGGCGCACAGCTTGCGCGTGGCGTATCTCGCGGCGAAAAAGGCGGTCGAAATGGGATTGTCCGAGCGTAAGGCGATCGCGGCGGCGCTCTTTCACGATTGCGCCAAAAGCGTGCCGCTTGCTTCTCCGCTTTTGTCGGGGTTTACGATCGAGGAGAAGTGGGGGGATATACCTGCTTCGGTGCTGCATCAATTTACGGGCGCGTATCTTGCCGAAAGGGAGTTCGGCGTTACGGATAGGGAGATTTTGGAGGCTATCCGCTATCATACGAGCGGCAACGAGAATATGAGCGAGCTGGGTAAGCTTATCTTTTTGGCGGATATGGTAGAGGAGGAAAGATCGTACGAGGGCGTGGAGATCTTGCGCGCGCTCTTCCGAGAAAAGAGGGGCGCGGGGGCGTTGGACGAGTGCTTGGAGGAAGCCCTGCGGCAAACGATCGAATACCTAAAAGAAAAGGGGGCGGAAGTGTATCCGCTCACCCTAAAAGCATACGAATATTATAAAAGGAAATAAACCTTGGGAGGAGAGTATTATGAAAGCGACGAGTAAGGAATTGGCGACGACGGTATGTAAGGCGCTTGCCGACAAGCGCGGCAAGGACATCGTCACGCTGTACGTGCGCGAAAAGACGGATCTTTGCGATTATTTCGTTATTGCAAGCGGCTCGAACGCGCCGCAGATCCGCGCGATGGGCGAAAGAGTGGAGGAGCTCGTGGAAAAGGAGCTGGGACTCGTGCCTACGCGGACGGAGGGGGTGCGCGACGGGCGTTGGGCGGTCGTGGACTACGGCGACGTGATCGTGCATATCTTCAACGACGAGACGCGGCTTTTCTATCACCTCGAACGGCTTTGGACGGACGGGGGTAATTTGGAGGTCTTTAACGAAAAGACGGGCGAGATCGAAGCGAAAAAGACAAGCGATCAATAAGCGATCGAAAAAAGAAAGCGCTCTTTATCCGTTCGATAGAGAGCGTTTTTTGCGTAAGATTTAATACGAGATCGCTACGCCTCCGTTGGAGGCTCGTAATGACAAACATTGCGAATAGCTAAAGCCGAACGTAACGACGGGGAATTTCAATCGGTCAAGCCAAGCAAATAATCGGCGCTTACTTCAAAAATTTTGCAAAGCGCTATGATTTGCTGGGTGCTTACGTCGAGAAATTCCGTTTCGTATTTGCTTATGCTTTTTTGCGTGGTGTTTAACATTTTTGCCAATTCGCTTTGGGTCAAATTTCTTTCCAGTCTTAATTCTCTTATCCTTTGTCCGTACATTCCCGTTTTTCCTTTTTACGTTTTCTTATTAAGATTTTACTCCAAAATGGCGTAAAAATGCTTGACGCACTCCAAAAAAGAGTATTTGTAAATATATCCCAACGGGCGCAAAGGAGTAAAAAAATGGATAAAAAAGATACGACGAAAGAATTGTTTCGGGAGTTTCCCAAACTGTCGGAGGGGTTTGGGCGTCTTGGAAAAGCGATTAGGTATTATCATTGCGGAGTGCGATTATAAAAACGCGGTGGAGGGCACGGAGGAGCACAAAGATCCGTTTCGGCTTATTTGAAACGGATCTGCTTTGGCTCGGAAAAGCTCGATTGGGTGCGGCGTTTGCGTTCGACGATATAGTAGATCGGCTCCTGCGGCTTTTGTTCCGCAGGGGCTTTTTCCTTGGGCTTTTCTTCTTTTTCCTTGGGCGGCGCGGCGGTTTTTTGATAGCTCCAGCCGAATTTGACGAGCCGCGCGATATGGACGAAGAAAAAGCATAAAATAAAGAGGACGATTAGGGCGATCACGCCCACGACGGGGTTAGACATACGGAAAGTATACGGCGTTTGCTTTGTCATAAATTGGAAAAGATTTGAATAAACGCGCCCCTTTTGTCGCATACTTAGCGTATGGAACAAAAAACGGTAAAAAATGAAATTTCTACCAAGGAAAACGAGGGCTTAAAAAGGAGCGTGGTGCTTTCGCACAAGGACGCCGAGGAATACCGCTCGTACAAGCGGCGCAAAAAATTGAACGAGATAACCGCGGCTATCTCCGCTTCGGGCGCGTCCCTCTTTACGGGGCAAGAGGTGCAACGGGTGTGCGAGCGCGCTATCCGTTTTAAGCAGGCGGCGGTGAAGCTGCCCATCACCAAGCTTTCGCAGGCGGCGTATTATTTGACGGGCAGTAAGGTCAAGATCGACTGCGTGGTGGGCGGCTCGGGAGAAACGCTTGCCAAGGTAAAGGCGTACGAGGCGCGTATTGCCGTCAAGCGGGGCGCAAAGGAGATCACCGCTATCGTTACGCCCTCGCTGCTCGATTGCTGTCGTTACGGCGAGATTCGCAAGGAGATGAAGCGCTTGCGCCGCGCGGCGGGGAAAGCGAGCTTGAAGGTGCGCGTGGAGAGCGTGCTGGCGTTCGCCGTGCTTTCGCGCGTGGCGAGGATCGCTTGCGAGGTGGGCGCGCAATATTTCAGCGTCCCCTACTTTTTGGGCTGCGAGCGGCTGAAAACGGATATGACGCGCGGCTGTGGCTTGGAGGTTACGGGCGTAAACGAAACGGAGGATTTCAAGCGGTTGGTGGAGTTTGGCGCGGCGCGCGTGGTGACCGACCGTGCGCCCGAGATATACGCCGAGTGGCTCAAGTCCGCCGAGGAGGAAACGACGCGGTTGTTCGAGGAAAAAGAAGAGCGTGCGGAGGAGAAAAAGGAGCCGCCCGTAGCCACGCTTGCGCGACCGTCCGTTCAGGAGGAAACGCCGCAAACGGTCGGACCGATCGCCTCCCCCGTGGGAGATCCCGAAACGGAATACTGCTGCCGTTTGGAGGGGACGGAGTTGAAGTTTCTATAAGAAAAAAAACCGCTTGACGAAAGCGGTTTTTTTTGGGTATTTATAAACGATATAACGCATACGATAGAATATGAAAAAGACGGTTTTGGCGCTTTCTATGGCGGTGGTGATGGGGTTCGTGGCGGCGGTGGCGCTTTGTATACAGGCGCTCGCTGCGCCGCAGGCGGTGTTTTCGATGGCGGATACGGCGATGCGGATCGTGCTGGACGCAGGGCACGGGGGGATCGACGGCGGCGTGACGGGCGCAGCTTCGGGCGTGCGGGAGAGCGATCTGAATTTGCAGATCACGATGGCGCTCAAGGACGAGCTGGAGGATATCGGCTTCGAGGTCGTGCTCACCCGAAAGACGGAGGAGGGGTTGTACGGCACGACGGCGAAGGGCTTCAAAAAACGGGATATGCAAAAGCGCAAGGAGATCATCGAGGAGGCGAAGCCCTCGCTCGTGATCTCCGTGCATCAAAATTTTTATCCGTTAAAAAGTACGCGCGGCGCGCAGGTGTTCTATTCCAAGGAGAGCGAGGAGGGCAAGGCGTTGGCGCTCGCCTTGCAGGAAAAGCTCAACGGACTGTATAGCGAGGAGTCGGTCAAGCCGCGTTCCGCGGCTTTGGGGGAGTATTATATGCTGGAGTGCACGGCGTATCCGTCCGTGATCGTGGAGTGCGGTTTTTTGTCCAACGCCAAGGACGAGGCGCTGTTGCAAAGCGCGGTTTGGCAAAAGAAGCTGTGTGAAAGCGTGGCGAGCGGCGTCGTTGCATATCTTTCGGCGTACTCGTCTTAAAAATATCCTCGTAATTGCTTGTAATTTCTTTGACGGTATGGTATAATATAAAGAAGAAAATTCAAGTGAGGAATACGGCTTGCAAGAGGCGTTCGTCGTGCTTTCCGAACGGGAAGCGTTGCAGATCAATCCCGTGGTGCTTGCCTTTTTGGGCGACGCGGTATATTCGCTGTGGGTGCGCGAGAAATTGGTGGTATCGGGCGAGGGAAGGGCGTCCGAGTTTCAGCGCGCGGCGGCGGAGGTGGAGTCGGCGCGCGGACAAAGCGCGTTGATCGAGCGGATACTGCCCCTTTTGACCGAGCGGGAAACGGAGATATTCAAACGCGGCAGGAACGCGAAAAAGGCGACCAAGAGCAAGCACGCGACGGTGGGAGAATATAACCGTTCGACGGGCTTGGAGGCGGTGCTCGGGTTTTTGCATTTGACGGGGAACGGGGCGCGGATAGACGAGCTGTTGTCGCAAATGGACGAGCTGAAGGGGAAGCCCTCGCCCGTGGGATATAAGCCGTAAAAGGATAGGAAGAGGATATGAAAACGGAAGGAAGGAACGCCGTTATAGAGCTGTTGAAAACGGGAAAAAATATCGATAAATTGCTCATTGAAAAGGGGGCGCAGGGCTCCGTTTCTATGATCTTCGCGGAGGCGAGGAAGAAAAATATCCGCGTGCAATTCGTGGACAAGCAGGTGTTGGACAAGGAGAGCGTGACTCGTCGGCATCAAGGGGTGATCGCGTTCACCACCGATTACGAGTATTTCGATCTGGACGAGCTGATCGCGGAAAGGAAGAGCGAAAAGGGCGGGTTTATCGTGCTGTGCGACGGCGTGGAGGACGTGCATAATCTCGGAAGCATCATCCGCGTCGCCGAGTGTGCGGGCGCGGACGGCGTGGTCATTCCCAAGTCGGGCAGCGCCTCCGTTACGGAGAGCGTGATCCGTATTTCCGCGGGCGCGGCGGAGCATATGAAGGTGGCGAAGGTGTCCAATCTCAATCAAGCGGTGGAAACGCTGCAAAAGAGCGGGTATTGGGTGTATGCGTTGGAAGCCGGAGGCGAGGATATTTACGAGGAGAAATTCGACGGGAATATCGCGCTGATCGTGGGCGGCGAGGACAGCGGCGTGAAGCGGTTGACCAAGGAAAAGTGCGATAAGGTGTTGTCCATTCCCTTGCAGGGAAAGGTCAATTCGCTCAACGCGTCGGTGGCGCTCGGGATCGCGGCGTACGAAGTGGTGAGGAACAGGTTGTAAGGATAGACGATGAAAGAAAACGAACGCAAAAAAACGGACGAGGAGCTGGTGGCGCTTGCCCAAGGCGGCGATAAGCAGGCGAGGGACAAGCTGATGTTCCGCTACGCCGATTTCGTGCGCGGTAGGGCGCGCGGATATTTTCTCGTGGGCGGAGATACGGACGATCTTATACAAGAGGGTATGATCGGGTTGTTTCGGGCGATCGAGGATTACAAGTACGTGGAAGGGGGCAAGAGCTTCAAAAATTTTGCCTATATGTGTGTGCGTAGACAAATTATCGACGCGGTGAAGAAGTCGTTGAGTAAGAAAAATCAGCCACTCAATACCAGTTTGCCGTTATCCATTTCCGATCTATGGGCGTTTATGGAGCCGTCGCCCGAGGACGAGATGATCTTGCGCGACGAGATGAAAGAGTATCGGCAAAAAATGAGCAGGGGCTTGTCCGATTTCGAGTTCAAAATTTTTATTATGTATATGGACGGTATGACCTGTGCGGAGATATGTGCGACGACGGGGAAGCCGTTTAAGAGCGTGGATAACGCGATACAGCGGAGTAAACGCAAGCTGCAACAGCTACTTAAAAAGTAAAGGGAGGAAACGAGATGGCGTATTTGGCTTTGTACCGTACCTTTCGCCCCTCGTCTTTGGACGAGGTCGTGCGACAGGAGCATATCGTTACCGTACTTAAAAATCAAATAGCGACGGGCAGGATCGGGCACGCGTATCTCTTTTGCGGTCCGCGCGGTACGGGTAAGACGAGTATCGCGAAAATTTTCGCCGCGTCCATCAACTGCGAGACGCCCGTAGGCGGTTCGCCGTGCGGTAAGTGCGCGACCTGTAAGGCGCTTGCCGATCCGTCTAATTTGGATATTTCCGAGATCGACGCCGCTTCCAACAACGGCGTGGACGAAATGCGCGATTTGCGCGAAAAGGTGCAATATCCGCCCGTAGCGGGGAAGTATAAAGTATATATCATCGACGAGGTGCATATGCTTTCGACGGGGGCTTTTAACGCTTTGCTGAAAACGCTCGAAGAACCGCCGCGCCACGCCGTATTTATTTTGGCGACGACGGAGGCGGCGAAGATCCCCGCTACCATCTTGTCGCGGTGTATGCGCTTCGATTTTAAGCTCATTCCCCAAGCGGATCTCGAGGAACGGCTCAAATTCGTGTTCGACAGTATCGGTAAAAAATACGACGAGGAGGCGGTCGCGGCGATCGCGCGGGCAGGCGCGGGAAGCGTGCGCGATATGCTCTCTATCGCCGATACCTGCGTTTCGTATACGAGCGGTAAGCTTACTTACGAGGACGTGACCGCGGTGCTGGGCAGCGCCGATTTCGACGGGGTGGCGCAAATGTGCGAGGCGGCGCTCGTAGGCGATACGGGCGCGGCGTTCGAGGGCGCGGAGCGCTTTTTGTCGGCGGGTAAGAGCGTGGGAACGCTCGTAAAGGATACCATGAATTTCCTTAATTCCTGTACGGTGGCAAAGACCTGTCGGGACGGAAAAAATATCTTGGCGTTGCCCGACGCGACGTATGCGCGGATCGAAAAGATAGCGAAGAGCGTGAACGGGCACAGGTTGCTTCGCGCGGCGGAGATATTCGCGGAAGCCGAGCAAAATTTGAAATATTCGTCCTCGCCGCGGATCGTGTTCGAAACGGCGGTGATGAAGGCGAGTATGCCCGAAAGCGATTACGATATCGAGGCGTTGATCGCGCGCGTCGCCGAGCTGGAAAAACGGCTTGCCGAGGGCGCTTTCGTGCAAAAGGACGGGGGCAGGGTAGCGACGAACGAAAAAACGGAAGAGGTCGAAACCGTACCCGCGCCCGTGAAGAAAGAGGAAAAAGAGCTTCCCGTTTCGGCGGAAGAGGAATTTGCGCCGCCCGAATTGGAGGCGCCGCCCGACGAGGCGGTGACGGGCGGGAACGTCTATTTCGACGAGGGGTATATTCCCAAGAAAAAGCCGCCGCAGGAGCGTGCGCCCATCGCGCCGCGCGCTACGGTCGGACAGGCGACGAAGGGGGACGCGAAGCTGACGTTCGGGCAGTTTTTAAGGAGCCTTAGACGGACGGGTAAGAGCGGCGTGGTGTATACGATCTGTATGGATTTGGACAGCTCGTACGAGGGAGAGCTCTTCCTTTTGGAAACGCAAAGCGACACCATTTTCCGTTCCTTGCAAAAGGCGGAGCATTACGCGCTCGTCAAGGAGGCGTTTGCGGCGATCGGCGTAAACGAGGGGGAGTTCGAGCTGCGGCTCAAGGGTAAAAAATCGGACGATTTTAATAAGAGCGTGGAAGAGATCAAGGCGACCTTTCGAGGCGTAAAGGTCGACGTCAAATAAATCAAAACGGAGGAAAATAGAAAAATGGCGGCTTTCAAAGGCGGAAACAACAATATGCAAAACCTGATGCGTCAAGCGCAAAAGATGCAGGAGGAGATGGAAAAGACGGCGGAGCTTTTGGACGATTGGGAGATCGTCGGCACGGCGGCGGGCGAGGCTGTGGTCGTGTATATGAACGCCAAAAAGATCATCAACGGCATCGAGCTTGACGAGAGCGTGGTCGACCCTACCGACGTCGAAATGCTCGAGGACCTTATCATGGCGGCGATCAACGACGGTTACGCCAAGGCGGATAAGGTGTACGAGGAGAAGATGGGGCGGTACGGGGATATGGGGGCGCTCGGCGGTATGCTGTAAAAATCGCGTATAGCACGGCATCTTATCCGCAAAGTCGGAACGCACCCTCACTCGTTTACTGAAGTAAATCTCCTTTCGGGGGCAATCCAACGTTTGCGGCAACCTGCCGCACTCTACGCAATTTTGCAAACCAAGAATAAGCTACGCAATACGGCGTTAGCTTTGCCGCTTGCTCATTTTTGTCGTAAGGAAATAAGAAATGGACATTTTTATCGAACCGATCGGGAGGCTCGTCAACGAGTTTTCCAAGCTCCCCGGGGTGGGAAAAAAGACGGCGCAACGGTACGCCTATAAGATTATCGATATGCCCGAAGCGGAGGCGCGCGCGTTTGCCGACGCTATTTTGGGCGTGAAGAGAAAGGTCAAATATTGCAAAATTTGCGGTAATTTCACCGAGGACGAGGAGTGCGGCATTTGCCGTACGCGCGACGCGTCCGTGATCTGCGTGGTAAAAGAGCCTAAGGACGTGGCGGCGATCGAAAAGCTGCGCGAGTTTAAGGGCGTGTATCACGTATTGCACGGCGTTATCGATCCCCTTTCGGGCGTGGGTCCCAACGATATCCGTATTCGCGAGCTGCTCGCGCGGATCGGCGGTGGAAACGTGAAAGAGGTCATCGTCGCGACCAATCCCGACGTGTCGGGCGACGCGACGGCTATGTATATTGCCAAGCTCGTCAAGCCCTTGGATATCACGGTTACTCGTTTGTCTCGCGGTATCCCCGTCGGCTCGGAGATCGAATACACCGACGACGTGACGTTGGCACGTGCTTTTGTGGAGCGCAACCAAATCTAATGTAAAATCGCGTATATACGTCGCATTTCATCGTTGTCGCTCGGTTACGTACTAACGGTACGCGCCCTCGCTCCGCCTTGAACTGCTCGTATCTACGCAATTTTACCTATCAAAAAACATTACGGGATACGGCGTTTTTTTGCGGTAAGATTTCTATGAGATTGCCACGCTCGTAAACTCGCTCGCAATAACGAAGTTTTCAATGCACGGCGTTAGCCAATTCACGAACGCGTAGCGTTCCATTCACTATTATATGGAGGTAATTATTATGAAAATATCCGTACTCGGCTGTGGGCGTTGGGGCTCGTTTATCGCTTGGTATTTGTGTAATCACGGGCACGAGGTGTACTCGTGGGGGCCCGAGGACGATTATTCGTACAAGGTACTTAAGGAAACGGGTAAAAACGAATACGTGACGCTCGATCAGCGCATTTGCCTCACCTCCGAGCTACAAGCTGCGATCGAGCACGCGGAGGTGATCGTCATTTCCATCTCCTCGCAGGGCTTGCGCGGCTTTATGCAGCGTATCACGCAGTTCGACGTTTCCAAAAAGGATTTCGTTCTTTGTATGAAGGGTATCGAAATTTCCACGGGCTGTCGGTTATCTGAGGTGCTCGAGCAAAGCGGTATCGACGAAAACAGGATCGCCGTTTGGGTGGGACCCGGACATATCCAAGCGTTTACGCAGGGTATTCCCAACTGTATGGTGATCGATTCGAAAAACGAGGAGCTGAAGCGCCGTTTAGCCGATCAGTTCCGTAGCGATCTCATCCGCTTTTATTACGGCTCCGATCTCGTCGGTACGGAGATCGGCGCGGCAGCGAAAAACGTTATGGGGATCGTAGCCGGCGTTTTGGACGGGTGCGGCTACGCTTCCTTGAAGGGCTCGTTGATGGCGCGCGGCGCGCGCGAGGTGGCGCGGCTCATCAAGGCGATGGGCGGCAACGAGCTTTCCGCGTACGGTTTGGCGCATTTGGGCGATTACGAGGCGACCCTCTTCTCCGAATATTCGCACAACCGCGGCTACGGGGAGCTGCTCGTCAAGGGCGAAAGGTTTGCCAAGCTTGCCGAGGGCGTGCCTACGGCGGCGGCGATGAAGGCGCTCGGGGAAAAATACGGCGTGGAGCTACCCATCACCTGCGCCGTGTACGAGATATGCTACGGCAAGGACGAGGACGATTGCCGCGCACGGTGCGAAAAGATGCTGGCAAAGCTCTTTGCACGAGATACCAAAACGGAGTTTTAATAAAAACCGCTCTTTGGAGCGGTTTTTTCCTTGCGTAAGTCGGTATAAAACCGACTTTTTTCTTACAAACTACGGGTATGGAAAGAATAAAGACATTCGACGCCTCGGTGCGTACGCGCGACGAGAGAGAAACGCTGTTGCGCGCGCCCAAGGAGGGCGTGAGAAACGAAAGGGAGGGGGCAGGTACGAAATGACGGGGAAAAACAGGCAAAACTACAACAAGAACTATATCGCTTACGTAAACTCGTTCGATCCGCCCACGCAGCATTTCAAAAATTGCTTCCGCGCCTTTATCGTCGGCGGCTTCGTTTGCTGTATCGGGCAGTTTTTGCGCTATTTTTTCGAAAGCGTATTTTCTCTTTCGGGGGACGAGCTTTCGGGCACGGTGAGTATCGCGCTCATCTTTTTGGGAACCCTTTTGACGGGGCTTGGCGTATACGACAGGATCGGCAGGAACGCCGGCGCCGGTTCGATCGTGCCCATTACGGGCTTTGCCAACAGCGTAGCCTCGCCCGCCATCGAATTTAAGACGGAGGGGTTAGTCTACGGTATGGCGGCGAAAATGTTTATCGTTGCCGGACCTATTATCGTGTTCGGGGTCTTGGCGGGGACGATCGTCGGTATCGTATATTTATTTTTATGAATTGCGTACTGCGCATGCGTGAATTGCCGCCTGCGGCGGCGTGAAATTATTCAATAACGGTAGTATATTATAGGAGAGCGGCGCATAGCTAAAACGGAATACGACCATAAAAAGAAGCGGTTTGCCTTTGGGCAAGCCGCTTCTTTTCGTGCGCGCCGTCCTTCGGCGCGTCGGTAAATCTTACCAATGAAAATATTTATTTTGTCCACATTATTGTTTATTTTATCTATTGAAAAAGCAATTTATATATGTTACAATAGAGTACGCGCGAGGGCGTGTTTTGCGTTCGTGTAAAATAGTCAAAAAAGTCCACTTTTGACAAAATGCCCCAAAAAATGAATAAATTCCTTGTAAAATCGTTAAAAAATCGGGGGGGGGGGCGATTTTTAGCTTTTTCACTTCTTCAAGCGGAATTGCGAGGGCGTTTTTTGGAAGTGCTTTTTGAAAAGGCGTGCGAAATACTGTGTATCGGGAATATTTATTTCTTCCGCTATTTCCGCGATGGATTTGTCCGAAGTGAGCAGCTGCTGCACCGCGTAGGTGAGCTTGCAATCGATAACGTAGCGATGTAACGACATCTTGGTATGCTTGACGAGAAGCGTATTGATATAGTTGGGATGGTAGCCGAATTTCGCGCCGATCTCCTCGTTGGTGGGGTTGTCGCGGAAATGCTCGTGAATGTAGTCGAGAATGGAGGATACGAGTTCGTTGTTCCGAGAGAGAACGTCGTCCGTTTGATAGGCTACCTTGATGAGGATCTCCTGTAAAATGTTGTTACAGCGCAGGGAATAGAACTTTTGTTTTTTGGTATACGCCTCCTTCAGCTTGATCATCAGCGCGCGGATATTGGGGGAGTTGGGCAAGAACACCGTTTTGTTAAACGGCTTGTGGTCGGAAAAGAAAACGTCCTTTTCCAAGATCTCCGCAGGATCGAATTCCTTCGGGCGGCTGGGGGCGATCGGCGTGCGGTATTGGCTCGCTTGCGAGGTGAAATCGAAATTGCAGGTGATACATATCATTGCGTTGAGCTTTTCCGAAAGGTAGCGATAGGGGATCCCTGCGTGCCACATTATGAAGGTGTCCGGCTGTAGATCGTAGTTCTCTTGACCGATTTGGATAGAGCCGCGTCCTTGCAAAACGTAGTAAATGCGGTGGTCGTAGCCGACGATCTCCTTGCCGTCGTTGACCCAAGAATTGCTCATGTTTTGTTCCGCAGTAAAGCGGACGAAGGGTGTGATTTGGTCGAATAGCATATGCCGATCGCTCCTTTAATCTAGTAGGTTAAATAGATTTTAACATAAAAAAATTATTTTGTCAACACCGCGAAAAGGTGTTACGGGAGGTAATCATATGAAAAACATGAAACTGTACGCGTACTATTTCCCCAACTGGCACGTAGATCCCAGAAACGAGAAATGGCACGGTAAAGGCTGGACGGAATGGGAAGTTACCAAATGCGCGCGTCCGCGCTTCGAAGATCACTATCAGCCCAGAGTGCCGCTTTGGGGGTATGAGGACGAAGCGGATCCGAAGGTAATGGCGAAGAAGATCGCCTGCGCGAAGTCCTACGGTATCCAAGGCTTTATTTTCGATACTTATTATTACGACGACGGTCCCTACCGTGAAAAATGCTTGGACGAGGGCTTTTTGAAGGCGGAGGGCAACGAGGATTTCGAGTTCTCCGTTATGTGGTGTAATCACGACGCGATCTATTCCCACCCCTCGCCCCGTTTGATCGTTGCGCCCGTATTGAAGAGCGGCGCGGTGGACGAGGCGGCGTTTATCCGTATCACCGACGATTTTATCAATAAATATTTCGTTAAACCCAACTATACGAGGATCGACGGTAAGATCATGTTCACCATCTACAATATGAATAAGCTTATCAAGGAGCTGGGCGGTATCGACGAATTGAAGCGCGTATTGGCGGAGTTCCGTCAGCGCGTACGCGACAAGGGGCTTGGGGAGATGCATCTTTGCACCGTGCCCGCGATCATGGAGGACGACGTTCCCGATAAGAAAAAGATCAACGATCTGCTCGTGTATCTCGGCGTGGACGAGGGCGTGCGGTATTGGTGGGATTGCAAGGACCCCGAAAACAACGACAAGCGCGTTTCCTACGAATACGAGGAGTTTATCGAAAAGGGTAAGGAGAATATCGAGGACGATTTGAAATATTACGATTTTCCCGTAAGCTTGCACGTGATGGGCGGTATCGATCAATCCCCCCGTACCATTCAATCGGAAACGTACGAGAATATGAACCTCTATCCTTGGTACGCGATCTGCCACGGTTGCACGCCCGAGCTGTACGGCAAGGCGTTCCGTATGGTCAAGGGATATGCGGACCGCGGGGAAAATAAGGGTAACTTTATGACGGTTATTTGGAACGAATGGACGGAGGGCAACTACCTCGAGCCGGACGAAAGGTACGGCTACGGTATGCTCGAAGAAATAAAAAAAGCATTGGAAGAGTAAAGAAAAATGATTGAAAGAAAATATAAAAGAACAGGTAAAGTAGCAATTTTTGCGGTGGCGCACGGCGTGTACTGGGAACAGTTCCCCGGGCTTTTGGACAATATGAAGGGCTTCCACAAGACCCTTTGCGATAAGGTGGAGGCAAACGAGGTGGAGGTGCTCGATTTCGGTATCGTCGATTCGAGCGAGTGCGCGTTCGAAACGGCGGAAAAAATTCGCGCCGCTTCCCCCGACGTGGTGTTTTGCAATATGATCACCTACGCGACCTCGTCCGTGTTCGCGCCTATTTTGAAGGCGGTGGACGCGCCTATGGTGCTCGTGGCGCTGCAACCGCGCCGCGCGATGGATTATACCCAGGCGAATACCTTTATGCAATTGGAAAACGACAGCATTTGCTCCGTACCCGAATTTACGGGCGTTGCCATCCGTTACGGTAAGAAGGTAAACGATATTATTATCGGGACGCTGACGAACGACGATAAGGCGGACAAGGAGCTTGCGGAATGGTGCGATATCGCCAAGGTGCTGCACGGCTTGAAGGGCGCGCGCCTCGGGCTTATGGGACACGTTTTGGAGGCGATGTACGATATGCACGCCGATCCTACGGCGGTCGCTTCGGCGTTCGGCGTACACGTGCCTTTAATTGAGATCGACGATCTCGTGGGCGTTTACGAGGAGGCGACGGAGGAGGAAATTCAGGCGAAGATCGAGCTGATCAAGGCGGAATTCGATATGCCCGATCCCGTGAGCGACCCCGTTACGATGAAGCTCACCGATAAGGACTTGCGCCAAGCGGCACATTCGGCGGTGGCGCTCGATAGGCTCGTGGATAAGTTCCACCTCGACGGTATGGCGTATTATTACGAGGGTAAAGAGGGTAGCGTGCAAAGAAACGTGGCGACCTCTTTGATCGTGGGCAACTCCATTTTGAACGCGCAGGGTATTCCCATGTGCGGCGAGTTCGATATCAAGACGAACGTCGCTATGTTCATTATGGATCGCTTGGATATGGGCGGAAGCTTTGCCGAGCTGCACCCGTTCGATTTCGACGATAACGTCATCTTGATCGGGCACGACGGTCCCCACCATATCAAGATCGCGGACGGCAAGCCCGTGCTTCGTTCTTTGAGTAAATATCACGGCAAGCCCGGGTCGGGCGCGTCGGTGGAATTTAAGCTCAAAGAGGGACCTATCACCATGCTCGGCATTACGCAAACGGCGGACGGTAAATTCCGTTTCATCATCGGCGAGGGGTATTCCAAGGCCGGTCCCATTCCGCCTACGGGCAACACGAATACGAGAGGGTATTTCCCGCCCGACACCAAGGATTTCATCAAGAGATGGTGTATGGAGGGACCTACGCATCACTACGCTTTGGGTATCGGACATAAAGCCGATCTTATCAAGAAGCTTGCCGACGTGCTCGGCATCGACAGCGTGATCGTACGCTAAAGGAATACAGTATGGATATAGCTAAAAACACCGTTTCCTCCAAAGGACAAGTCAAGGAATACGATATCGTAAGACCCGTCTATCGGGACGGAAAGATCAACGTTTTGTTTTTGGGTAACTCCATTACGCGCCACGCGCCTGCCGAGGATATCGGTTGGATGGACGATTGGGGCATGGCTGCGAGTAAGGAGGAGAACGACTACGTGCACGTAGCCGTGAGAATGCTGGACGAGAGGTACGGCAAGGTCAACTATTGCACCGCTTGCTGCGGCGATTGGGAGCGCGCGTATTTCGAGGACGAAAAAATTCCCCGTTGGAATTTGGCGCGGGAGTTCGAAGCGGATATTATCGTCGTGCGGTTGGGTGAAAACATTTGGGGCCCTTTGCGCGAAAATCTCGATTCCGTGCCCCTGTACCCCCATATCGACAGGTTTATCAAGCACTTTAAGGTGAAGGAAAACGCAAAGGTGGTAGTCACCGATTTGTTTTGGGCGTACGAGGGGATAGACAAGGTGCTTCGTCAGGTGTGCGAAAGGAACGGGTATTCGTTCGTGCATATCAGCGATCTGGGCGAGACGGACGAGATGAAGGCGCTCGGGCAGTTTTGGCACGAGGGCGTGTCCCTGCACCCCAACGACAACGGTATGCGTGCGATCGCCGAAAGGATCGTGCAAAAAATCAACGAATAACTATGCGTTAGCCCTTGGATAAGGGGCGAGGAGATGAGGTAAAAATGGTTTTGAGGATAAGAAAATTCGCAACGCTTTTACTCGCCGTGCTTACGACGTTGTTCGTCTTTTTGGCTTGCAGCTCGTCTATGAGCGTGGGGATCTCGAACAGCGGTTCGGGCGAGGTGGTTTTATCCGTGCGTAAGGAAAACGCGGCGGATATCGCACCCGATAGAGCGAGCTTCGAGGCGTATATGAACGAATACGTGGCAAAGCTCAATTCCGAATCGGTCGATACGGACGTTCTCACCGTCGAAGGCTACGAGGAGGACGATACGCATTATCGCGTGACGGTGAGTACCCGTAGGATAGACACGATCGGCGGCTTGGGGGATATTATTTACGAGAATACCAAAAGCTTTTGCGAAAACGATTTGAAAAATCTCGAAAAGATCAAGGACGGGTACGATCAGCTCGTGATGCCCTCTATTTTGCGGGTGTATCCGAACGCGGAAGCCGTTCGGCACGTGATGGACCCCGAGGATAATCCCATCGAGATAAAAGCGAGATCGACGGATAGCGGCGAGATCTTGAGCTTTGAGGATTTCGAAAGCGAGCTTCGCGCGAGCGAGAAGGATCATATTTTGTTCTTCCAGCTTGCCGATCTTAAGCTCGTGGACGAGATCACGTTCGAGCTTCCGGGAGAGGTCAAGTTCGTTTCCGTGATGTCCGATTACGAAACGGGGGAGGAGATCGAAACGGTTTCCTATTCCGGCTCGTCCGTTACGGTAAAGGGGACGGAGCTGCTCTTTTCGACGGGTGAGAAAAACGCGTTCTTCGGGTATTTCGTGTATAGCGAGGGCGTATCGCCTTGGCTTATCGCGGGCATCGTGGTCGGCGTTTTGGGACTTGGTGCGCTCGTGTATTTCGGAATTATCAAGGGCGGTATAAAGCGCTTTTTCCAAGGCAGCGTTTGGCAACGCGTTTTGCGGTATAAAATTTTGTATTTGCTGATCTTACCCGCGTTTGCGCTTATCATTATGTTCCGTTATATGCCGATGGTTTGGCTGTCGGCGGGCTTTATGGAATACGATCTGCTGCAGGGCTTGGGTAGCGAATGGGTCGGGCTGAAATATTTCAAAGGGGTGTTCTATGCGACGAACACGCCCGAAATGTATCGGATATTCCGGAATACCATTTTCATTTCCCTTATCCGTATCCTTTCCAACCTGCCCGTCATCTTGTTCCTTGCCGTCTTGATCAATTCCATCAAGACGAAAAAGCTTCGGACGGCGTTCCAAACCATTTCGTTCATACCCTATTTCCTTTCGTGGGTATCGGTAGGCGGTATCTTTAACGCCGTGTTAGACCCGAATACGGGTATGCTCAACCGTATGTTCGGCTCGACGACCAACTGGTACGGCGACCCCGACCCGTGGTGGGCGATATTGTCCATATCCTCGCTGTGGAAGGGTATGGGTTGGAGCACGCTCATCTACATATCGGCAATGTGTAATATCGATACCGAGCTATACGAGGCGTGCTCGCTCGACGGCGGCGGTATGATGCGACAGGTGTTCACCGTTACGATCCCGGGGATCATGAACATTATTTGCTTGCAGCTTATTCTCGACGTAAGTAATATCATGCGCGATAACTACGAACAGATTTTGGCAATGACTAACGGGCAGGTAACGGGCGCGATACAGGATACGGTAGACGTCGTAGGGCGGATATCGTATACCGCTTTGAGCAAGGGCAACTTCGGTTCGGCAACGGCAATCGGACTGATACAAGGCGTGATCGGCAGTATCTTGGTGCTCGTAACGAATAAGATCGTCAAAAAGACGGAAAACGAGGGGATCATATAATGGTAGGCGCGAAAAGAAATTTAGGTATAACTATCGGAAAATCTATTGCCGTTTTCATTTTTTCCGCATTCTTCGTTTTGCCCTTGTGGCTCGTCGTGATGGCGTCGTTTACCGATTCCGTTTCCTTTATCCAAAAGGGGTATTCTTTTTGGGCGGGAAAATTCAGCGTACAGGCGTATTCGTTCGTGTTCAAAAATTCGCTCGTTACGACGGGCTTGATCAACTCGGTCGTGGCGACCGTTTCGGTCACGCTGCTTTCCATCGTCATCAATACTTCGGCGGCGTACGTGTTGCACGAGAAGAATTTGCCGGGGCATAAGTTCTTGAATACGTTCTTCGTGTTCACGATGTTCTTTAATACGGGTATGATACCCATCGTTCTCGTCATTCGCGAGCTGGGGCTTTATAATACCTATATGGTACTTATTATCCCCGCCGTTTTGAACGTATACAATATCTTGCTCATTCGCAACTACTTCTACTCGGTGCCCGCTTCCTTGAAGGAAGCGCCGATGATCGACGGGGCGAACCAGCTGCAAATTTTCGTGCAGATCATGGTGCCCGTGTCCACGCCCATTATCGCGACGACCGCGCTTATGGCTTTCGTTACCAAGTGGAACAGCTATATGGACGTTTTGTATTACGTGAACAAGGACAACACCTCGCTTTGGACCATTCAATACGTCGTACAGGAAATGCTTGCGGACTTCAAGGCGTTTAACGACGAGGACGGGGTCATGAGTAAGGGCGTGGTGCAATCGGCGACCATTATCATCACCATTTTGCCGCTGATGCTGCTCTTCCCGCTTTTGCAAAAGTATTTCGTGGACGGTATGACTATCGGCGCGGTGAAGGGATAAGGTAGGTAATAAACGAGGCAATATACGCGAGAGCGTAGGAGTATATTGAATTTTATAAGGAGGGATTTCGAAAATGAAAAAACCTTATGTAACAATGGAACTCGTCGTTACGTCGCTTTTGACGGACGACATCGTTCGCACGTCGGACGTCGAATCGTTTACGCTCGGCACCGATAACGCGGGCTACTGGGACGAGGCTTGGTAAGGAGGAACAAAAAGATGAAAAAGAATACCAAAAGAATTTTGACTTCTTCGCTTATCGCGGCGTTCGCTCTCACTACGGCGTTTAGCGTAAGCACGCTCTTGAAGCCGCAGGCGGCGGATTTCTCCGACTTCACGATGAATACCGGCGCGGGCGTGAGAATGGACGCTCCTACGGGTATCCGTTTCACGGCGAACGTGGGCGAGAGCACCAAAGCCAGCCTTGCAAACGCTACGGACGTAACGTTCGGTATGCTGATCGCGCCTACGCTGGGCGAGGACGGCGAGCTGACGTTGGAGGACGTGACGGACGCTACCGTTAACGCGGCTAAGCTCGTAACGCAGGTGTGGACGGACGACAATCAGACGGCGTACAACGGCGCGATCGTAGGTAAGGTGGACGGCGCGGATTTCCCCACCGACAAATACGGCACTTCGCTGAACGCGAGAGGGTACGTGACGTATACGCTTGATAACGTGACGACGACCGAGTACACGACGAACACGGCGACCCGTTCGCTGGCACAGGCGGCGGCGAATTCGCTTGCCAACGGCGTTGCCGATCCCAACGATTTCCTCAAGGGGATCTTGACTACCGTCGGCGCGACGG
>JAFURP010000010.1 GCA_017471785.1 Clostridia bacterium | reverse complement strand
GTGGGGAGCTACGTTCGCTTTATCCACGCCGAGGACGCAGCGAGGCAAATATCCGCGCGAGTGGTCGCGTTGCATTTGTTTCCGTCGTTTGCGGAATTGTTTTCTTCAAAGCAATTTGGTAAGTGTGGGTTTAACGGTGCTTCTATAGAGGAAGCGGTGAAGCGTATGTATACCTTTTACACCCCCGAGGAGGAAGAAAGGTGGGGCGTAGTGGGGATAGAGCTCAAATTGTCGAGCGATTAAAGGAGAGGGCGTATGAAGGAGGAAATTATTTCGACGGAGGAGGTCGAGCCGTGTTTTATCGAGGCGTTGAAGCTGACGGTCGAATACGGCCGCGTGTCGATCGCTATGCTGCAGCGTAAATGCAGGCTGGGTTATAACAAAGCCGGTCGTATCGTGGAATGGATGGAACGGGAGGGCTACGTAAGTGCGCTTGGCGACGGAGGTATGCGTAAGGTGTTGCTCACGAAAGAGCAATTTTTGCGAAGCTTCGGCGAAGTGGAGCCTACGTTCATCGAGGCGTTGCGTTTGGTCGTGCATAACGGCTGCGCTTCTATCTTTCTATTGCAAAGACGGGGCGGTATGAGCCTTAACGGCGCAAAAGAGGCGCTGGCGTGGATGGAGGAAAACGGGTACGTTTCCGCGTTTGGCGAGGATAAGACCCGAACGGTGTTGATCACGGCGGAGGAATTTACGAAAATGTTTGGAGCTTAGTCGCCGCTTTGTATAATTAAAGGAATTTTCCGCAAGATAATAGAGGCGGTCGCCAAAAGGAAAGGATATGTTTGAACAGTATTTTGATATTTTGTTTATGTTTTTGAAGGCGTTTTTGGTGGGCGGTTTGATTTGTATGATCGCGCAGATCGTTATCAATTTTACCGATCTTACCGCAGGCAAGATCCTCGTTATCTTCATGCTTTCGGGCGTCGTGCTGCAAGGGCTTGGGTTGTATCAATACCTCGTCGAATTTGCCGGCGCGGGCGCGACCGTGCCCATCAGCGGTTTCGGGTATCTGCTTGCCAACGGTGCTATCAAGGGAGCGCAAAAGGGATTGTTCGGCGCGTTTACGGGCGCGCTGTCCGCTGCGAGCGCAGGCGTTTCCGCCGCCGTTATATTTTCCTTTTTGATGGCGATGATCTTCAAATCGCGCTCTAAAAAGAATTAAAGAAAACGCGTAGAAATTCTACGCGTTTTTCTATTATTCGGTTGGGGATAGGTCGGCTTTGTCGCCGAAGATGTCCGATTGCAAATAGGCGTCGGGAATGGAGCCGACGATGACCGATTCGCCCACTAAAATATCGGTGACTACCGCGAAATTTTCGGTGCGCGAGGGCATAACGATACTGATATCGGCGATGACGTTTAAGTAGATAGAGTGCTTGGTTTGGTTGATGCCCACGCTTTCAAACGTGGAGGAAAAACCGCAGGAAACGCTGCTGACGGGTATGATACGGAATTGAATACTCGGTCCCAAGCCTGCGAACGCTTCGATGCCCGTGAGCGCGCCCAAGGGCACGGGGATACCGTTCAAGCTTAGATTTTTCAGGTTGGATTGGGAGATGGAGGCGGTGTCGCGCGCGATCTTATTGATCTTTAAGGGATTGGCGGCGACCGAAACGATATTGCCCGCCTCGTCGCGGTTGACGGTGACGAGATCCTCGTAGCGCATTTCGTCGGAAAGCGTATAATACACCGCGTCGTTGACGGCTACCGTCGTGCTGGCGCGCATCGTCGCTTCGCTGATCGAGATGAGTACGCGCGTGACGTTGCGTTGAAAATAGATAAACAAAAAGAGGGCGAAAACGAAAAGGAATACGAGGGTCAAGATCAGGCGTTTGCGACGCCTGTTTTTTTTGACTGCCTTGGCGAGCTTTTGGGGATACGGGGGCAGGTCGTATTCGGCAAAGCGGTTCATTTTCCGTTGACCGCCGCGTGCAAGCGTTCCAAAATGCGTTTATTACCGCTCGTGAAATTGCTCTCTGAAAGGCGAGTCTTTAAGTCCTCGTCCGACAGCGTTTTATCGATCGCTTCTACGATATCTTCGAGGGAGCTTTCCCGTAATACGCGGCAAAGTCCCTTGCGCTGAAAGTAGGCGGCGTTTTCGAGCTGATCGCCGCGCGTGGCTTTTTCCAAGGGGACGAAAAGCGCCGGCTTCCGCAATGCCAAAATTTCAAACGCCGTACCTGCACCGGCGCGGCTTACCACCATATCCGAAGCGGCGTACAGCATACCCATATCCGAGATAAATTCAAATTGCAAATATCTTCTTACGTTGCTTTTGACCGTGTTGTTTTTGCCGCAAATATGCAGGATCGTATATTTTTCCGTCAGCTCGTTGATACGTGCGCGCAGGGCGCGGTTGAGCGTTTCGCTGCCGCTGCCGCCGCCGAAAACGAGCACGACCTTTTCGTTGAAGCTGATGTTCAGCGCGCGGCGAGCCTCCGCTCTCGTCGGGGCGAATACCGAGCGGCGTATGGGCGCGCCGCTATACACGCCGCGCTTGATTCGCGCCGCCGTTTCGGGGAAGGAGGTGAAGGTGCAACGGCACCTTCTCGCGGTGAGCTTATTGGCGAGCCCGACGGAAAAGTCGCTCTCGTGCGCGAAGCAGGGTATCTTCAATTTTCTCGCCGCCAAAACGACGGGCAAAGCCACGAAGCCGCCTTTGGAAAACACGGCGTCGGGCTTGAGAAGCTCCAAGCCCTCCTTGGCTTGCTTGACTGCCTTGCGGAGCCGTAAGGGGATCCTCCAATTTTCCTTCAAAAAACGCCAGCCCTTGCCGCGGACGAGCTTGGGACATTCGATTTGGTAAAAGGGGATCTTCCATTCGGAGATCAATCGCTTTTCTATGCCGCTCGTGCCCATATAGCAAACGTCCGTTTCGCCGTCGGATAAAAGCTCCTCCATCAGCGCGATATTGGGTACGACGTGTCCCGCGCTGCCGCCGCCCGTAAATAAGATCTTTTTCATAGCTGCCCGTCCTTTCGCTTTTTTGTCGGTATAATATTATAGACGGGAGGGGGCGTAAATATTCTAAAAACAAAGAAACCGCGGGCGTGTGCTCGCGGTTTCTCCAAGCTCGTTCGTTATCGTTCTTAACCCCCAACGGTCGTATTGTTTATATCGGAAAAAGTAAACGCGAAGGAAGCATAGACGTCCGTAAACGTTGCGTCGCATAATTCGACGGTTATAGTGTTCAAATATCCGTTAACGAACGTAACCTCTGCGTTCTTGGTGTAAATGTCGCTCGTTTTCGTAGGATCGTAATCGTCAACCATCGTAGACGTCAAATTTTGAGCGACGTAAGCGTTTTTCGTTTGGTCAAAGGTGAAATCGTTATAATTATCGCCAAACGGGAAGTACGTTATTATATTTTTCGTTAAGGTTTGATAAAGGGTTTCGCTGCTTCCATACGTACCGCTCTCGTCTTCTCTAAAAGTAGTGCCAATATAAAATTCAATAGACATAGCGTTGGGAGCGACTTTCAAAAGAGACGTGCCCGTAGTACCCGCGTTTTCGCCTTCCGCATAAAGGGTGTACGAGGTTATCTCCGCTAACGGTTGCGACGCATTGCCGGAAAGTAACTGCGCTTGGGCTTGCTTCGTATTCGCGCAAGAAAGCGTTTGCGCTTGGGCTTGACCTACGGCTGCACGAGAAAGCGCTTGGACTTGGGCTTGACCTTTCGTTAGATTGAAATTTATCTTCCATTCGTCTTCCGTGACGGTATAGTCGACGTCGTATTCCACGGTTTCCGTTTTCGTTTGACTGCAC
>JAFURP010000054.1 GCA_017471785.1 Clostridia bacterium | reverse complement strand
CCCTCGCCCAAAGCATATCCTCTTTGGTAAACTCCCGACCGCGCCTTGCGCGATACTTGCCGATCGTTTCGTCCACCCCGTCGAAAAATTCCGCCAGCTTCGGTATCTCAAAAAGCCTTTTTTCCATATTTTTTACTCCCGCTCAAACGACTTTTCTTTTTGTAAATAAATTATAGCTCAATAAAATAAAAAAGCATTGGGTTAGGCAAAAACCGTCTAAAAAAAGCCTCTTAAATTTCTAAGAAGCAAAGACTTTTTTTATTGTATATGCTATAATTTCCGTATGAACGATTTTGGAAAAACAATTCGGGAATTGCGATTGGAACACCACTTAACGCAGGAATTCTTAGCAAAAGAATTATATACGACCCAACGGAGAATTTCCTACTTAGAGTTAGGAAAAACCGAGCCCGACCTTTACTTCCTACAACAAATAGCCGACTATTTCGAAGTCAGCATAGATTTTCTTCTTGGTCGAAAAGATTATTGACGGTTATTACAATACGATAAACTACTTGCCAAACGGCTGTCATTGCGCGGCGTTGCAAGCAACGCCGCGCAATCTCATACAACCCCCTACTGCAAGGTCGCCGCAAGAGGCAATTTACGAAAGCGCAGCCTTCAACTCACCCCATTATCCCAACCATAACGAAAAACCGTCCCGTTTTTTCAAACGGGACGGTTTTTGAAGCCGAATATATTATTCGTTATCTTTCTTTTCTTCCTCAGCGGGAGCTTCCTCTACGGGCGCTTCTTCCACGGGCGCTTCTTCCACGGGAGCTTCCTCTACGGGAGCAGCAGCCGTTTCCGCCGCCGCTTGCTTCGCCGCAAGCTTCGCCATTCTCGCGTCCTTTCTCGCTTGCGCTTTCATTTCCTTCGTTACGATACGAGCGGAATCGATGCGCGAACGCATTTCTTGAGGTGTGGGAGGCACGAACGCCGAGCCTTCCGCGTTCTCCTCGATCACTTCGTAGCCCTCGTCTCTCTCCAAAAGCGTAGCTTCCGTTTCGCCGTCGAACATATGGATATGATGCGCGTCGAAAGCAAGCTCTACGACGTCCTTGAGCGCTACGACCGCACGGCTGGAGATCTTCGCGATCATTTGCGTCGAGTTGTCGATAACCGAGCTTTCCTTACCCTCGTGGTCAAGCTCGCAGTAGATCTGCGTTTCCGCACCGAGCTTTTCGATAACTTCGATACGCGCTTTCACAACCGTTTCGGGCGAATTCGCGATGAACGCTTGATCTTGATGGATATCTTCGGGACGAACGCCGAGCGTGATGTGCTTACCGGTGTCGAGGTATTCGTTGATGTTCTTGATACGCGCCGCAACGCTCTTGGGAAGCAAGATCTTGTTGCCGCCGATAAATTCAACGTAAACCTTACCCCTCTTGGAGGTAAGCGTGGATTCCTTGAAGAAGTTCATTTGCGGCGTACCGATGAAGCCTGCAACGAACAGGTTTACGGGATAGTCGTACAAGTTTTGCGGGGTATCCACTTGTTGCATGAAGCCGTCCTTCATAACGACGATTCTCGTACCCATGGTCATAGCCTCTACTTGGTCGTGGGTAACGTAGATGAAGGTCGTCGCAAGACGAGCGTGCAGCTTGGAAATTTCCGTTCTCATGGAAGCACGGAGCTTTGCGTCGAGGTTGGACAAAGGCTCGTCGAGCAAGAATACCTTGGGCTCGCGAACGATGGTACGACCGAGCGCAACACGTTGTCTTTGACCACCGGAAAGCGCCTTGGGTTTTCTGGACAAATAATCGGTGATACCGAGAATTTCCGCCGCCGCTTTAACCTTTTGGTCGATGATTTCCTTGGGTACTTTACGAAGCTTCAAGCCGAACGCCATATTGTCGTAAACGGACATATGAGGATACAACGCATAGTTTTGGAAAACCATGGCGATATCTCTGTCCTTGGGAACGACGTCGTTTACGAGCTTACCGTCGATGTAGAGCTCACCGGACGAGATTTCTTCCAAACCAGCGATCATACGAAGGGTGGTGGATTTACCGCAACCGGAAGGTCCTACGAGTACGATGAATTCCTTATCTCTGATATCGAGACAGAAATCGAATACTGCTTGTACACCCGAGGGGTATACTTTGTTGATGCCTTTCAGCAAAAGTCCTGACATAATCTTTTTCCTCCAAATGGAATGTCATATTTTTCGTTATTACTATTTTACTACATTTCCAAAAAAATTACAATAGGCAAAATCAACAAACTTGCTCTTTGCGTTTGTATACTTTGCACAAGTTTTGAGCTGATTTTGCAATTTTCGCACGCCCTTTCCCCTCTACCGCTTGCTTTTTTACCCGTTTTACGGTATAATAGCCCTAATAAACGATAAGGAAACGATTTTATGTCCGTCAAAGAAAGATTTTTACGCTACGTGCAAATCGACACGCAGTCCGACCCCAAAACGGGTACGCACCCCTCCACGCAAAAGCAGCTCGATCTGGCGCGCGTTTTGGTTGACGAATTAAAAGCGCTCGGCGTGGAGAACGCCTACTGCAACGAACACGCCTACGTGTACGCCTACCTGCCCGCGACCGTGGAAAACGCGCCCTCGATCGGGTTTATCGCCCATCTCGACACCGAGCCAACCACCTCGGGCAAAAACGTAAAGCCCCAATGTATACGATATAACGGCGGCGATATTACGCTCGCAAACGGCGTCGTCCTTTCCCCCGACGAATTTCCGTATTTGCAAAACTACGAGGGACGGGAGCTGATCGTAACGGGCGGCGACACCCTGCTCGGCGCGGACGATAAGGCGGGTATCGCGGAAATTATGACCGCCGTCGAATACCTCATCGCCCACCCCGAGCTAAAACGCGGCAAGATCGGTATCGCGTTCACGCCCGACGAGGAGATCGGCGAGGGCGCAAGCCTATTCGACGTCGAGGGCTTCGGCTGCGACTTCGCCTATACGGTAGACGGCGAGGAGCTGGGCGAATTGGGCTACGAGACCTTCAACGCCGCCGAAGCGACGGTGTTGCTGAAGGGCAAAAATATCCACCCCGGGGCGGCAAAGGATAAAATGATCAATTGCGCGGTGATCGCGGGCGAATTTTTGGCGGCGTTGCCCCGGGACGAGATCCCCGCCAAAACGGAGGGTCGCGAGGGCTTCTATCACGTTTGCGATATACGCGCGAGCGTGGAAAGCGGCGAGATATCGCTCATCATTCGCGACCACGACGGGCAAAAATTCCAAGCGCGCAAGGCGTTTATCCAAAGCGTTTGCGATACCTTGGCAAACCGATACGGCAAGGAGGCGATCTCCTGCACGCTGCGCGATCAATATTATAATTGCTACGAAAAGCTCAAGGAGCACTTTCATTTGATCGAAAACGCGCGCACGGCGTACGCACAGGCAGGCGTAAGGCTGATCGAAGCGCCCGTCCGCGGCGGCACGGACGGCAGCACCCTTTCGTTTATGGGCTTGCCCTGTCCCAACCTTTTCACGGGCGGACACAACGCCCACTCCGTCCGCGAGTTTATCCCCGTCCCCTCTATGGAAAAGGCGGTGGAGGTGATCGTAAATCTCGTCAAGCTGTACGCGAACGAATGATAAAAACGGCTACCGCTCGGTAGCCGTTTTCGTTTAGGATAGACATTTACATTTTTTCAAACCGCTCCACGGGGCTAACGAACACCGTCGCGCCCCCGACGAGCACCTCCGCCTTATAATAGCTGAACGCGGGCACGCCCGCACCGACTACGGAGGGCATCGGCTCCATACGCTGCGCGCAATGCTTGCGAATGATCTCGATCGCCGCTTCCACTTTCTCGTCCTCCACGCCCATAAGCAGGGTCACGTTGCCCGATTTTAAGAAGCCGCCCGTCGTCGCCATCTTCGTAAAGGAGAACCTCTCCTCCGCAAGCGCGTCGCACACCTCCGCGGCGTCCTTTTTGTTTACGATAGCCGTGATCATCTTCATATAGATATCCTCCCCCCGTGAAAGCGTTTTTTCTTTCACCGTTATCATTATAGCATATTTTCCAAAATTTGTCAAGGGAGCAGGAATTATTCCTCGAACGGCGCGTAATATTCCGCGCCCCGCTCCGTTTCCACCTTGCCCTGCATATGATCGACGAGCCCTGCGATAAACGCGCCCTCCTCCGCCTTTTTTACGGCGATTTTGAACGCCACCCGTTCGCCGTAATCGGTGGAAAGCAGGGTACAGGTATGCGACGAAAGATATTTTTGCACGCCGTCGATACCCGTATACTCCACGGATATAACGTACTCGGCGCACACCTCCAAAACGCGGATATCCGCCCCGTCCAAATTTTCCGCGGCGCACGAGGAATAGGCGCGCACCAAACCGCCTGCACCCAGCTTCACGCCCCCGAAATACCGCACCACGGCAACGACCGTTTCGAATAATTTTTTATTTTTCAGTACCTCTAAAATGGGCACGCCTGCCGTGCCCTGCGGTTCTCCGTCGTCGGAAAAGCGCTGTAAATTTCCAAGCTTATCGGCAATAAACGCAAAGCACACATGCGTAGCTAAGGTATGCTTACTTCGAATTTCCGCAATAAACGCGCGCGCCGCCTCCTCGCACTCCACGTGCGCGGAATAAGCAATAAACCGCGATCTTTCGATTATTTTTTCACTCTCCCACGGCGAAAACACCGTGCGCACCGCCTTTTCCATACCTTTCTCCTTGCTATCATTATAGCAATAAATACGTTTTTTGTCAATAAAAGAAAGCGACGAATTTTTTCGTCGCTCTCTCTATGTTGCGTTTTAATCTCTCGGCGTTGCGTTTTGCGGAATTTCAATTACGGGTACGTCGTAATTAAATGAAACCGTCGTAGTTTGTGAGGTATACGCAATCAATTTACCGTTTTCAAAGCTGTAACTAACGTCCCCGTAAACGTACGCGCCGTCTACATAGTTCGACTCGTTATAATCGTTTTTTACGACCAAGTCGTTTAACATCAAGCTCCCATATATAGCGTAGCCCTGTTGATATCCAGTTTGAGAAACCGTCAACACTTCCCAATCGTCCCAAACGCCATTTCTATAATATCTCGTATAGCAATAATAATTCGTACCGTCCGTCGTATAAATATATTCCCCTTCGTCATTGGTGTTAATGAATATACTTACACCGTCCATTTTTACAAACGTCGTGCTCGAAGTACCGGAAACCACGTACGTTTTCGCAACCGTATCGTCGAGCAAATTTTCAAACGCTAAATCCCACTCGCTCGCCTCAACCGTGAGCTCGGGAGCTTCAATTACGGGAACGTCGAAATTAACATAAATGCTAAAGTTCGTATTTCCGCCTACTTCGATACAGCTCAATTTGCCGTCGATGAAATAATACTTGTACGTGCGTTCGCCTTCTGCAAAATAGTAACAATCTTCCCTTGCTTCCAGATATTCGTAGCTAACAAGGACTACGGGCGTAGCGTTATCTATATTTTGCTCGTAGACGTCCACCCAACTTGCTTGATCATCGTTATATACCGTCCAAGCCCCGTCGCCCGTTTTGTTATATCTATAATAAT
>JAFURP010000009.1 GCA_017471785.1 Clostridia bacterium | reverse complement strand
TCGGTTTCGATCTTTCCACGGGCGCGATCACGGCAAAGAGTTATAATTCCTCTTTATCCGCTGAAACGGTGACGACGGTGTATACGCTCACCGCGGACGACGGGCTTGCCAGCTACGCAAGCGGCTACACCGTTTCGGTGCAATACGCCGACGTGACGGCGAACGACGTGACGGGCAACGAGCTTGCGGCGGCGTTTGCGACCGCACAGGCAACCGCGGGCATCGATACCTCGCGTACGGATACGACGTTCGCTGCGATCTCCGCGACGGTAAACGGTAATACGTTCAACGAAAGATATAAAGAGTATAACGCTACGCTCGGAAAATACAACGGCAGCCTTTGCTACGACGAGGGCGTGGGCACGGCGTATGAAAGAACGGCGCAAATGCTCGTGTATAGCGTGAACGGTATGCCCGTGGAAACGGAGGGCTTGGGCGCGGTGCAAAACGCGCACGCGAGCGAGCTGATCACCGCGGACGACGACAAATTGACGGTCACGGACAACCAAGCGAATAGCGTGGACGGAAAAAAGGGCTTGCTCATCACCTCGGAGGGTAAGGCGAGCGGCGATACCGCCGAGGGCGCTTCGTTTAGCTTTAACGATACGATGAACGGCGAATTCGATATGGATTTCCGTATCAATTCCAAAAATACGTATACGTCGAAGGTAGAGGATTGGTCGTCGGCGGCGTTCAACACCACGACGGACGATTGGACGAACTATTTCGAGGACGTATACAATCCTTACGCGGACGTGAAAGAGGTGGCGTTTACGTTTACTTCGGTAACGGATAGCAGTAAGTGGTTTACGGTATATATGACGAGCGGCAGTACGGCGCAGGGCTTCGGCGCGTATGCGGCTTCGGCGCGCGTGCAGGTGAGCGGCGACGGCTATTATATAACCGACCCGAGCGGCGTTGAACATTACGGCTACGGCTTGAATCACGCAACGGGAACTTGCGCGAACGTCTTAAAGGATTATACGACGCTTCCTATGACCAGCTTTTCCAATTACGCGGTGAGCAAGCCGCCCGAAAACGGTTGGGCTTGGACGTATCCTACGCCCTTCGTAAGCAATATCCGCTTCGACCCGATGGAGATGAAGGTATATTCTACCGCGGCGTTGGTTACGGGAGATAACAACGAGGCGTATTCCCGTTCGCAGCCGACCGATTATCTTATCCGCGACCTGTCCAACAACGACGGCGTTGATTGGGCGGACGCGGCGTACAAGGCGCAATCGTTCTCCACTCTTTCGGCAAGCGATTTCGTGGGAGGCTACACCGTTTCGGTGCAATTTACCTCGATGACGAGCGATACGACGACGGCGATCCATTCCACGACGGAGGCGGATATCCCCGAATTAAGCTACGACGTGACCAACGGCTACGTGGGCTTTACGGAAGCGTACGCAAGAAATATCAATATGACCATCTATTCGCTCAACGGTCAAGGGCTGTATTACGAGAACGACGAGAGCGGTAAGATATGGGATTTGAGCGCTCCGCAGGTGAGCGCGAGCACGCCCGTGGCGATCGTGGGCGAGGCGGTAAACGTAACGCCCGTTTGCTACGACGTTTTGGACGGCAACACCGTTACGGCAGGTAGGGTATACCTGTCCACGGACGGCGGCGAGAGCTATACCGAGCTGACGGCGGTAGACGGTAAATTTACGTATACGCCGACGAGCTACGATAGCTTGACGGTGAAATACGAGGGCTTTACCGACAGCGTGGGGAATACGAGGATACAGTATTCGAATATTCCCGTAAGGGACAATATTTTGCCCGTTTTGGCGTTGCAGGACGGGGTGGTCAACCGATACGATTTCACGGACGGCAAGAACGCCAAGCCGCAGATCGATCTCACGGACGTATACGTGACCAATCCACAGGATATCAAAACCTATCAATACGTTTTGGAAAGAGTCACGCTTCCGAACGGGATAGTGACGAAGGTAACCAAGCTCAACTATCTCGACGCGGGCGAATACGTGGTAGTTTATAAGGTAACGGATAGCTTTGGGAACGTGGGCAGATTAACGCGTACGATCGTTGCGGGCGATTTCTCCGCTCCCGTGATCACGACGCCCGAAGCGTTTACCTGCAATTTGGGCGAGCGGATCGACCTGACGCCCGAGATCGACGATTACGATACCAAAACGACCTTAAAAATTATCGTGAAAAAGGACGGCGAGCAGGTTTTCAGCGGCGCGGAGTTCAAGGCGGCGGAGGCAGGCGAATACACCGTTTGCTATAAGGTCGTGGACGAGAGCGGCAATCTGTCGGAAAAGGAAGTGAAGCTCACGGTCGTAGGCGAAAGCGCGCCGACGGAGGAGCCGAGCGGCTTGGCTACGACGACGATCGTCGCCATCGTATTGTTTGCGGTGGCGGGCGTTGGTATCGCGAGCGCGGTAGCGTTGGCGTTTACGGGGAGGAAAGAAGACGATGAAGAGTAAAAAATTATTTTTGACCTTGGCGCTTGCTATGAGCGCGGCGATTTGCGTAGCTCCCTTTGCGGCGGTATCCGCAAACGCGGACGAGGCGCAAACGTACGTACAGGACTTTGCGGAAGCGGAAACGCCTGCGGATTTCGCGGTAACGAAATCGGATAGCGCAAGCACGGTAGGCGTCGAAGCGGTGGACGAGAACAACGTGCTGAAGGTCGTGAACGCGAGCGGCGCGACGGAAATCAAGTTGCCCGTGGAGCGGGAAAATTTCGTGGCGGAATTCGACTGCACGAGAGCGGCGGACGCGAACGCTTTGTATTCCTCGATGAGCCTCAAATACCGCGTTGCCGAGGATTATTCCTCGGCGAACGAGGTGCGCGTACACTCCAAGCAAAAGGGTTTACAAGCGTTGACGGGAGATAACTATTACACGCAGGACTGGGTATACGCCAACTATACGATATGGTTGCAGGAAGCGACGGGTCAGGGCGTGGAGCATTGGCATATCAAGGATATGGATACCGCCGCGCTCACCAACGACGAACAGCAAATGCACATCTTCAATTATTATTACCACGAGCTGTATATCGGCGAAACGCACACCTATCGCGTGCAGGTCACGGATAATTTGCTGGAATTGTATATCGACGGGGAGATGTTCCTCCGCGATATTATCGAAACGGGCGAGGACGGTACGGGGCTTGCGCTCCGCGTGGACGGCGATTGCACGATGCTGTTTGATAATATCAAGGTGTATACGCCCGAGGCGTACGCCGAAAAGCGTATCGCGGAGCTTCCCGATATCCAAGACGAACAAACGGACGAGGTGGTGGACGGCTACGTGAAAGCGCTCGAAGCGGCGCGCGCGTACGGTACGAAATTCGTCGGTACGGCGTTTACGAGCGTGAGCAACTACGCTACGCTGGCGGAAAAGGAGGCGAAGCTGGAGGAATATTACGGCTTGACTTCTTCGAAAAAGCCGCAGCTCACCGTCGCTTGGGTGCTGGAAAAGAACTACGTGACGGAGGATAAGGTGCAAGCGCCTGCCGCGGAGGCGGTGGATATCGACGGGAACAAGCTTGCCGTGGATATCAAGGTGCAGTTCGACGGTAAGACGGTGCGTTCGGAAAACGGCGCGTTTACGGCGGTGGAGGCGGGGGAATACACCCTGATCTACACGGCGCGCGATCGGAACGGCAACGAAAGCTCGTATACGAACAAGCTTACCGTAGCGCAGGGCGAGGTCGCACCGCCCACGACGACGGTAGTGGACGATAACGGCGGCGAAAAGACGGGCAATATCGTATTGCCTATCGTGGCGGGCTGCTTGGCGGCGGTCGCGGTGGCGGCGAACGTGATCGTATTGGTAGTTAGGAGGAAAAAACAATGAGAAGAAAAATTTCTTTGGCGCTTTCGGGTGTGATGTGTTTGCTGCTTGCGGCTTGCTCGGCAACGAGCGTGAACGGCGCGACCGCTCCAAAAACGAACGATTATATCGAAGATAAAGCCTCTACGGCGACGGCGTACTATATGGACGGCAGCGAGTTTACCCCCGTGCTCCGCTTCGTGGCTGTGGGCGATACGCACGTGACCGAAACGTACACGGCGCAAAATCGCAAGCGCGTGGAAAATATGTTTACGGACGCATATGCGTATTCGCGCACGCAGGAGTACGATAAGCTGGACGCGGTGGTGGTCATCGGCGACTACGTGGAGTACGGCAAAGCGGACGAGTATCAGCAGTATATGGAGTCTTGGCAAAAGAATATTTTGCCCGAAACCACCTTCCTTTGCTTGCAGGCGGGGCACGAATTGATCGAGGGTACGAAAAACGACCATAAAATTTATACGGCGAACGATATGGGTACGCACGCGGTCATCAACGGCTATCATTTCGTTACCATTTCCAACGTGCGTTCCGACGAGGACGGCAATTATTCGCAATCGCCCGATCCCGAATGCGATCTGGAATGGATAGAGGAATCGCTGGACGAGGCGGTGGCGGATACGGGAGAAATGAAACCCGTCTTTGCTTTCCATCATCACCCCATAGGAAATACCATTTTGGGCTCGCAAACGGCCGCACCCTCTTGGAATATGGAGAACGATTTTACGGAATTGTTCAAAAATTATACCAACCTCGTTTCTTTCAGCGCGCATTTGCACGATCCCGTCGTGCATCCCCGTACGATCATGCAGCACGATTACACGACGTTGACCCCCGGGGCGTTGACCTATGCTTGTCAACAAACGGATATGGCGGATAGAAACTATCTCGTTTATCAAGGCGAGGGCAACGCGGCGGTTTCGGGTATGACCATCGTGGAGGTGGACGCGGAGGGCAGAATGCGCTTGCTTCCGTATAACCTGGTGCTTCGCGAATTCTACAATGAGATCGGTACGGGCAACGAGGGGAAGCAGCTTATCCGTTATATCGAAAAGGCGGGCGATAAGAGCACTTGGTTGTATACGGCGGACAGGAACGACGAAACGGACTTGCCCGTGTGGAGCGAGGGCGCGACGGTGCATAAGATCGCGTACGAGGATTCGAGAGCGGTTTACGCAGGCGGCGGCTTGTATCACTACGAGGATAGGAAACGCTTGGTGATCACCTTCGATGCGGCAAAGGATAAGGACGGTATCGAGTGCTACCGTTTACAGCTCGTCAATAAAGAGACGAACGTGCCCGTAGAATTTTATAATAATACGACGGGTATCCGGGCGGCGTTGTCTACCGATTTCGAATGGATACAGTCCAACTCCACGACGGTAGAAGTGGACGGTACGAGCTGTTATTATACCGATAGAAATTATATCTATATCGGTTCGGAATACACGATGACGCCTATCCGCACCGTGATCACGGAGGATACGACGGCTGTGAGCAATAAGGCAGGGTATAACCTCGTGGACGGGGAAACGTATATCCTGAAGCTGACGGCGATCGATACGTGGCATAACGAGAGCGCAACGCCGCTCACCTACGAGTTTACCTATAACGCGTAAACGGAACACAAGGAAACGGTACGCGGCGACGATTTCGTCCCCGTGTGCCGTTTTGGGATTTTTCTATGGAAAAGGAAAAGAAAAAGATACAGGAATTTGAAAACAATTTTTCCGTACCGTCGTTTACCTCCGTGCAGCTGCAGGTGGATTCCTACGGCGAGGAGCAATGCGGTAAAAACCGCGCTCCCTCCGTGGATCCGCATTATTTGAATTATTCCGTGCACTTCGTCCATTCGGGCGCGGGATATATTCAATACGAAGGCGGCGAGCCGCAACGGGTGAAAAAGGGCGAGCTTTTCTTTTTGATCGCTTCGCACGATATCCGATATTATCCCGACTTCAAATCGCCTTGGCGGTATAGCTGGTTTACCTTTACGGGTACGAACGTGCCGACGTTGCTTGCGAAGCTGAACGTGCGCGCGGAAAATCCCGTGGTACGCGTGAAAAACCGCGCGAGGATAGCCAGGCTGTTTACGGACAATTTACGGGAATGCGAGGCGTTTCCCGAGTTCGCGGAAATTCTTTGTAAAGCGAAGCTATACGGCGTGTTTTCCGCGCTGTTACAGGAGGGTAGCGTTGCGCCCGAGGTAAAGAGCGTCGTCGAGCCAAGCCACGTATTGAAGGCGCAGGATTTTATCGAGCGCAACTATCAACGCGTGGACCTGTCCTTGAGCGTGGTCGCGGAGCATTGTAATTTGAACAAGGCGTATCTTTCGCGCCTGTTCGTCAAAACGGTGGGCGTGCCTATGAGCAATTATATTACGAGTTTGCGTATCCACAAGGCGAAGCTGCTCTTTGACGGCGGCGAGACCTCGGTGAAAAGGGTGGCGTATATGGTGGGATTTGACTGCCCGTACTATTTCAGTCGCGTGTTCAAGGCGCTCAATCAACCGCCTCCTTGCACGCCGAGTATGTACGTGGCGCAGGTAAAGGCGAAAAACCGTAGGAAAGACGCTGCGGAGAAAAAGGAAGAGTAATAAAAAAAGACGAAAAGAGGAATCATGAACGATAGATTTATCTTAAAAACCGTGGGCGCGATCGAAAAGATACGCAAGTACGAAGCGCCGAAAACGGAGGAAAGAAGCGGCGTTTGCTTTGCCAACGCGCGGTATAATTTTCAGGTGGTATTTTGCGGCAAGGACCGTTTGCGGGATTGTGAAATATCCGTAGACGGTACGCTTGCGCCGTACGCTACGCTCAGGCTCGTGGAGGACGTGCCCGTTAAATACACCTATAATTTCGACGTCAACGGCGACGACGATTTCGTAATGGGCAAGGAGGGCGGCTTATATCCCGATCTGCTCCGCGAGTTTCGCGAAAACGATTTGACCGTTTATCCCGATCAATGGACCTCCTGTTGGGTGACCGTTTGCGGCGGCGAAAGAGGGTTGCCCGTAGGCGAGCACGCCCTTTGCTTCACCGTAAAAAATCCCGACGGCGAGTTGGGACGGGTGGAATATACGCTCAAGGTCGTGGACGAGACTTTGCCCGAGCTGGATATTTTCAACGCAAACTGGTTGCACTACGATTGTCTTGCCGAGTGGTATGATTTGGAGGTTTTTTCAAAAGCGTATTACGAGGTGCTGAACGAATATATCAAGAACGCGGTGGCGCACGGGGTAAACACCCTGCTCACGCCGTTGTTTACGCCGCCGCTCGATACGGCGGTGGGGACGGAGCGCCCGACGGTACAGCTCGTGGGCGTAAAGCGGACGAACGGGGAATACGCGTTTGATTTTTCGAGGCTGGACGAGTTTATCGACAACGCGCTTGCGTTGGGCGTCGAATATATCGAATTTTCCCATTTATACACGCAATGGGGCGGCTTGCACGCGCCCAAGATCGTGGCGACGACGGAGAACGGCTACGAGAAGATCTTCGGTTGGGAAACCGATTCGGAAGGGGCGGAATACGTGGCGTTTATGCAAAGCTTTTTGCCCGCGCTCGTTAATTATATAGAGCGAAAGGGCTTGCAAAAGCGGTGCTATTTCCATATTTTCGACGAGCCGCAGGAAAAGGATCTGGAAAAATACACCTCTCTTCGGAGATTCGTGAAAGGGCTGATCGGGGAGCTGCCCGTGATCGACGCGCTTTCCGACCCGCGGTTTATGGAGCTGGTCGATATCCCCGTCGTGGACAGCGGTTGCTTGAAGCATTTCGTCGGGAAATGCAATAAATTCGGCGCGTATTATTTTTGCGGTACGAGCAAAAACGCGACCAACCGTTTTATCGTGCACCCTGCGCTCCGAACGCGCGTTTTGGGGTATCAGGCGTATTTGTATCCGCTCGCCGGCTTCTTGCATTGGGGCTTCAACTTTTGGAAAACGGAGCTGTCCAAGCACAATATCGACCCCTATTTCGTCAACGACGCAGGTGGCGCGTTCCCTGCCGGCGACCCGTTCACGGTATACCCTGCCGAGGGCAAGCCGCTCGATTCCATTCGCAACGAGATCGTCAGCGACGGTTGGCAGGACTATCGCGAATTGCTGTTCGTGCAAGGTAAGGTAGGGCGCGAGAAGATACTCGAGCTGTTCGCCAAATACGGCTTGCGGAACGTAAACGATTATTCGCTGCTCGAGGCCGATTACACGGCTTTGCGCGGAGAAATTTTAAGCTTGGTAGGCATAAAAGCGTAAAAAAAGCGCCCCGACAGGGGCGGTTTTTTCGTCTATAAGATCATTCGAAGCGGTACCATTTATCGTCGACGGCGTAAATTTTATCGCTTTTGAGGGGGAAATTCACGCCGAAGCCCGTGCTGCCGTGGCAGTAGCTGTCGAATTCCGTCAGCTTGGCAAGCTCGCCCGTGGCGTCCTCGTAGCCGTCGACTACCTTTGCGAATTTGTGGTTGGAGGAGAAAGGCTCGCCCGTTTCCAAGTCGGTATACCGAAACACCATTCTCAGCATACGGATATTGTTGCGGTATCTCGGCGTTTGGGCGCGTTCGAGCGCCCGTTCGAATTTTGCGTAGATAGCTTCCTTATCGATATGCGCCGTGAGATAGTGTCCGCATTGCGGAATGGGGACTTGACCGTCAAGGCAGGCTTCCAACGCCGTGACGATCTCCGCGATCTCCGCGCCTCCGTCGCCGAACAGGCGCGTAAACCGTTTGAGGTTGTCCTGCATGGAAAGGGAGGTGTCGTAGCCCGTTCTGCCAAAGGTGTAGAAATTGAAGATATGGTTCCACAAATTGAAGCATTCGATTTGCGTGCCTGCGCCCGAAATGCCCTTTCGGACGAAGTTTTTCCATATGCTTTGTATCTCGTCCGCCATCGGGATCCAACGCTGCCGCAAACTGTAAACGCCCATATAATAATCGTAATATACGACCTCGGCGCCCGTTTTTTTCCATTGGAGAAGATTGGCTTCGAGCTTCGTTCCGTTCAAACAGGACCCGTCGGGCTTTCCGACGGTACGCAAGCCTTCGGCAGCCCAAGTCGATTCGTCGATCAGTACGGACGGATCCAATTCCAACCCCTCGGGGCATTCCCAAAGGTCCACGTAAAGGAGCATATCGAATTTTACGTGCGGATGCGTCTTTTTCACCTCCTTCACTACGCCGTTGACGAAATGCGCGTAGTTTTCCACTTTGGAATAGGGCTTGCATTTGGGGCAACGGCATTGCGGCGCGGTACCGTCGTTGGGCCAAAAGGCGAGGATATCCACCGACGGATTGTCCGAAAGCCAAGCGGTGACGTTTTTCGCGACCTCGGCGATCGCTTCGTCGTTGCGACTGCAAAATATCCATTGTCCCCAATAGGATTCGCTGAAAAACCGCGTGCCGTCCTCAAGAAGCTTGTAATATTCGGGGTGCGTTTTATAATACGGCTCGGGGAAATTTTCGTTGCCCTCGGGCGGCAGGAAAAGACGGGAGGATTCGTGATGCCCGACCGTAAACCGTATGCCGCGGCGTTCGATCTCGGCGAGCAAACCGTGCTTTTTGAAATATTCGTAAACGCTCGCCCAAGTAAGTATACGGTTGTAGCGGTTTTTAACGAGCCAATCGAAAAAGGGTACGTTTAAGCCGTGATCGCAGTTTCCAGCCCAGTCCCCGTACTGCACGATGGCGGTGCGGTAGGGGAGGTCGGCGCCGCTTTTGCAATAATCGATACCGTCAAGGTCGATCTCGTCGAGCATGGGGACGATCTCGCCTGCGTCCGCTTCGGGGTGTGAGTACGCCGCGAGCGTACAGCCCAAAAAGCGTTCGAGAAACTCGAAAACGCCGTATACCGTTCCGCGTTCACATTCGCCCACGTGCCACGAACTGCCTGCGATAAGGATACGGTTTTCGTCAAGCGCCTTGATACAAATGCCCTCGGGACCCGTAAAAAGGGCGCGGAACGCCGCTTCGCTTATGTATTTCGCCGCCTCCGCGTTTCTTTCGGGACCGCCGATAACGATCGCGTTTCCGCTCACGCTTTCGCCCTCCTTGCAAACGACGGCTTCGGCGTTGAAGATCTTACGGAGATAGCTTTGGAGCGTTTCCGCCGCGTAAATTTCGCGCGTGGTGGCTTTTTCGGGGATAATCAGAGAAATTTTTGCGTTTTTGGATACGATCATCTTTTTCTTCCTCACAAGGATATGCTTTTATTGTAGCATACTTTCACGCTTCCGTCAAGGGGCTGATTGGTACGAAAATCTTGCGTTTTGGCAGGGTTTTACTCTAAAGATCTTGGAGTTGTAACACCTTCAAGCGTTTGGGCGTATGATGTATACGAGGTGTGTTATGCAAAAAAATAATAATCGTTATCCGAATTTTACGATGGTGTTCGGTCAGAGACCGCAGGCTTGGGCGAGGGTGCAGGGGGTTGGAAAAAACCTCGATATTACGGGCGTAGTGCGTTTTTACCAAACGGAATACGGCGTCGTTACGATCGCCGAGATAAAAGGATTGCCCGCGCCGCAAGGGGCTTGCGAAAGCCCGATCTTCGGCTTTCATATCCACGAGGGCGGAAGCTGCTTGGGCAACGCCGCCGACCCGTTTGCCAACGCAGGAAATCATTATAATCCCTCGGAGTGTCCGCATCCCTATCACGCAGGGGATATGCCGCCTCTTTTCGGAGCGAACGGTTACGCGTTTTCGGCGTTTTTAAGCGACCGTTTTACGGCGAAGGAGATCGTCGGGAAAACGGTGATCGTCCATTCCGAGCCGGACGATTTTTCCACGCAACCGTCGGGGAACGCAGGAAGGAAGATCGCCTGCGGCGAGATCATGGGATAGGGATTATTCCTTATAATGCACGTTGAGCTTTTTCGTAGCGTCGTCGTAGGTAGCCAAAAGAACGTTTTTCAAGTCCCGCTTGCCGCTTACGCGTAATTTTTTGAACAGCCAAGCCTCGTCCTTGTTTAACTCGCTTAAACCCGATTTGGAAACCGCGCCGTCCACGACGAGGACGTTCGTAAGCGAAGCTTTTTTGATCTTGCGCTTGTCGATATCCTCCATAACGACGGGCTTTTGGTCCCCCTTGGGTAGGACGGAGAGTCTGCCGCTCGTTTCGAATATGGCGTATTCCACGTCGGCGATATCGAAATACCCGTTTTCGCGGAGCATAGAAAGCAGGTCGTTGACGTCTATTTTGCTTTTCGCCAAGCCGTCGTAGCGGATATTACCCTCGTAAACGAGGGTGACGGGCTTCCCCTTAAACAGTCTTTTGAAAAAGCTGTTTTTCCGACCGATCAGCGCCACGCCGAGCGCGAGCAAGAAGTATACGGACATAGCGATCATAAAATGATAAAAGGGCTGCTCGTCGGTGAACGCCCATTCCGCGGCGATGGAGCCGAGGGAAATCCCCACGGCGTAATCGATAAACTCCAATTGCGCGATTTGTTTTTTGCCCAGCAATTTGGAGATGATAAAAAGGAACACGAAGGAACTCACCGAATTGATGAGTATCCAATAAACGGTATTGATCCCGAACATAAAGACCCTCCACGCGATCAGTATTGGCGTTCGGTCACGAAAAATGCGAACGTAAACCACGTTATGAATATATAAATAAAAAGCCCCGATAATTCGGGGCTTTGGCGCAGGCGGAGGGATTCGAACCCCCGTGGGCTTGCACCCAAACGGTTTTCAAGACCGCCTCGTTATGACCGCTTCGATACGCCTGCTTATGTAATTTTGATTCCAAACGGTTTGGACGCTTCGCTATTCCGTCGCTACGCTCCTTACACGACCACTCTCGTTATGACCGCTTCGATACGCCTGCTCGTTCCGTTCGTTGCGAGTATTATTATACTCCATAAAACGGGAAATGTCAATAATTTTATTCCCCGAAAGTAAAAAGCGCGGAAAATTCCGCGCTTTTTCGTTTATTCGATATCTAATTCGGGCGGCACGTCTATTTCGTCCGAAACGTATTTGCCGTTTTTCTTGCGTTGGCGCACGCACTCGGAAAGCAGGTATTCGATCTGCCCGTTCACCGAGCGGAAATCGTCCTCCGCCCAAGCCGCAATCGCGTTATACAGTTTCGGGGATAACCGCAAGGGGACTTGCTTTTTTCCGTTGTCGCTCATAATTTTCACCTGCCTTTTTTGTGTACTCCGTACACAAGCGGCGTACGCCGCGTTTCTTTTATTCGTTAATATAAGCTTCCTGCGTTCACGACGGGCTGTGCGTCGTGGTTGCCGCAAAGCACGACGAGAAGATTGGATACCATCGCCGCCTTTCTTTCCTCGTCAAGCTGAACGAGACCGCCCTCGTTCAAGCGCGCGAGCGCCATCTCTACCATACCCACCGCGCCGTCTACGATCATCTTTCTCGCGTCGATAATAGCCGAAGCTTGTTGGCGTTGCAGCATCACCGCCGCGATTTCGGGCGCGTACGCAAGATAGGTGATACGCGCTTCGATAATTTCGATACCCGCTTCGTTCACACGCTCTTGGATCTCGTCGCGGATACGCGAAGCTACGATCTCGCTCGAGCCGCGCAAGCTGCCGTCGTCCGCCACGCCGTCGCCCGTAGTGTCTACGTTGGGCGCAACGTCGTAGGGGTATACGCGTACCACGTTTCTAAGCGCGCTGTCGCATTGCAAGGACAAATATTCCTTATAATTATCTACGTTGAATACCGCTTTCGCCGTATCTACCACGCGCCACATCACCGCGATACCGATCTCCACGGGGTTGCCGAGGCAATCGTTGATCTTTTGGCGGTTGTTGTTCAAGGTCATGATCTTGAGGGAAATGCGCTTATTCATAAGCTCCGCGGCAAGCGCGGTAACGTCCGAGGAGCCGCTCGAAGCCAATTTATTACCTACGTCGCCGCTTTGGTTGAGCTTGGTTTTTGCGGCGGGGTTGACGGCTACGCAAAAAGGATTGATCGCGTAAAAGCCCTCGCCCTTGAGCGTGCCTATATATTTACCGAACAGCGTGAGCGCAAGCGCTTCCTGCGGCTTCAAAATACGCAGCCCGATAAGGGGAATCCAAGCCACGCACAGCAGGAGAAGGCTCGCGACGAACAAAACCACCCAAGCCGCGCTCTCGCTCGTTTCCATTTGAATACCGCCGACGATCAAGCCCGCCAAAGAAGCCAGCTCTAACAGTATACAAACGATCAGCGTACGCATACCGTGTTTCTTGTTTTGCAACAAAATTTCTTCCATGAATGAAAACCTCCGTATGGATTTGATATTAAAATGATATCATATTACGGCGCGTTTGTCAAGCGTTTTTCGAAAAAATATCAAATGAGGGTTTCGTATTCTTGATAGAGAGCGTCGAGCGCCGATTTGATCTGCTCGAGGCGGTTGCATTTTTCGCTCAAAAGAGCGAAATTGCCCGTGATCTTGGGGTCGGCAAGCGAGGCGTTTACCGCGGCTTCCTCCTCTTCCAAGGCGGATATTTCCGTTTCGATTTTTTTAACGCGCGTTTGTCTACGCGCGTTTTGTGCGCGCTCCTCCTTGCTCCGATAACCGCTTTGCTTTTGCGGTTGGATAGGGGCAGGGTCGCGTTGAACGCCGTTCGTCGTGGGCTTGTTTTCCGCTTTTTGCGCCGTTTTATAGGCGGTGTATTCGTCGTAGCTGCCCGTAAAGGCGGTCGCTTTTTCGTTTTCGAGCTCTAAAATTTTTCCTGCCAAAGCGCGGATAAAGTACCGATCGTGCGAAACGAACAAAAGGGTGCCGTCGAACGCTTTGAGCGCGTCCTCCAAGCTTTCGCGCGCCGCCAAGTCGAGGTGATTGGTGGGCTCGTCCAAAAACAGCGTGTTACCGTTTTCACATTCGAACACGGCGAGCGCGAGCTTTGCCCGTTCGCCGCCCGAGAGCATACGCACTTTTTTGTCCATATCCTCCGCAACGAGTCCTGCCGCGGCGAGGATACCGCGTACCTTGGTTTGATCCCATAAGGTATGCCGTTCCCAAAGCTCGGCGAGAACGGTGTTTTCGGGGTTGAGGTTGGCGTTTTCCTGATCGTAGCAGGCGATCTTGACGAAACGCCCGAGCTTGACGGCTTGATTTTTGTTTTTGACGAGCTCCTTTACGAGGGTGGACTTACCCGTGCCGTTATCGCCGACGACGGCGCATTTCTCACCGCGCGCAAGCGAAAAAGTGACGTCTTTTACAAGCGTTTTTTCGCCTGCCGTAAGCCGTAAGGCGTTGACCTCCAACACCTTTTCGTACGATTTTTCGGGATAGGTAAAGGAAAAACGGGGCGGCGGAGGGGGCAAGGTCGGCTTTTCCACGAGCTCCATTTTTTCAAGCGCCTTGCGGCGCGATTGCGCCATTTTTGTCGTGGACGCGCGGACGAGGTTACGATCTACGTATTCCTGCATATGCGCCCGTTCCTCTTGCTGCTTTTCGTATTCCTTCAAAAGCCGCGCCGTCTTTTCCGCTTTGAGCTGTTTATACTTCGTATAATTGCCTTTGAACACGGACAGCTTTTTATTTTCCAATTCGTATACGATTTGCACGGTGCGGTCGAGAAAATATCGATCGTGCGACACGGTGAGGATCGCGCCCTTGAACGAGGCGAGGTAGTCCTCCAACCAAAAGAGCGTTTTCATATCGAGGTGGTTGGTGGGCTCGTCGAGGATCAAAAGCTCGGGCTCCTCCAGCAGCAACCGACAAAGCTTCAAGCGGGTCTTTTCGCCGCCCGACATCGTAGAGATGCGCTGGTCGTACGCTTCGCCAAAGCCCATACCGTTCAAAACGGTGCGGATACGCACTTCGAAATTATAGCTGTCGCGCGCGGCGATCTTGCGGTTGAGGCTTTCGTATTTGGCGCAAAGGGCGCGGTATTCCGCGCCGGTTTCGTCCGCTTGAGAAATATCCGTTTCCAACGTGCGGAGAGCTTCGATCGCGCGGATATCCTCGGTGAAGATCTCGCGCATTTCTTCAAAGACGGTGTTGGAGGAATCGTAGCCGCCGTTTTGGGCTAAATATCCCACGCGCATACCGTTTTTACGGAAAATTTCGCCGTCTTCCGCTTCCAATTCCCCCAAGAGCAAGCGGATAAGCGTGGTTTTTCCCTCGCCGTTGCCGCCGATCAATCCCACGCGCTCTCCCTCGGACAGGGTAAAGGTCACGGTCTCCAAAAGGGAGCCGCCGCAAAATCCGAATCGTACCTTATCGAATGAAACGAGCATAATAAATATCCTTATGCGCGGCATAAATCGCCGCGAGCTTACGCAAAGTAAAAATAATGAAAAACGCCAAAGACACCCGTAAAATTTTAGAAAGGATCCGCAGCTCGGAGGCGGAAATGTCGTACGCCACGCCCGAAAAAGCGGCGAAGCTCACCAGCCGCATCGTACGGCTCAAATCCACCGTGTTCGATTAAAAATCCCAAGAGGGGATATAAGCCGTTTTTGCGGAATCCGCGTCCTGTACGAATAGCTTTTCCACGCCGCAAGCAAGCGCCGTATCCACGACGGCGTCGTATTCGCGCGCGGTGATACGCCGCGAAAGCTCGGGGTATTTTTCGATATCCCCAAACGGCGTGTATTGCCGCATTAGGCTTAAATACGCGGTCTTGGGCAGGCGGTTTGCAAACCATTTCACGATCGCTTTGGAATCGCCCGAGCAAAGGGGCATTACGAGATGGCGTACGATCAAGCCTGAAAGCAGCTTGCCTCCGCTCGTCATATTCAAGGGCTTTTTCGCCATAAATTCGATCGCCTCGCTTGCGATATCGAAATAATCTTCCCGACCCAAATATCGCTTGGAAAGGGTAGGGGAATAGAATTTCAAATCGGGCAAATAAATATCCACGAACTCGTCGATCGCCTCCAAGGCGCTTACCTTTTCGTAGCCGCCCGTGTTGTATACGACGGGGATCTTGGGCTTGTAGATACGCAGGGCGCGGACGAGATAGGGCAAGACGTGGGTAGGGGTAACGAGAGAAATATTTTCCGCGCCTTGATCCTCCAAAAGCTTGAAGATATCCGCAAGCTCGTGCGGAGTGAGCGGCTTGCCGCGCTCGGCGCGCGAAAGCTCGTAATTTTGACAAAAGGGACAGCGTAAATTGCAGCCCGTAAAAAAAATCGTGCCGCTGCCCTTTTCAAAGGAAACGCAAGGCTCTTCAAAAGGGTGAAGATAATATTTTGCGACGGAGATACCCGAAACGCCGCACGCGCCCACGCGCTCTAATCGGTTTGCACCGCATTCCACGGGGCAAAGGGTGCAGCTTCGTAAAATTCCGTTCCATTCGTCTCGTTCCGTTACGCCGTTCATTCTTTTATTATAGCACGGATAAAAAAATTTTGCAAGCGCTAATAACTTGACAAACGCATAGAAAAGGATTATAATAGGTAACGATAACGATAAAACGAGGATTTTACAAGTGAAGAAGTTTTTTACGAGCGAAAGCGTTACCGAGGGACATCCCGATAAGGTGTGCGATAATATATCCGACGGTATTTTAGACGCGATCTTGGCGAAGGACCCTACCGCGCGCGCGGCGATCGAGTGCGCGGCGGCGTTCGACACCCTGCTCATCATGGGCGAGGTGACCACGACGGCGGAGATCGATTACGAGAAAAAGGCGCGGGAGATCATTAAAAATATCGGCTACGATTTCGGTAGCTTTGCTTACGATCAATGTAAGATAATCACCGCGATCCATCGTCAATCGCCCGATATCGCCATGGGCGTAAACGCGTCCTTGGAGAAAAAATCGGAGGGAGGCGCGGACGAGGCGGATCAGCTTGGCGCGGGAGATCAAGGTATGATGTTCGGCTATGCCTGCCGCGAAACGGAGGAGCTGATGCCCCTCACCCTTTCTTTATCGCATAAGCTTGCGCGCAGGCTTACCGAGGTGAGAAAGAACGGGCTTTTGCCCTATCTCCGTCCCGACGGAAAAACGCAGGTCACCGTGGAATATCAAGAGGGCGTTGCGAAGCGTATCGACGCGGTGGTCGTATCCACCCAGCACGACGCGGTGGTATCCCAAGAGCAAATTCGCGAGGATATGCGAAGGTTGGTGATCGGGGCGGTCATACCCGCTTCGCTTATGGACGAGAATACGAAGCTCTTCGTCAACCCCACGGGGCGGTTTGAGATCGGCGGACCGGAGGGGGACAGCGGCCTTACGGGTAGAAAAATTATCGTGGACACCTACGGCGGTAGATGCGCGCACGGCGGCGGCGCGTTCTCGGGTAAAGACCCGACGAAAGTGGATAGGAGCGCGGCGTACTATTGTCGGTATATTGCCAAAAATCTCGTTGCGGCGGGGCTTGCGGACGAGCTGGAGATCCAGGTGGCGTACGCGATCGGCGTGGCAAATCCCGTTTCGGTGTTCGTGGATTCGCACGGCACGGGTAAGCGCAGCGACGAGGAGCTTGTGGAGATCGTCAAAAAAGAATTCGACCTGCGCCCGTACGCGATCATTCGCGCGCTCGATCTTCGAAAGCCCGTGTTTGCGGCTACGGCGGCGTACGGACATTTCGGCAGAGAGGGCTTTGCTTGGGAAAGGACGGATAAGGCGGAAGCTTTGAAAAAATATCTTGGATAAAAACGGGCGGTCGAACGGTGGTTCGGCCGCTTTTAAGGATAGGCAAATGGAGAAAAAGGATAGGGGCAGGTATGCGTTCACGGCAAGAAAGCTTTGTTATACGGCGGTCGCGGTCGTCGTGATCTGCCTTTGCGCGTGGATCAGCGTGCCCGTAGGCGAAATACCCGTCACCTTACAAACGTTCGGCGTGTGTTTAGCCGCGGGGCTGCTCGGTTGGAAATACGGATTACTTGCGGTGCTTGCGTATTTGGGACTCGGTTTCGTGGGCGTTCCCGTGTTCGCGGGGTTTACGGGCGGCGTTGCCAAGCTTTTGACGCCCACGGGCGGGTATATGCTCGGCTTCGTATGTACCGCGCCGCTCGTCGGTGCGTTGACCGAAAAGCGCCGCGATAAAATAGGCTTTTCGATCGTATGTATGGCGCTCGGCGTAGCCGTTTGCTACGCGTTCGGCACTCTTTGGTTTGCGCTTTTCGTCTCCGATACCGCCGTGGGGCTTTGGGCGGCGCTCCTGACCTGCGTGTTTCCCTTTTTGCCGTTTGATTTGATAAAGATCGTGTTGGCGGCGTTTCTCGTAAAAAGACTATCCCCCTTGATTAGAAAGTAAAAAACGGACGGTTATCACCGTCCGTTTCCGTTTGCGTTTTATAAAATTACGATACCGTTTTCCCTGCAAATGCGGCGCGTTTCCTCGTCCCAAAGGGAAACCTGCACCTCGCCGATATGCGCTTTTCCGAGGAGCAGCATAGAAAGCCGCGATTGTCCGATGCCGCCGCCGACGGTCAAGGGTAATTCCCCGTTCAAGAGCGCCTTGTGGAAGGGTAACGATCTACGCTCGTCGGCGTTTGCCAGGCGAAGCTGTCTATCCAGCGATCGTTCGTCTACGCGGATACCCATGGACGAGATCTCGAAAGCGCAATCCAAAATATCGTTCCAAAAGAGGATATCGCCGTTGAGCGACCAGTCGTCGTAGTCGGGCGCGCGGTCGTCGTGCGGCTTGCCCGAACGGAGCTTGTCGCCGATCTGCATAATGAATACCGTTTTATGCTCTTTCAAATAGGCGTTTTCGCGTTCTTTGGAGGTCAGGTCGGGATACAGATCCTCCAACTCCTGCGCGGTGATAAAGGATACGGTGCGCGTGAGGTTGACCTCGATTTGGGGATAGCGGCATTTCAAAAAGTCAAGCGTGTCGCAAATGGCGCCTACGATACCCTGCACGATCTTTTTCAAATAATCGGCGGTCCGCGTTTCGCGCGTGATGATCTTTTCCCAGTCCCATTGATCGGTATAGACGGAGTGCAAATTATCCATTTCCTCGTCGCGACGGATCGCGTTCATATCCGTATACAAGCCCTCGCCGGCGGAGAAGCCGTACGCGGCAAGCGCCATACGCTTCCATTTGGCGAGCGAGTGCACGACGACGGCGTTTTTACCCGTTTCCTTCAAGTCGAATTTTACGGGGCGTTCCACGCCGCTCAGATCGTCGTTCAAGCCGGTGTCGGGGTCGACGAACAAGGGGGCGGACACGCGCTTTAAGTTGAGCGCAAGGCAAAGCCTTTCCTCAAAGGTACGCTTCAAAAGCCCGATTGCCGTTTGCGTGTCGTATAAATTCAAAGTGGATCGATAGCCTTTCGGCACCGTTATCTTGCTCATAGCTCTACGCCTCAAAAGTTATTTATGACAGTATAGCACATTCTTCGCGTATTTGTCAACGAGAAAAAACGGTTGGAGGGAAAAAAGGCGTGTAAAAGGGCGCGAAAACGGTTATATATGGAGAGTAGAGTTGGATTTTTGCCCTATAAGGGGCAAGGAAAGGATTTTTTCTTGGAAAAGGGCGTGAAAACGCTTTGATTTTTGAAGAAAATATTGTAAAATAGAAAGTGGCAAGTTATTGCCGCAAAGATTAGCAAAAAACTATCGGAGATTGTTGTAATGGGACTGATTAAGTACTTGATGAGCGGCGACGGAAGAAAAAGCTTGAAAAAGCTGAATAAAATGGCGGACGCGGTAGAGGCGTTGGAAAGCAAATACCAAGCTATGGACGACGAAACGCTCAAAGCGCAAACGCAGGCGTTCAAGGATCGGCTTGCGGCGGGCGAAACGCTGGACGATATCTTATACGACGCGTTCGCGGCGCTTCGGGAAGCGTCTAAGAGAATTTTGGGTATGCGCCACTTCCGCGTGCAAATTATCGGCGGTATTTGCCTGCATCAGGGCCGTATCGCGGAAATGCGTACGGGTGAAGGTAAGACCCTCGTTTCCACGCTTCCCGCGTATTTGAACGCGCTCACGGGCAAGAGCGTGCATATCGTAACGGTAAACGATTACCTTGCAAAGCGCGACGCCGAATGGATGGGTAAGGTGCATAAATTTATGGGGCTTACCGTCGGCGTGGTCGTCCCCGGAATGGAGGACGACGCCAAGCGCGAAGCGTACAAGTGCGATATCGTATACGGCACGAATAACGAATTCGGTTTCGACTATCTCCGCGATAACTTAAAGACCGATTTGACCAAAATGGTACAGCGCGATCTGTCCTTTGCCATCGTGGACGAGGTGGACTCCATCTTGATCGACGAGGCGAGAACGCCGCTGATCATTTCGGGTAAGGGCGAAAAATCCTCCGAATTATACGGGCAGGTGGATAAGCTCGTACGCACCCTTTCGGGCGGCTTTGACGACGAGCTGAAAGAGGAGGAGGACGCGGCTATACAGGCGGCGCGCTCCAACAAGAAAAAGAAGAAAAAAGTAGTCGTGGATACCGAGGACGACGAGGAATTCGTAGACTATACGAAGATGACGCTGGAAGAACAGGCGAACTACGAAGCGGAGCAGGCGGAAAAACGCGCGGCGGCGCTTGCGGCGGCGCCCGAGGGCAAGAGATCGTTGGCGGCGGCGAGAGATTGGGATTATATCATCAACCGCAAGGACAAGACGGTGGAGCTTACCGACAGCGGCGCGAGAAAGGCGGAGAAATTCTTCCGTATCGACAATATCGCGGAGATCGAGCACGCCGATCTCAACCACCACATTCAACAGGCGCTCAAGGCGCATAAGCTGTTTAAGCTGGACGAGGACTATATCGTCAGCGACGGCGAGGTGGTCATCGTAGACGAGTTCACGGGCCGACTTATGATCGGTAGAAGATATTCGGACGGCTTACACCAAGCGATCGAGGCGAAGGAGGGCGTGGAGGTACGCAGCGAAAACAAGACGTACGCGACCATCACCTTCCAAAACTATTTCCGTTTATATTCCAAGCTTTCGGGTATGACGGGTACGGCAAAGACGGAGGAAGCGGAGTTTAGGACCATCTATTCGCTCGACGTCGTGGAGATCCCCACCAACCGTCCCGTAAAGCGGGTGGATCTGCCCGATATGGTCTATTCGACGGTAGACGGCAAAAAGCGCGCGATCGTGGAGGAGATCATGAAACGCCACGAGAGCGGTCAGCCCATCTTGGTAGGTACTTCGTCCGTCGATAAATCGGAGGAGATCTCGCGGCTTCTTCGTCGCAACGGCGTGAAGCATAACATCTTAAACGCGAAAAACCACGAACGCGAAGCGGAGATCGTAGCCCAAGCGGGTAGATACGGCGCAGTCACCATCTCTACGAATATGGCGGGGCGCGGTACCGACATCTTGCTTGGCGGCAACCCCGAATACTTGGCGAAAAAACGGCTCCGCGAAGAGGGGGCGCAGCGCGAGGATATCGAGCTTGCCATCAGCACCTATATAACCGACGTAAGCGACGAGATCAAGGCGCTTCGCGAACGGTATAAAAAGGTATACGAAATTTATAAAAAGGAAACGGACGCGGAGAAGGAACAGGTTATCGAGGCGGGCGGTCTTTGCATCATCGGTACCGAGCGTCACGAATCCCGTCGTATCGACAATCAGCTTCGCGGTCGTTCGGGTCGTCAAGGGGATATCGGTATGTCCGTGTTCTATCTTTCGCTCGAGGACGATCTCGTAATGCGCTTCGGCGGCGAGAGAATGAAAGCGCTTTATCACCTTTTCAAGATCGACGAGGACACCTGCCTGCAATCGAAGATGCTTTCGCGCGGTATCGAAAACGCGCAAAAGACGATCGAGGGTAGAAACTTCGGTATTCGTAAAAACGTATTGCAGTACGACGACGTTATGAATAAACAGCGTATGGTGATGTACGAGGAGCGTATGAACGTGCTCAAGGGCGGCGACGTACACGAGCAGGTGCTCAAATATATTCCCGATTACGTGGCGGAAACGCTGTCGGCGGCGGTGAACGTCGAGGATATGCCCGAGCTTTGGAACGAGGCGGAGCTCAACGCCGCGCTGGAAGCGAAGGTGTTGCCCGAGGGTACCAACTACGTTACGCGCGAGCGTTTGATCAAGTGGGATTACGAGCTTGCGCTCAAAAAGATATCCAATAAGGTGGTCAAGGAATACGAAAAGAAGATCGCCGAGCTTAAGGAAATGGGCGTCGATTTCTACGCCGTGGAAAGACGGGTGCTTCTTATGAACGTCGACAGGAATTGGATCGACCATATCGACGCGATGGATCAGCTTCGGAAGGGTATCAGCTTGCGTGCGTACGGACAGGTAGATCCCATCATCTCCTACAAGAAAGAGGGCTTCGATATGTTCGACGAAATGATCGCGCGTATCCAGCGTACGACGATCAGCGTTTTGCTCAAGGTAAGAGTGGAGGTGCAGCCTGCGCCCGCGCAGCGCGTACCCCTTAGAACGCCTGCGAATACGGCGCCTGCGGCAACCGCAAACGCCGCGTCGCAGCAACAGCGCCGCGCGTTCCGCCGTCAAATGCCCGAGCCCTTGACGAATATGACGTCGTATAAGGAAGCGATGGCAAAGGCGCAAGAAGCGAGAGCGCAGGAAGCAAAAGCGGAAAGCGCGACGGATAAATCGGAAAAATAATAGGAAAAAGTATGTTCAAAGCAGACGATTACAGATTAAAAATTCAAGGTATGCGCGGCGTCTTAAAGGAGGCGGAGTACGCGCTCGATATCGAGCATTTACGCCCCCGTCTTGCCGAGCTTGAAAAGGAGCAGGAAAGCCCCGAGGTTTGGCAGGATCTGGAAAGGTCAACCAAGATCGGCAGGGAAATTTCCGGTATCCGCGGCAAGATATCCGCATACGAAAAGGGGGATACCGCGCTCAAGGACGCCGAGGACGTGGTCGATTTGATCGAGGAAACGGAGGACGAGAGCCTGATCGCGGAGCTGGACGAAATGCTCGCGGTGGCGGAAAAGGATATCGAGGATATGCGTATCCGCGCCATTTTGAAAGGGCCGTACGATAATCACAACGCGATGCTTACCCTCCACGCAGGCGCGGGCGGTACGGAGGCTTGCGATTGGTGTCAAATGTTATACCGTATGTATTGCCGCTATTGCGAAAAGATGGGCTTTAAGGTATACGAGCTCGATCGCGAAGCAGGCGACGGCGCAGGCTTTAAGAGTGTGGATTTTCGGGTAGAGGGCGAGAATGCGTACGGATATTTGAAAGCGGAGATGGGCGTGCACCGTTTAGTGCGTATTTCCCCGTTCGACGCGAACAAACGTCGTCAAACCTCCTTTTGCTCGCTCGAAGTTATGCCCGAGGTCGAGGACGATAACGAGGTGGAGATTAACGACGACGATATCCGTATCGATATCTACCATTCGGGCGGCGCAGGCGGTCAAAACGTCAATAAGGTAGCCTCCGCCGTGCGTATCACCCACTTCCCCACGGGGATCGTGGTGCAATGCCAAAACGAGCGTTCGCAGCTGCAAAACAAGGCGATGTGCTTTAATATGCTCCGTTCCAAGCTTTTGGAAAAGAAGATCGAACAGCGCCAAGCGGAAGCGCAGGCGATGAAGGGGGACGTGAAGAAGATCGAATGGGGCGCGCAGATCCGCTCCTACGTGTTCTGTCCGTACACGATGGCGAAGGACCATAGAACGGGCTTTGAGAAAGGGGATATCCAAGCGGTGATGGACGGGGATATCCACGGCTTTATTATCGATTACTTGAAAAAAGCGTAACGAATAAGCGGCGAGCGATAGGCGAGCCGCTTTCATTCCCGAAAGAAAGGTTGACGGTATGTATACTCCTTTGAAATTAAAAAAAGAAAACCCGATCGTATTGGGTATCGAAAGCTCGTGCGACGAAACGGCGGCGGCGGTTATTCAGGGCAGGAGGATCCTGTCCGACGAGATCGCCTCGTCCGCGAATATCCAATCGCTCTACGGCGGCGTAGTGCCCGAGATCGCCTCGCGCGCGCATACCGACGCGGTGGCGGCGGTGGTGGAGCGCGCCGTAAAAAACGCAGGGATCGCCTACGCCGATATCGACGCGGTCGCCGTTACTTACGGCGCAGGACTGTTGGGCGCGCTGCTCGTGGGCGTGTCCTTTGCCAAGGCGTTTGCCTACGCCTTAAATAAACCGCTGATCGCGGTCAATCATATCCGCGGTCATCTTGCCGCGGCGTACTTGGACGAGCCGCAATTAAAGCCCCCGTTTATCACCCTACTCGCAAGCGGCGGTCACACCGCGATCTTGCACGCGAGGTCGGAGGCGGAGTTCGATATCCTCGGAGGAACGCTTGACGACGCGGTGGGCGAAGCGTTTGATAAGGTGGCGCGCGTTTTGGGCTTGCAATACCCGGGGGGACCGCATATCGAGCGGTGTGCAAGAGAGGGAACGCCCAATATACCGATGCCTAAAATGCTCAAAGGTGGCGGCGGCTATAACTTCTCCTACAGCGGCTTGAAAACGGCGGTCATCAATTATTGTCATACCAAGGAACAAAAGGGGGAAACGTACTCTATTCCCGACGTGGCGGCGTCCTTTCAATGCGCGGCGATCGACGTGCTCGTAGAAAAGACGGTGGCGGCGGCAAGGGAAAAGGGCGTGAATACGATCACCGTAGGCGGCGGCGTGGCGGCGAACGGATATTTGCGCGAAACGCTCGCGCGCGCCTGTGAGAAAGCGCACTTGAAGCTGGTCTTGCCCGAAAAACGCTATTGTACGGACAACGCGGCGATGATCGCCGCCGAGGGCTTGGTGCAGTACGGGTTGGGTAATTTTGCGGAGATGTCGCTCAACGCCAAGGCTTCGATACCCTTATCCGTAACGTTGGAGAAAAAATAATGAAACACTTTGTAGAGCTTTTGTTGCACGCCGTAGAGGAAACGTTGCCTCTTTTGCCGTGGATACTCTTTATTTATATCCTGATCGAGCTGTTGGAGAGCAAGGCGAATTTGCAAAACGCGCGGTTGAGCGGTAAATTCGGACCCGTTATCGGCTCGGCGACGGGACTGATCCCTCAATGCGGTTTTTCCGTTATGGCGGCGAAGCTTTTCGAACAAAAATATATCACGGTGGGCACGCTGCTCGCCATCTTCTTTTCGACGAGCGACGAGGCGTTTATCATCTTACTCTCCTCCAAGGAGGGCGCGGTGTGGGTGTTGCCCATGCTCGCGATAAAGGTCGTCGTCGGTATCGCGGTGGGCTACGCTGCGGACGGCGTGATGAAATGGCTCGGGCGTAAGCAGGTATGCGCCGAAATGCCGCAAAGGACGGACGAAGCGCCCGCGACGGTCAAGGAAACGTTTATTCAAAGGTACTTGGAGGAGAAAGAAGTGGAGGTCGTTTGCTCGTGCGGAAAGTCGCACGGCGAGAGCGGACCTTGGAAGAAATACGCGCTCTATCCGTTATTGCATACGTTAAAGGTGGCGGCGTTTATCTTTCTCGTCAACTTCGTTTTGGAGGCGATCGTACACGCAGTCGGACACGACGCGTTTGCGGCGTTTATGCATCGCGGCAGGTTCGTACAGCCGCTTATCACCTGCGCGATCGGGCTTATTCCCAACTGCGCCTCGTCGGTGGTGATCACGGAAACCTTTTTAAGCGGCGGTATCACGCTCGGCTCGTGCGTTGCGGGGCTGTGCGCCAACGCCGGTATGGGCTTCGTCGTGTTACTGCGGAACGTGAAAAAGTGGAAACGCAACCTCGCGCTCATCGCCGTTTGCTATCTTTTATCGGTGATAGTGGGGATCGTATGCAATATCTTTCCCGTCACGGCTGTTTGAAAATCGTTGATTTTCGTTATATATAATATAGAAAGGCTTATAAAAACTGTTGGAGAAAAGGAAAATGGAAGAAGTAAAGGTTGTAGGACTTAAGGACGGCGCGCTGGAGATCGCGCTTTCGGGGGATATCGATCTGGGGAACGCGGAGGCGTTCTACCAAGCGGTGGCTTCGGCGTATAAGCAAACGCCCGCCGATATTCTTTTCGATTGCGAAAAGCTTGCGTTTATCGATTCGACGACGCTGGGCACTTTCGTAAAGATCCTTAAAACGCTTAAATCGGACGGACGGAAAATGAAGCTTACGGGCTTGCAGGCGAAGATCAAAAAGCTGTTCGTCATTTGTTCGCTCGATACCATTATGGAGATTGCTTGACGATGGAAAAATTCTTTGTAAAATTGCCCTTGACGGGCGAATATCTTACGACGGTGCGTTTGACGACGGGCGGACTTTGCGCGCTCGCAGGGTTTGACGTAGATACGGCGGAGGATTTTAAGGTGTGCGTCACCGAAAGCCTTTTGATCTTAAAACGGAACGGCTATCAAAACGCGACGATCGATTTTTCCGTCGGCGAGGCGCTCGGTTGCGTGGTTTGCGGCGAGGCTTCGGGCGAAGCGGAAACGGAGGCGTTCGAGAACGAGATCTCGCGCGCGCTTTTGGAGGCGCTCTTGGGCAAGGTCGAGTTTGTGGAAAACGCGACGGGAAAAGTAGAAAAAATCGTATTTGAGAGCTAAAAAGTGACGGAGATAAACGAGCTGTTTCAGCGTTACAAGGAGACGGGCGATATTGCTATCCGCAATCAAATCGCCGAGAAGTATCTCTACATAGCCGACATTCTCGCGAAAAAATTCGTCGGGCGCGGCGTGGAATACGACGACCTTAAACAGGTCGCCGCGTTTGCGCTTTTGCGCGGTATCGATCGCTTCGATCCCTCGCTCGGTATGCAGTTTACTACCTTTATCACGCCCACGATCACGGGCGAGATCAAGAACTATTTCCGTGATAAGTCGCGTATGGTGAAGCTGCCGAGGCGGTTGGGAGAGATCAGCGGCGCGGTGCGGAAATATTCCGCGCAGTACGAAGCGGAGCAGGGCGTAAAGCCGAGCGTGAAGCAGGTGGCAAGCGCGTTAAAGCTTACGGAGGAAGAAGTGATCAACGCGCTCGAAGTGGGGGGCGTGACCTCCCTTGATTCGATGGCGAGCGGCGCGGACGGGGAGAACGAGCAATCGCTGTACGCTTTGATCGCCGACGACGAGGACGCGTACGAACGCTTCGAGATCAAGGAGGCGTTGGCGGCGGCGATGCGCGATTTTTCGGATACGGAAAAGGCGCTCGTAAAGTACCGCTACGTGGACGAGCTTTCGCAAAGCGAAACGGCGAAGCGCCTCGGCGTATCGCAAATGTTCGTATCGCGTATGGAGCGCAAGCTGCTGCTGAAGCTTAAAGAAAAATTAAAGGATTCTATATAAGGAGGGAAGATGATCTTCGAGGTGGAAAATTACGCGGCGATGCGCGAGGCTTTGGAAAAGCTTTGCTATTATCTCGCGGAAAACGACGTGCCCTCCGAACGGGTGTTTGACAGTAAACTCGTGGCGAGCGAATTGGTGGGGAACGTACTCCGTCATTCGGGCGGCGTAGCCAAGCTTTGCGGCGAGATCACGGAGGAGTTTATCGAGCTCGTCATTCTCTCGTCTATGCCTTTCTTGCCACCCAAGGCGAGCGCGAGAGCGGACGTATTCGCCGAGCACGGCAGGGGACTGTTTCTCGTGGACAGCGTTTGCGAGGAGCGATCGCTCACCGACGAGGGGGGTATTAAAGTGCGTATACGCATACGGGAAAGTAAATAAGCAAAGGGCGTTGGAATAATCCAACGCCCTTTAATTTAGTAAGAAAGAAGCCCACGCAAGTCTATTGCGTGGGCTTCTATAAAGGAGATTTTATTGAAGAAATTACATTCTGACCGTGAATTGATAGATCTTCGCAAGTAAGCCGTCGGGAATTCTATCTCTATATTGACCGAGATAGATGAACAGCTTACGGAAGAAGCTCTTGTTGTCGCCGCCTACTTCGTAGTCGGGGATTTCGGGCATCGTGCCTTTATACTTCAAAATGAACAGCTCGGTGAATTGATTTCTTTCCGCTTCGTTCAAGCTCGCAATGAACGGATCGAAGCTCTTGGAATTGTAGAAATCGTAGCCTGCGGTTTGTACCTGTGCGGGAGGCGCAACGAAGGTAGGGTTGACTTCTTCCGCAACGGCAACGCCCTCGACGGGACCGCCTTCGTACGGCATTGCTTCCGCGTATTCTTCCACGACGTAATCGGGGAATTCCTCAACGGGCGCTTCCACTACGGGAGCGGCTACAGCCGTCGGCATAGGAGCGGGCATAGGCATAGGAGCGGGTGCGGGAGCAGGCATTTCGTATACGGGTGCGAACGCTTCTTCCACGGGAGCAGCCGCTTCTTCCTCTTCTACCTTTTCAGCCTTAGCCGCTTTCTTGGCTTTCTTGCAGCAACCTTTCTTTTGGATCACGCAAATAACGATTTGCACGAGCGACACCGCCGCCGCAGCGATGGTGAGGATAAGGAACGTTTTATCGGTCGCCTTGCTTGCGATCGCCACGTAGCAAGCCGCGCCGCCGATGAGAAGCTGAAGGATATAACGAACGAGGTCGATACCCAAACCTTTCTTCGTTTGCAAACGGATCGCACCGATAAGTACGGAAAGGAACGCAACCGCTACGATCGCGATCACCGCGATCCTAAAGGAAACGAGGGGACTTACGCCCTTATTGAAATCCGTGCCGTATTTGATAAGCATATAAGCAAGCGCGCCCATAGCCGCGATGGAAAGGAGAAGCTGGATCGCGTTGATCCAAGCCTTCTTGCCGATCTTCGCTACGCCGAGTACGAAGTAGATCAGCGCGCCGACTGCCGCGGGGGCGATCGAGTAGAGATCGATCACGCCTTTGTCGGCAGCTACGGAAGTATACATATAAATTACGATCGCGTACGCCGCAAAGCCGAGGGTGAAGAAGAACGCCACCAAGCGAAGCAACGCGGGCGCTTTCTTGCCGCTGAACAACGCGATAAGCGCGAAAATCACGCTAAGCGCGATCGAAAGCACGAGCAAATAGAGGGCGATCGCCGCGCCGATACCGGCAAAGCGCGCCGTAGAGGCGAGTGTGGGTAAACCGAAGAGCTTGTATGCGGCGGCGCCGCCGAACAAGTCTTTGATCGCTGCAAAGAGCGTAAGCTCTTGCGCCGCGTTACCTACGATCACGTTGACTTTCAAGAGGAATACGATCGCAACGCTGACGGCTGCGAGCAGCAACGCAAAAATACGGCTTGCAACGTTTTTCTTCTTGGGGGGCTTTGCTTCCGTCTTGGGCGCTCCGCTCGTTTCGGGAAGCGTTTCGGGTACGGTATCCGCGCCGTACGCAAAGGAATTCGTGTTGATGTTGCTCATGACAAATCTCCTATAAAAAAATTCAAAATTCGTTTATGTACCTATAGTTTGGCATAATAAAACGTATACTTTATTGTATTATATCACTTTCCAAAGAATATGTCAATAATAAAGAAAAAACTTTTTGCGTTTTTTATGAAAAAGTTGGAAAGTTTTTTAAGAATAGAGGGCGGCCGTGTCGAAAAATCCTTGAAAAATTTTTGCGTTTGGGGTATAATAGTATCGTAAGCGCCGATCGCGCCTTTTTGCGCGGCTTTTCCAAGGAGGAAAATTATGAAAGAAATAGAGAAGATCGTTCGGGAGCTCTCGGAAAAATTACAAATCTCCCTCGCCTTTTATCCCGAAAACGGCAGGGCGTCGGGCGTGCCCGTTTGCGATAAACAGTTCGAGGGTATCACCGACGACGGCAGCTACACCTATTTCCGCTTCTCTTTCAAAAACGCGGGGTATATCGGCGTTTTGGTGGGCGTGGGCAAAGAAGCGTTCGCTTTGGCGACCCTGCTCCCCGCCTATATCGAAAGCTCCGTCGATCGGGAAGCCGAGCTTTCCAAGACCGAATACTTGAAACGCATCTTGCTCGGCGAATGTTCGACGCTCGGCGTGTATAAATACGCGACCAAATTTTCCGTGCGCGGCGCGGCGTGCTTCGCCCTCGTTTTGCGCGTGCCCAAGATGATGACCGAAACGCTCGCCGTGATCGAACAATACGGCGGCAACACCCTCGATACCGCCGTGCAAATGAGCGAGGAGACCTGCGCGCTCGTCAAGTTCCTCGACAGGAGCGAGAACGAGTATCAATCCTCCGTCGATTACGCCGAATTTTTGGCGCAGTCGCTTAAAGAGGAGCTGGGGATCGACGTGGCTGTGGGGGTCGGCTCGACCGTACACGAATTAAAGGACGTGTCGCAATCGTACGCGCGCGCGGAGAACGCGCTTCGTTACGCCGACGTGTTCGAGGCGAAGGGCAACGTACATTCCTATCGGGAATTTATCCTCGTAAAGATGCTCGAGGACGTGCCGGAAAACAAATTGACGGAGTACTTAACCGATCTTACGGACGAAAGCTTTCGCGAGTTGTTCGAGGACGAGGAAATGCTGTCCACGGCAGAGGAGTTTTTGCGCAGCAGCTTGAACGTGAGCGAAACCTCGCGCAATTTATATATGCATAGGAACACCCTCTTATACCGCTTGGATAAGATAGAAAAGGCGACGGGCTTAAATATCCGTTCCTTTTCCGACGCCGTTTCCTTCCGCGTAATGACCGTCATTCACCGTTTGCTCGGCAAATAAAGGCAGTAAGGAGAAAATATGGACCGTTTACAAGAGGAAGATACGGTAGAGAAAGAGAAAAAAGAGAGTAAAAAACGAATGGGAAAGGCAACGCGCCGCGTGTTGGCGGTCGCGCTTGCCGTTCTTTGCTTTTTGGGCGGTATGGGCTTTTGTTGGCTGCTTCTCGACCCCGAGCTCCGTTCTCTCGTACGCTTGAAAGACCGCGTGCAGTCGGACTATTACGAGGAGATCACCGACGAGGAATTTTACGGTACCCTTTTCAACGCGGTGAACGAGGATCTGCTCGACGAATATTCTCAATATATGACGGGTGACGAGTACGACCTCGTGCAATCGGAGGCAAAGGGCGAACAAAACGGCGTGGGGTTGGTATTTTTGATCAAGACCGCGGAGGGCAACGATCAAATGCTCGTAACGCGCGTTTGCGGCAATTCGCCCGCCGAAGAAGCGGGTATCGTCGAGGGCGAGAGCGTCGTTGCTTTCGGTAAGAGCGAGGAGTCGCTGAAACAAAGCGTCGTATTCGACGAGTTCAAGGCGTTCGTGGACGGTTTGGAAAGCGGCGAGGCGTTCTTCGTGACCGCGCGTATGAACGGCGCGGATAGGACGGTGCGGCTGTATAAATCGGATTACGTGGAAAATTACGTATTCTACCGCACGAACGCCGCTTTTTACCGTTTAACGGGCGGGAACGCGGCGGATAAAAAAGCGGTGGGAAGTCCTTTGGCGGCTTTGGCGAACGATACGGCGTATATCCGTTTAACGCAGTTCAACGGGAACGCGGCGGACGAGTTCGAGGGGGCGATGGAGCTGTTTAAGCAAGAGGGGAAGAAAAACCTCGTGCTCGATCTGCGTAGCAACGGCGGCGGTTTTCTCGATATTATGCAGGACATCGCAAGCTATTTTTGTAAAAATTCGGATAAGCGTAGACCCGTGGTAGCGGTGGCGAATTATAACGATAGCAGTGAAACCTTTTCCGCGCGCGGTAATTATTACGACGAATATTTTAGCGCGGACAGCCGTATTACCGTGCTTGCCGATAATACGACCGCTTCCGCTTCCGAGTGCTTGATCGGCTGTATGCTCGATTACGGCGCGATCGCTTACGGGGATATTTGCTTGTCCTATCGGAGCGGCGAGGCAAAGACCTACGGTAAGGGTATTATGCAAACGACCTATCCCATACGGCTTTTGGAGGGGGACGCCGTGAAGCTGACGACGGCGAAAATTTGTTGGCCCGTGAGCGGTAATTGCATACACGGTAGGGGCGTTTTGCCTGAGGACGGAACGAAAACGGCGGCGGAAAGCTACGGTGCGGATACGGAGATCGTCGCCGCGTTGCAAGCGTTGTCGGTATAAATTACGAAACGAACAAAAGCGCACGCCGCGAGGCGTGCGCTTTTGCAATTATATGGAGGTGTTCCTCGGAATAAGGAAACGGGTAAGCCTGTTTACGGGTATTATTATAAAAGGTAAATGCGTAAACTGCGTTGTGAAAAAGTGATAAACAGGCGAAAATTTTCAAAAAAAGCCCCGACGATCGTCGGGGCTTTTGCGCTTATTTCGTTTTTTCGATGGAGGCGAGCGCCTTTTCCACTACGTTTTCTACGGTGAAGCCGAAGTGGGGGAAGAGCTTGCCGGCAGGCGCGGACGCGCCGAAGGTGGTCATAGCCACGATCTCGCCGCAGTCGCCTGCGTATTTATACCAGCTGTAAGGCGAGCCTGCTTCCACGCAAACGCGAGCTTTTACGCTTGCAGGGAGAACGCTTTCCTTATAGTCCGCCGCTTGCTTTTCGAATTCCTCGATACAAGGCATCGAAACGACGCGCGCGTTGACGCCCTGTTCGGCGAGCGCCGCTTTCGCTTTGACGCAAAGCTCGATCTCCGAGCCGGTACCCACGAGGAGTACGTCGGGCGTACCCTCGCAATCTTCGAGGATATAGCCGCCTTTGAGCGCCTCTTTGCCGCTGCTTTCGTATTGAGGAAGCGCTTGACGGGTGAGCACGAGTACGGTGGGTTCGTTCCCCGTTACCGCGGAGATCCACGCCGCCGCCGTTTCCTTACCGTCCGCAGGGCGGTATACTTTAAGTCCGGGTACGGAACGGAGCATGATCAGCTGTTCTACGGGTTGATGGGTAGGACCGTCCTCGCCCACGCCGATCGAATCGTGCGTCATAATATAAGTCACGGGCAATTTCATAAGCGCCGACAAACGCATTGCGGGCTTGCAATAATCGGAGAACACGAAGAAGGTCGCGCAGTACGCTTGCATACCGCCGTGGAGCTGCATACCGTTTGCGATCGCCGCCATAGCGTGCTCGCGGATACCGAAGTGGAGGTTTCTACCCGCGAAGTTGGCAGGGGAGAAATCGCCGTAGGTGATCGTATCCGTATTCTTCATATCCGAAAGGTTGGAGGGCGCAAGGTCCGCCGAGCCGCCCGTGAGCGCGGGCATTTTCGCCGCGAGCTTGTTGAGCACCTTTGCGGAGGTTTGACGGGTAGCCATCGGCTTATCGAAATCGTACAGATCGTCGAGGTCCGCTTCGTCCGGCTTCACGCCTGCCATAACGTTCTTGTATTCCTCGGCAAGCTCGGGATATTCGTTCTCGTAATCGATGAACATTTTCTTCCAAGCCACTTCCGCCGCCGCGCCTGTCTTAGCCGCTTCCGCGCAATGCGCGAATACTTCTTCGGGACACTCGTAGGGAGGATATTCCCAGCCCAGCTTTTCCTTGGTCCTTTGAAGATTTTCCGCACCAAGGGGGGCGCCGTGGCATTTTTCGCTGCCCTCGAGCGGCGAGCCGTAGCCGATGCGCGTATGGCAAATGATGACGGAGGGCTTATCCGTTTTCGCCTTTGCCTGTTCGATCGCCGCGTTCAGCGCGTCGATATCGTCGGGGGAGGATACGAGGTCTACGTGCAGGACCTGCCAATTTTGCGCCGCGAAACGCGCGCCTACGTTTTCCTTGAAGGTCACGTCCGTATCGCCCTCGATCGTGATGTCGTTATCGTCGTAGAAGAGAATGAGCTTTCCGAGACCGTGCGTACCGGCGAACGAGCAAGCCTCGTACGAGATGCCCTCTTGCAAGCAACCGTCGCCGCAAATCGCGTAGGTGTAGTGGTCGACTACCTTATAGCCCTCTTTATTATATCTTGCGGCAAGATTTGCCTCGGCAAGCGCCATACCGACGGCGTTCGCGATACCTTGACCCAAGGGACCCGTCGTCGTTTCCACACCCACCGTGTGACCGAATTCGGGATGCCCGGGGGTCTTGGAGCCGAATTGACGGAATTTCATCAGATCCTCTTTTTGCAGCCCGAAGCCGTAAAGGTACAAGAGGGAATAGTTGAGCATAGAGCCGTGCCCCGCGGAGAGGATAAATCTATCGCGGTTATCCCATTTAGGGTCTTTCGGGTTAAACCTCAAGAAGTTTTGCCAAAGCGCGTAAGCGATAGGCGCGCAACCAAGGGGCAGCCCGGGATGACCCGATTTTGCCGATTCGATAGCTTCCGCGGATAATACTCTTATCGCGTTGATGGTAGTTTTTTGTACGTCCATTTGGATTCTCCTTATTTGGCGCTGCTCAACCTTTCGGTTTTGCCATCGCCTATTATATTTTTTTATTTTTGAACAGGGTTGCCGCGACCGGCAAATTTGACCTTCAGCGTTTCGATCTTTTCGCTTCTCCACGCGGCGATCGCGTTTTCGATAGGGGTGATGTCGAGGAAATCGTATTTCCGCAAGAAATAATACAGATCCTTGACGATCTTGACGCTGCCGCCCGTGCGGTCGCTCTCCACGTTGATAGGCAAAACGGGGTCGTGCAAGCTCATACGGATCAGCGCCCAGCCGTCGCCGTGCATATCGTCGTAACAAAGCCTAAAGCCCTCGAAATTATCGTCGGCGGGGCGTGCGTAATACAAGTTTTGCCCGTATGCAGCAAAATCCGCGAGGACCTTCCTTCCAAGCTCCTTGAAATCGCAGCCCGCTACGAATTTTACTCTCAGCTCCTGCGCTTCGACGGGCATAGCCAAGCTTTCGATAAGATCGATGAGGTTTTCACCTCTTTTCGCGGCGTTCGCCATCGCGATAAGGAGCCTCGTAACGAGGTACGCGCCGTCGTCGAGGAAATAGTTTTCCAACAGCGCCGCGTGTCCGCTCGTTTCGATCGCCAAGGGCGCGTATTCGCCCGATTCGTTGAGCCGAACGGCTTCGTTGATAACGTTTTTATAGCCCCGCTTAAAGCGCAAATGCTTGCCGCCGCGCGCCGTGATGAATTTGGTCAAGCCGTCGGAGGTCACCGAATCGGTAACGATCGTGCCCGTTCTCTCGGCAAGCAAAATGGCGGAAATGAGCGCGATCAAACGGTTGCGGTTGATCTCCGTGCCGTCCTTGTCCACCGCGCCCGCTCTATCCACGTCCGTATCGAAGATGATACCGAAGTCGGCGTTCGCCGCCTTTACCGCCGCGCACACCGAATCCATCGCTTCCGCGTTTTCGGGGTTGGGTATATGGTTGGGGAAGGTGCCGTCGGGTTCTAAAAATTGCGAGCCCGTCGTGTCCGCGCCGAGAGGTACGAGCACCTTATCCACGAAAAAGCCGCCTGCGCCGTTGCCTGCGTCGACGACGATGCGCTTGCCCGAAAGGGGCGCTTCCTCGCCGCAAGCCGTTCTCACCTTTTCCACGAGGTTTGCCGCGTATTCGTCCAAATAGGGCAAATCTACTCTCTCGCCGTAAGTATTCGTTTCCGCAAAACGGTAGGTGGCGGCAAGGTCGAGGATCTCCTTGACGTCCGAGCCCTCCAAACCGCCCGTGTGCGAGAAGAATTTCATACCGTTGCGGTTAAAAGGCAAATGGCTTGCCGTGATCATGATCGAGCCGTGGCAAAATCGCTCCGTTTGCCGCTGCTCGTCCTTTAAGAGCATAAACATAGAGGGGGTGCTTGAAAGCCCCGTAACTATCGCGGCGTGTCCCGTTTGCGTGATCCCTCTTACAGCCGCTTCGCAAAGGGCGGGGGAGGTGATACGCGAATCGTAACCGACTGCGACCGTGACTTGCGTTTTTCCCGTACGGGAAATGAGCCAAACGCAAAAGGCTTTGGCGATATTCTCCACGGCTTCTTCCGTGAGCGTAACGCTTTCGCCCTCTACGCCCTCGCAAGCAACGCCCCGAACGTCCGTGCCGTTGCGAAGTTGTAAATAGTCCTGTAAAGTCATAAATTTCCAGCCGTCCTTTACGGTTTTATGTCCGTTTGCCGCGTTCCGCAAAACCCCACGGTAAACAGTCTATCTATATTATAACGGGTTTTCCCGATTTTTTCAAGTCTTTTAAGAAAAAAACTTTCATTTTTTTCCGCGGAAATCAAAAACTTTCGTCTTTTTTTGCTTTGTCATAAAAAAATATGACATTTTCTAAAAAATACGACAATTTTCTTGACAAGAAAAAACGGAGTGTGATATAATAAATTGAAGAGTAAGATTTGGAAAGGAGAAAAGATATGGCGTTATTTGAAGTATCTACCGATTCGACCTGCGATTTGAAAAAGGATTACGTGGAAGCGCGGAATATTTGGTTCGTGCCCTTGACCTTTACGATGGAGAAAAACGGACGGATCGAAGAGAGCTTCGATAATTTTTCCACGAACGAGGAATACGTGGAATTTTACCGTAAGGTGCGCGGCGGCGCGTTTCCTCGGACGGCGAAGCTCAATTACGAAGCGCATATGGAGCATTTTACCAAGCTTGCCGAAGCAGGCGCGCGCGAGGTGGTGCATTTTATGATCTCGTCGGGGCTAGCTAATACCATCACGATCACCCGTCAGGCGGCGGAGGATATGAAGAAAAAATATCCCGATTTCACCGTGTACGCGCTCGACCCGTTGACGGCTACCATAGGGCAGGGGCTTTTGGTGCAGCTTGCCTGCGATTGCCGCGACAAGGGTATGACGGCGAAAGAAACGTACGATTATTTGATGGAAGCGCGGCATAAGATACAGCATTGTATCATACCCGACAATTTGTTCTATTTGCAAAAGGGAGGGCGCGTGTCCGCGGTTTCCGCCGTATTCGGTACTATGCTCAATATAAAGCCCATGCTCGTATTCGACGAGGAGGGCAAACTGAAGGTCGTCGAAAAATGCAAGGGGATGAAAAAGGCGTTTTCGCGCGTAACGGAACATATGGCGCTTGCGCCTATGGACGAGCAAAAGATCGCTATCGTCGTGCATACGGATAACGAAAAGGGCGCGAACGAGCTTGCCGCGCTCATCGAAGCCAAGACGGGCGTGAAGCCGCTGATTACCATTATGGGACCGGTCATCGGCTCGCACGTAGGCCCCAACTCCGTTTCTTGCGGTTGGCTGTCTACGAAAACGAGAGCGGAATTGCTTTCTTCGCTCTGATATAAAACACAATTTAACGAAGCCGCGGTACGCTTCTTGCGAGAAGCGTTTAATAGGGAAGAGAGAAAGCGAAAGCGTTGCTCCACTGCCCCCGCAACCGTAAGGGCGTTTGCTTCTTTTCACTGCGAAAGTGGGAAGGAAAGAAGCGCGATAAAACGCCGTAAGTCGGGAGACCTGCCGCGTGCTTTATGAAACGAGCTTTCCGAGGGGACGCGGACGAGTGCGTTTGAAAAGCCGCGAAGCCGCGGTCTTTTGCGCTTACTTTTTCCGTGTGCCTTGGATAGGATACACGGAATTTTATTTTTAGGAGGTCGTTATGTTTAAGTGCAAAACGATAGTAACCATTATACTCTCGGCGATCCTTTCGCTGTTTGCCTTTGCTTCGTGCAAAGACGCCGCCGTTTCCGCAACGGTAATCGAGGCGAGCGAAACGCTCCTCGTCGTTCGGGTAGACGAAACGGACGGCGCGGCTACCTTGCTCGACGCTATGAACGCGTTGCAGGAGGAGGGCGAGATCTCTTTCGAGATCGCGGACGGTATGATCACGAGCGTTGGAGGCAAAGCCAACGAAACCGATCCTTCTATGACGAGCGGGACGAGCTGGATGCTCTACACCTCGGACGCGGCAAACGCCAACGCCGATTACGGCAAGGAATATAACGGCGCGACCTACGGCTCGTCCAATTACGGTGCTTCACAGCTTATCGTAGTGGAGGATGGATACTATATATGGGCGTACGAGGCTTGGTCGTTCTAATATCGGTTTTAGTGAAAAGAAGCGGGGCAGGTACGAGATGAAAGAGGATATGCGGCGCGTTCCGCGCGTGGAAAACGGGAGAAATAAAAAGGGCTTGGCGGCTTCGGCAAAGGAGTGCGCCTATATCGCCGTGTTCGTCGCGTTTACGATCGCGGCGCAGCTTGCGTTGTCCTTTATCCCCGGGGTGGAGATCGTCACGGTACTGTTCGTATCCTTTTCGTACGCGTTCGGTATCAAGCGCGGTATGGCGGCGGCGACGGCGTTTTCTCTCTTGCGACAGATCGTGTTCGGCTTTTATCCCGTCGTGCTCGTTTTGTATCTCGTATACTACGATGCGCTCGCGGCGGTTTGCGGCGCGCTCGGTCGGAGCAAGAAGAAGGGAACGGAACGCCTGCCGCAAACGATCGTCACGGCGTGCGTTTGCACGGTGGGCTTTACTATGCTCGACAACCTGCTCACCCCCCTTTGGTACGCGTTTTCTTGGAATACGACGAGGGCGTATTTTATCTCCTCGTTACCCTTTATGCTCGCTCAAACGGCGTGCGTGGGGCTTACCGTCGCCACGCTGTTCTTGCCCTTGAACAAGGTTTTTACCGCCGCTTCCCGTACGCTCTCGTAAAATTTTCGTACGAACGCTTACAAATTATGGAAAAGATATTGACTTTTTCCGCCGAGTGGTGTAAAATAATATATAGTAATCCAATTTTCCGTAAAAGGGGTTTGTATGAGTAGATACGTTGAAAATCATTTATACGAAAACGAACTGATCGTGGAAGTGGCTCGTCGGGACAAATGGTCGCTCGTCGGCAAATGGATCTTGGGTATCCTCTTTTGTTGGTTGCTCTTGATACCGCTCATTCTCGCGATCAAGGCTTCCGTCGCTTACGCGCATACCGAGCTCGTGCTCACGAATAAACGCCTCGTCCGTAAATCGGGCAACGTGCGTAGACGCGCGATCGACGTGCCCCTTAATAAGATCCTCAACGTATACGTGGAAACCACCTTTTGGGGCAGGGTCTTTAACGCGAATAAAATTCGCGTCACCACGGCGCTCGGCGTGATCGTCGATAAGGTGCGCGACGCCGATGCCTTTAAGGGTGCGATCCTCAGCCAGATCGATTTGTTCGAGGAAGCCCGCCTTGCCCGTCAGGCAAGCTGGACGGCGCAAGCAATGGCGCAAAACACTCCCAAAAAACGGATCGCCAAAGCTTAATTTCATAAAAAAATAAAACGCGGCTACGGTTTTTCCGTACGCCGTATTTTTTTTGCGCTTTTAGGGAAAAACTTGTTGACAAAACAACTTGTAAGGTGTATACTATACTTGTTGTTTTATCAACAAGCAGGAGAAAAAAATATGCAAGAACGGTTTGAAGCGTTTACGATCCTGATCGCGAAGATCGGACGGGCGATACGGAAGATCAAGACGGAGGAGATGGCGGAGTTCGATTTGAAAAGTCCGCACGTAAGCTGTCTATATTATTTATATAAGGAGGACGGCTTGACGGCGGCGGCGCTTTGCGAGCGTTGCGACGAGGACAAGGCGGCGATCTCCCGTTCCCTCGAATATTTGGAAGCGAACGGTTTTTTAAGTTGTCTTTCGACGGCGAAAAAGCGGTATAAAGCGCCCTTGGTCTTGACGGAAAAGGGCAAACGAACGGGAGCGTATATCGCCGCGAGGATCGACGAGGTGTTGCTCGAGGCGAGCGAGGGCTTAAAAGAGGAGGATCGGAGGATTTTATATCAAAGCTTGACTTTGATCAGCAATAATTTGCAAAAAATATGTGATCGATACGGAGAATAAAATTATGATACGGATAGCGGTAGATTCGGCTTCGGATATCAACGAAGCGGAGGCAAAAAGGCTGGGGGTCGAGATGATCCCCATGATCATCGGGTTTGGACGGGAAGAGTATTTCGACGGCGTCGATCTGCTTCCGCATACCTTTTACGAAAAGCTCATCGAGAGCGACGAGCTTCCCAAAACGAGCCAAATCAGCCCGTTTCGCTTCGAGGAAGCGTTTGAAAAGTGGACGGAGAACGGGGACGAGGTGGTTTTGATCACCATTTCCTCCAAGCTTTCGGGTACCTATCAAGGCGCGAAGCGGGCGGCGGAAAAATACGGCGATAAGGTATTCGTGGTGGACAGTATGAACGCCTGTATCGGGGAGCGCTTGCTTTGCCAATACGGGATACGCCTCGTGCAGGAGGGGCGTTCGGCAAGGGAGATCGCGCAAACGCTCGATCGGGTGAAATCGAAGATCAACGTAATGGCGATGCTCAATACGCTGGAATATTTGAAAAAGGGCGGTCGCATTTCCGCGGCGGTGGCGTTTGCCGGCGAGCTGCTTTCCATCAAGCCCGTGGTTGCCGTCGTGGACGGGGAGATCAAGCTCGTGGGCAAGGCGATGGGCTCGAAAAAGGGCAACAATTTGCTCAACTCGTTGGTGGCGAAAAAAGGGATCGATTTTACTATGCCCTACGGGGTCGTATGGTCGGGCTTGAACGATACCCTGCTCCAAAAGTATTTACGCGACAGCTCCTCTCTTTGGGCGGAGCATACGGAAGAAGTGCCCGCGTATATGATCGGCAGTACCATCGGCACGCACGTAGGACCTAACGCGATCGGCGTGGCGTTTTTCGAAAAATAACCGTAAAAAAGAAAAAAAGAGGTGCGACGTTTTTCGTCGCACCTCTTTTCATTCGCCGCGTAAATGGCGAAAATCCTCCACGTCCTTCATGGCTTGCATCTCGTCTGAAATTTCCAGCGTACACCCGTAATATTTATACGGCAAGCCGCCCGTGCGGCTTACGATCGTCCCGTCGCGGCAAAAGCTTTTACCGTAGAACTTCACGAGCTTTTTGGCGAGCCGTTTATCGATATGACCGATCAGTCGGTTGATCTCGATATTATATACGAACACGCGGTAGGGCAACGTATCCGTCGGCGTATGCACGATCTGTAAGGAGTCGCCGTCCGCGCTTTGTACGAGCGCGCCCTGCGTTTCCCTGTCCGTTACGCCGCGCACCTCGCAAACGAGCGGAAAGGACAAACCCAAAAATTTGGCTTGGAGATACTTCTTGATTTTCGCACATATCTTCATATGTTCAGTATAGCATATTTTTTCGCGGTTGTAAAGCGCGTGAAAGAATTCCACAAAAAAAGTAAAGAATTTTTTGATAAATTCACTTCAAAAACTTGCTTTCCTCGCCGTAATTTGTTACAATAAGAAAAAAGGCAAGGAGTGTGTTACACTATGAATTACGAACAGGCAAAAGCGCTTTTGGAAAGCAAGGGACAAACGCAGCTGTTGCGTTACTACGACGAGCTTGACGAGGCAGGAAGGGCAAAGCTTCTTTCCGCGATCGAAAACATCAATTGGGATTTCGAGGAGGCGCTCGCGAATCCGACCGATATGAGCGGTAAGGGCAGGGATATCCGCCCGATCGCAGGGCTTCGACTTTCCGCGATCGAAAAGAGAAAGGCGGAGTTTGAAAAAATCGGCGTGGAAGCCATTCAACAGGGCAAGGTAGCCGCGGTGCTGCTTGCAGGCGGTATGGGCACGCGCCTCGGCGTGGACGGTCCCAAGGGCGCGTACGATATCGGCGTTACAAAGCCCCTTTACATCTTCGAGCAACAAATGAAGAACTTGGCGGAGGTTAACGAAAAGTGCGGCGCGATCGTTCCTCTCTATATTATGACGAGCGATAAAAATCACGACCAAACGACGAGCTTTTGGAAAGCGCATAATTACTTCGGCTATCCCGAATCGGAAGTGAAATTCTTCAAGCAGGATATGGCGCCCGCGGTCGATTTCAACGGCAAGATCTTCTTGGAAACGAAGGATACTCCCGCGCTTTCGCCCAACGGCAACGGCGGTTGGTTCGGCTCGCTCAAGCGCGCGGGGCTTTGCGAGGACTTGCATAAGCGCGGCGTGGAATGGCTCAACATCTACGCGGTGGATAACGTATTGCAACGTATTGCCGACCCCGTATTCGTCGGCGCGACGATCGACAGCGGCGTAAACTGCGGCGCGAAGGTCATTTGCAAGACCAACCCCTACGAAAAGGTGGGCGTTTTGTGTATGGACGGCACGCAACCCGATATTATCGAGTATTACGAGCTGACGGACGAAATGGCGAACCAAAAGGACGAAAACGGCGATCTGGCGTATTGCTACGGCGCGATCATGAATTATTTGTTCCGCTTGACGCAGCTTGAGGAGATCGTCAATAACAAGATCCCCGTGCATATCGTGGAAAAGAAGATCGAGTGTCTTTGCGAGGACGGCGTAACGAGAAAGCCCGAGAAAGAGAACGGTAAAAAGTTCGAAACGCTTGCGGTCGATCTTATCAAGCCTATGAAGAGCGTGCTTCCGTTCGAAGTCGTGCGTGAAAAGGAATTTGCGCCCATCAAGAACAAGACGGGCGTGGACAGCGTAGAGAGCGCGAGAGAGCTTTTGAAGCTGAACGGAGTGGAGCTGTAATGGCTACCGAGCTTGAGGGCAACGAAAAGCTGCAAAGGTTTATACGGCTTCTTTGCGATTTGAACCATCAAACGGTGGAGGTGCTGAAAACGGGTAACGCCGAAGTGTTGTTCGCTATGAACGACACGGTGGAGGAGATGTACTCCATACAGCACGAGGGCGAGGAGGACGC
>JAFURP010000008.1 GCA_017471785.1 Clostridia bacterium | reverse complement strand
TTTTTCAAAAAATACAGTAATATAAATAGGCGTTTAGAAAACGCCCTATTTGCAGAGATGTCTGAGTGGTTTAAGGAGCACGATTGGAAATCGTGTGACGGGGGAACTCGTCCGGAGGTTCAAATCCTCTTCTCTGCGCCAAGCGAATATAATCCGAACCCAAAGCTGATTTTAGTCGGCGAGATGTTCGGATTATTTCTTTTTTTGCGATTTGTTTTTTACGTAATTTTATATAAAAAATGTATTCCGTTTTTATTTTTTGAAAAAATTAAATAAATTACATCAAAATAGTTGACAATTACATTTTTATATGATAAAATACAATTACAAAAAATCAAACGGAGGACTCGTTATGGAATATAGTCAAGTGATTTTGGAAATGTTGGAGCGAATTAAAGTATTGGAAAATAAAGTTAAAGCGTTAGAAGAAAAAAATGAAACCACGCAAATTATTGAGCCTTTGCAAAATAATAAGGCTCAACTAGAAAAAGTAAGTGCGAAATATAGAAAATTAACCGAATTTTTATTGTCTTCGGGAAAAATGAGAATTTGTCTTACCTATCCACAAATAGAAGAAATTTTAGGATTTTCTCTACCTGATACGGCAAAAAAATATAAGCAGTCATATTGGGCAAATACAGCAACCCACTCTTATGCATCAAGTTGGATGGCTGTTGGCTATAAAGCGCGAGTAGATGTTGATAACGAAACCGTAACTTTTGAAAAAAATTTATATTAACATTTAGGGTGGTAATAACTTGAAAGTATCAAAGAAAAAAGTTATAGCGCTTCTCTTTGTGCTTGCGTATTTGGGGCTTGCTTGTGGTATAAATTGCAACAAAACACAAAAAGAAGCCCAACAAGTTATTCAAGAGCAAATAAAAATACAAAATTGCTTTATAGAAAAATCCCCCGTTGCTGTAAGCGGATACATATGGCAGAACAGCAAAAATTCAAGTATCATTATCAATATAAAGAATAATAGCGATTATGTAGTATCAGCAGTCAATTTTATCTTTCAATGCTATGATGTATATGGAGAAGAAACGACATATAGTCCATATAGAACAACTTATAAAAAATATTGTATTGATAGCGAGAAAAATCAAAAAAGCGAATATATCATACCACATTATACGAAATCCGTAAAAATTTACGTATATAGCGTATATTATAAAAATAATTATCACAAAGAATGGGGAACCCGCAATATATCATTGGACGAAGTTTATATGTATGCCCCAGTTACTTATGTAGAATATACTCGATAAAAGGAGAAAATAATGGTTGTATCAAAGGATTGGTTAAGAAAAAACGAAGGAAAAACTTTTTATACTATTACAATGAAACCTTTTACTTATGAATTAAGGGAAGGCGGTTTATATATTTCAAGAATAAAGGATAATAGACCTTACACATTTACCTATGAAAACTTGAATAACGCCTTAAATCAAATGCCCGTTTCAACCCCAACGGAATTCGATGGAATATGGGGACATCCTTATTGCTTCGCAATATTGAAAGAATACTGCAAAGTGAATTAAGGCAATTCATTTTCTCATAAGCATATGGAGTTTTAGGGGAAATCATTTCCCCTAATGAGGCAAGCGTTTAAGCTTGGCTACGCCAAATAGCTAAAGCCAAATTGCAATGACAAAGCGAGGGGCAAACGCCGAAAAAGAAAGAGCGCGGATTCGTCCGCGCTCTTTCTTTTGCTTTCGTCGGTTTATTCCGCTTTGATCGCGCCAACGGGGCATCCGTCTTCGCAAGCGCCGCAGTCTACGCATTCGTCGGTCACAACGTAGATACCTGCGTCGCCAAGTACGATCGCTCCTACAGGGCAGGTATCCGCGCAAGCGCCGCAAGCTACGCATTCATCCGTTATAAAACGTGCCATCTCCATTACCTCCGCGTTTTCGTTCTATTTGTATTATATCATATTTTTTTTCTTTCGTAAAGTATTCCAACGGGTATTTTTTTGCTTTTTTTATCCTTTTTTACCCACGGAGCCGTTCCACTACCTCTCGCATAAGCGCCGTACCGCGGACGATCTCTTCCTCCGTGTTATTCTTACCCAAGCTGAACCGTACGCTCTCCTTAGCTTCCCTTTCGCGCAAGCCCATCGCCGTCAATACGTGGCTGGGCTTGACGGACGCGCTCGCGCACGCGCTACCTGCCGCCAAGGACACGCCGCGCAGGTCCATATTATACAAAAACGCGGTGTTCTCCACCCCCTCGATCCGCAAATTGAGCACGGAGGGCAGGGCGTTTTCGCTATCGCCGTTGCGCGTTATTCCCCGTATCTTCGCCGTTTCTTTTCTAAACAGCGCGGAAAGACCTTGCAATTTTTCGTTGCTTTCCGCCATTTCGTCTATCGCCAGCCTATACGCCTCGGCAAGCCCGACGATATTGGGCACGTTGAGCGTACCGCCGCGCAAGCCCCGCTCCTGCTCGCCGCCGCCGATCAGCTTTTCCGTCCTTACGCCGTTTTTGATATACAACGCCCCCGCGCCTTTGGGTCCGTAAAATTTATGTGCGGAAAACGCGATCATATCCGCGTTCCACGCGCTCGTATCGATCGGCATATAGGGCGCAGCTTGGGTGGCGTCGGTAAAAAACAGCGCGCCGTGAGAGTGGGCGAGCTCGCCACATTCCTCTATCGGCTGCAAGACCCCCGTTTCGTTGTTGGCGGTCATCACCGCGACGAGCGCGGTGGTATCGGTGATCGCTTCCTTCAGCGCGTTCACCTCGACCCTGCCCCCCTCGTTCACGGGCAAATACACGATCTCGAACCCCTCGTTTTGCAATCTTTCCGCCGAGGATAAGAGGGCGTGATGCTCGACGCTCGACAAAATAACGCGCGTTTTGCCCTCCTTGCGGCGCGCACGCGCCGCGCCGAGCATAGCCCAGTTGCCGCTTTCCGTACCGCCCGAGGTGAAATAGATCTCGTTTTTCTTGGCGCCCAGCCGTTCCGCGATCAGATCGCGCGCGGCGTCTACCGCCGCCATCGCCCTTCGCCCCGTTTGGTGAGGGGAATCGGCGTTGCCGTACAGCTCCGTAAAATACGGTAACATTTTATCCAGCACTCTTTTATCGAGCGGCGTGGTCGCCGCGTGATCAAAATAAATCCGTTGCATTTTCGTTATCCTCGGCTTCTATTATACTCCCTTTGGACCCGTTTGTCAACGGCTATCCGCGCTCTTTCCCCCTATTCGGGCGGGTTTTTTGAAGAAAACGAAAAAAATTTTCATTTTTTACAAAATTTTATCAAAATTCCCTTGAAAAATGTGAGAAAATATATTATAATAAGTACAACCATTTACGAGGTAGTATTGCGGTTTGGCGCGAGGTCGGATCGTTTTACAATAAATTTTTTGGGGGTTCTATATATGAACATTCGTAACATTGCGGTAGTTGGACACAGCGGCGAGGGAAAAACCACCCTTTGCGAAGCGATGCTGCTGAACGGCGGCGTCATCGACAGACAGGGCAAAGTGCCCGACGGAACGACCGTTTCCGATTTCGACGAGCTTGAAAAAGCCAAGAAGATGTCCATCTACACCTCCTGTTCCCATCTCACTTGGAACGGCGTAAAGATAAATTTACTCGATCTCCCCGGGTATTACGATTTCGAGGGCGAGCGTAACGAGGGCTTGCGCGCGGCAGGCGGCGCGTGCTTGGTCATCGGCGCGAACGGCGTGTTGCCCATCGGCGCACAGTCTATTATCGAATATTGCTTAAAGCTGAAAAAGCCTTTGATCATCTTTATCAACGGTATGGATAAGGAAAACGCCGATTATTTGGGTACGGTAAACGCGCTCAAAGCCAAATACGCAGGTAAGCTTGCGCCCATTCAGATCCCTATTATGGAAAACGGAAAGATGCAGGGCTGTATCAACGCCTTGCAGGAGCGCGCGTACCTGTTCAAGGAGGGCGGACCGCAGGAGATCGCCATTCCCGAGGCTATGAAAGGCGCGGTGGAAGAAATGAAAGCGCAACTGATGGAAACGGCGGCGGAGAACGACGAGGTGCTGCTCGATAAATATTTCGAAACGGGCGATCTGACGAGAGAGGAAACCATTCACGGTATCCGTATCGGTATCGCTTCGGTGAACACCATTCCCGTTATGGCGGGTTCGGCGTTGCAAAACCGCGGCGTTATCAATCTTTTGAACGAGATCGTTACCTATATGCCGCAGGCGAGCGAACGGCTCAACACTCTTGCGGAGGACTTGGCGAGCGACAAGGTGGTGAATATTCCCACGGAAACGGACGCGCCCTTTGCCGCACAGGTGTTTAAGACGGTTATCGATCCTTATTCGGGCAAGCTGTCCTATCTCAAGAGCTTCCGCGGCGTGTTAAAGAGCGGCTCTACGGTATGGAACGCGAATACGGAATGCGAGGAGCGTATCGGGCAGGTATACTTATTGAAAGGCAAGAAAATGGAGCCGGTCGACGAGCTGGCGGCGGGCGATATCGGCGCGGTGAACAAGCTGAGCAACACGAACACGGGCGACACCTTGTGCGACCCGAGCGCAAAGGTGCGCTTCTCCCCTATCCATTTCCCCAAGCCCACCCTGTTTATGGCGGTCACGGCGGAAAAGAAGGGCGAGGAGGATAAGGTGTTCGGCGGTCTGGCGAAGCTGCGCGAGGAGGACTACACCTTCTCCGTAGAGAAAAACCCCGAAACGGGCGAGCTGTTGATCGGCGGTCAAGGGGATATCCAGCTGGAGATCATCGCCAAAAAAGTCAAGGCGCGTTACGGCGTAGACGTGAAGCTGTCCGAGCCGAAGGTGGCGTATCGTGAAACGGTGCGCGGCACGACGGAAGCGGAGGGCAAGCACAAGAAGCAATCGGGCGGACACGGTCAATACGGACACGTCAAGATCCGTTTCTCCCCTACCGAAGAGGATTTCGTATTCGAAGAAGAGGTCGTCGGCGGCGCGGTGCCCAAGAATTATTTCCCTGCGGTGGAAAAGGGCTTACGCGAATGTATGGAGCACGGACCGCTCGCAGGATATCCCGTAGTGGGCTTGAAAGCGGTGCTGTACGACGGCAGCTATCACGACGTAGACTCCAACGAGTTGTCGTTCAAGATGGCGGCGGCGATCGCGTATAAAGAGGGCTTGAAGAACGCCAAGCCCGTGCTTTTAGAGCCTATTCATAAGCTCAAGATCGCCGTACCGAGCGATTATCTCGGCGACGTTATGGGCGATATCAATAAACGCCGCGGTCGGATCATGGGTACGGACACCGAGGGCGAAAGCTCGGTCATTACGGCGGAAGTGCCGTTGTCGGAGATCAAGGAATACACGATGGAGCTGCGCTCGTTGACGCGCGGCAGCGGTAAATTCGTATCCGAGTTCTTGGCGTACGAGGAAGTGCCCTTCAACCTCGTGGATAAGGTGATTGCGGAGGCGCAAAAGGCATAATTTGCGCTTTCCTATCCAAGGAAGCCTTTCGGAAACCCCCTCCGAGGGGCTTTCGTTTGCAAAAATACTTGCAAGATAACGTGTTTTTATGGTATACTGTTTTTATGGGATACGATTATAAGAAAACGTATGAAAAGAGCGCGGCGTTTTACGCCGCGCGGCCTTGGGCAAAACGCACGCTCGTGCTCGTCAATTACGCGCTTACGTGGCTGTTTATCGCCGTTTACGCCGCCCTCGTCGTCTACGCGTGGTGGGCGAAGTCGGGCGCTTGGAAAATCGGCGCCGTTATCGGCTTTCCCGTGCTCTGTCTGTGTTTTGTGGGCGTACTTCGACGGCTTATACCCCGTCCCCGTCCGTACAGCGAGGCGGGCGCGAATATCCGTCCCTTTATCCAAAAGGAGGGCAACGATAACAAATCGTTCCCCAGCAGGCATTTGGCGAGCGCGTTCGTGATCGCAAGCGCGTTTTTGCCCCTCCTGCCGTGGCTTTCGGGCGTTTTATACGCGCTCGGGTGCGTACTCGGCTACGCGCGGTTTGCGCTCGGCTTGCACTATCCGTCCGACCTGCTCGGCGGCGCCGTTCTCGGCTTGCTTTGCGGCTTACCTATCTTTTGGCTTTTTTAACAATATTAAAAAACGGAGCGTTTAGCGCTCCGTTTTTTTCTTTTAGACCTTGTCACGATATTCCGTTGTCTACGATAACGTCGGACAGCTTTGCCAAACGCTCGGGCGAAAGCGTTTCTCCGCGCGCTTTTTCGTCCACCCCTGCTTCCGCCAAAATTTTCTTGGCTGTTTCACGTGAAACCTTAAAGAAATTGACGAGGTTGTTCTCCAGCGTTTTTCGACGGCTCAAAAAGGCGCACTTGACCGTTTGACGGTAGGCTTTTTCGCTCTTGACGGCGATCTTACCGCGCTGAAAATCGATCTTGACGACCGCCGAATCGACGTTGGGACGGGGATAGAACAAATTGCGCGATACGCGCTTGACGAGCTTGGCGTTGCCCTTGAGGGCGATCGCCGCCGTGATCGACCCGTATTCGGGAGTATTTTCCTTGGCGCAAAAACGGTCGGCGACCTCCTCTTGCACCATGATCGAAAGCCCCTGCACCTTGTCGCTTTCCTCCAAGAATTTGGCGACGAGCGGCGTGGTGATATAGTAGGGCAAATTCGCGACGACGGTATATTCCCCGATCTCCTTTTCGAACTCTTTTAAGTTTATCTTATTGAAATCGCGGAAGATGACCTCGACGTTTTCCAAGCCCGAAAGGGTTTCGGCTAAGACGGGCTGTAGATCCCTGTCGATATCGAACGCATACACCTTTTTGGCTTTCGCCGCGAGCGCGCGCGTAAGCGTACCCGCACCGCAACCGATCTCCACCACCGTCGTATTTTCATCTATCCCCGACGCGTCGACGATCGATTTCAATAAATTTCCGTCGGATATAAAATTTTGCCCAAACTGCTTCTTAAAGCGAAATGCGTGCTTGTTGAGCGTTTCTTTGAGATCGTTCATTTGACACCTATTAGGAATCGGCAATATATTTTCGGATATAGAGGGGCACCTTTACACTCTCGGCAAGCCGCTTACACGCTTCCACCTCTTCCTCCCCGATACAATCGACGATGGAGAAGCGGCAGTTTACGCCGTTACGCTTGCAAAGCTTGGCAAACTCTATCATCGCCTCGAAGCCGCTTTCGCCGTATTGCGAGCGGCAAATTTTTTTGTATTTTTCGGACGACGCCGCGTTCAAGGACACGTTCACGAGATCGAGCTTGCCCTTCAGCTCGGGCACGATATCCCGCTTATTGATCAAATTGCCCTGCCCGTTGGTATTCAAGCGGGTGGCAAGCCCCTTTTCGTGGAAATAATCGCAAAGGGCTACCATTTCCGCAACGCGGTAGGTGGGTTCTCCGAAGCCGCAAAACACCGCTTCCTTAAACCGTTTCAGATCGCCAAAGCCGTTGACCTGCGCGATCACCTTTTCGGGCGTGGGATCGCCGTGGCGAAGCCATAAATAGTTGCCGTAATAGCTCGTGCGCTCGTTCCGCACGCAAAAATCACAGCCGTTCGAGCATTTGTTGGTCAAATTGATATACAAATTCCCGTCGAGAACATACGCGTAGGTGTCCTTGCGGTTGTCCTCTTGGCTTTGATTTTGGTTTTGCTTTTGCTTATCCTTGCCGTGATTTTTTTGCTTTTGCTGCGGCTGGGACTGCTTGGCGCGCTGCTCCTGCTTTTGCGCGCTTTGATTTTGGTTTTGCTTGTTTTGCGCGTTTTGCGTATTCTCGCCCTGCGCGACGCCACCGCCGCCCTTGCGCTTTTTGCGACGGCGCCGTCTACCGCCGCCGTTACCGTTGCCGTTTTGCCCGTTTCCGCCTTGCACGGGGGGTAAATTCTTCTTTTCTTCTTCCATAACTTTCTCCAACCGCCGTTGCGGTCTTTTATTTTAAGGCTTTGTCAAAACAAATGGTTGATTAGTGCTTTGCACGGTTTGACGAGAAAAACGCAAGAAAGACAAGCGTTGTGCGAGGGCGCATACCCTCAGCGGTCTGTAACCGAGCATAACGCGCCGTATTTCACAGCGTTTTTCCGTCAAAATCAACCAAGGGTTGGGACAAAGCCTATTTTAATTTCGTAAACAGCCGTTTCGCGTTTTCCAGCACCGTGTTTTGCATTTCCGCTTCGGGCACGCCGCGAAGCTCGGCAAGCCGCGCCGTCACGAAAGCAACCATTCTCGGCTCGTTGGGAAACTCGCCGCGGTGGGGCGTAGGCGTGAGATAGGGACAGTCCGTTTCCGATAAAACGCGGGGGGCAGGTACGCGTTGAACGCTTTCGAACACCTTTTTGGCGTTCTTGAAGGTCGCCGTACCGCCGAACGAAAAATACAAGTCCAACGCCGCAAACCGTTCCGCCATTTCGGGGGAATAGGAATAACAATGCATCAAGCCGCCGTTTTTGAGCAGCGCGCGGTTTTCCGTCAATATTTCGTAGGTATCCTGCGCCGCGTCGCGGCTGTGGAGCACCACGGGCAAGCCTGCCTTACTCGCCATTTGCAGTTGCTCGATAAAACACGCTTTTTGCGTTTCCTTGGGCGGGTTATCCTCGAAATGATAGTCGAGCCCGATCTCCCCGACGGCAACGCATTTCTCGTGGGCAAAGAGCGCGGAAAGCTTGTCCCAATCGCCCTCTTTATATTTATGCAATTCGCTCGGATGAAAGCCGGCGCAAAAATACACTTCGGGATATTTTTCGGCAAGCGCCGCAGCTTGTATAGACGAATCCACGTCGTACCCCGAACAAACGATCCGCGTAACGCCCGCTTCCTTTGCGCGGGCAACGACGGCTTCCACGCCGCCGACCAACTCGTATTCGCCGCCCGTCAAATGACAATGTACGTCGATATACATATCAGCCGATGAGCGCGCCGCTGTCGATCTCGTCCTTGTCCGCTTTGACGAGGGACAGCACGCCCTTTTCGTCCTCCGCGGCGAGGATCATACCCTCGGACAAGATACCGCACACCTTTCTCGGCGCGAGGTTGGTCACGAACACCACCTTTTTACCGATCAGCTCCTCCGGCTCGTAATGCTTTGCAATACCCGAAACGACCGAGCGCACCTCGTCGCCGAATTTCACCGTTTCGTGCAGCAGCTTAGAGGATTTGGGTACCTTCTCGCAAGCGACGATCTCGCCCACGCGGAGCTGTACCTTCGCAAAATCGTCGATCGTGATCTCCTCCGCCTTTTCTTCCTCCTTGGGTTCCTCGGGTTTGGCTTCCGCCGCCGCGGCTTCCGCCATTTGCGCCGCGCGGATCTTTTCGATCTCCGGCTCCAAGGTCTTAAAATCGATACGCGCGAACAAAGGCGCGGTAGGGGAAACGGTCACGCTCTCGCAAAGCCCGAACGCTCCACATTCCTCCAAGCTTCTCGTCTTGCCGCCGAACGCCGCGAGCATTTTTTGCGCCGTTTCGGGCATAAAGCTGTCCAACAGCGAAGCGCAAATTTGAATGGTTTCCGCAAGGTTATACAGCACGTCGGAAAGCCGACCCTTTTGGCTCTCGTCCTTGGCAAGCGCCCAAGGCATCGTTTCGTCGATATATTTATTCGCGCGGCGAAGCAGGGTGAATATCTCCGAAATCGCGTCCGCGATCTTGAGCGCGTCCGCTTTTTGGATCACCTTTTTCACCGTTTCCGTAGCCAGCGCCTTGAATTCGCCGTCCACGCCCTGCTCGTTTTGGGGCAGGGATCTTTGCACGCTGCCGCCGAAATATTTGCCGATCATCGCCACCGTACGGCTGACGAGGTTGCCCAGCACGTTGGCGAGGTCGGTATTGAACCGTTCGCAAACGAGCTCCCAAGTGATCTGCCCGTCGTTATCGAAGGGCATTTCGTGGAGCACGAAATACCGCACCGCGTCCACGCCGAAAAGGCGCGCCAAATCGTCCGCATAGATGACGTTGCCCTTGGACTTACTCATCTTGCCGTCCCCCATAAGCAACCACGGGTGCCCGAATACCTGCTTAGGCAACGGCTCGCCGAGCGCCATCAAAAAGATCGGCCAATAAATGGTGTGGAAGCGCAAGATATCCTTGCCGATCAAATGCAGGTCGGCAGGCCAATATTTTTTGTAATTTTCCGAATGATTACCGTCCGCGTCGTACCCGATACCCGTGATATAGTTGGTGAGCGCGTCCAGCCACACGTATACGACGTGCTTGCTATCAAACTCCACGGGTACGCCCCACGTGAACGAGGTACGCGACACGCAAAGATCCTGCAAGCCCTTCAAAAGGAAGTTGTTCATCATTTCGTTCTTGCGCGAAACGGGTTGGATAAATTCGGGGTGCGCGTTGATATGCTCGATCAACCTGTCCGCGTATTTGCCCATCTTGAAGAAATACGCCTCCTCTTTTGCAGGCTTCACCTCCCTGCCGCAGTCGGGACATTTGCCGTCTACGAGCTGACTTTCCGTCCAAAAGGATTCGCAAGGCGTACAGTACATACCCTCGTAATAGCTCTTATAAATATCCCCTTGTTCGTAGAATTTTTTGAAAATCTTGGAAACGGCGGCTACGTGCTCCTCGTCCGTCGTACGCATAAATTTATCGTAGGAAGTACCCACGAGATCCCAAATACCTTTGATCTCGCCGGCGATCTTATCCACGTACGCCTGCGGCGTTACGCCCGCTTTTTCCGCTTTTTCCTGTATCTTTTGACCGTGCTCGTCCGTGCCCGTTTGGAAGAACACGTCATAGCCCTGCTTGCGTTTGAAACGCGCGATAGCGTCGGCAAGTATCGCCTCGTAGGTGTTGCCGATATGCGGCTTGCCCGAGGTGTAAGCGATCGCCGTCGTGATATAGTAGGGTTTTTTCGTCATAACCTTGCTCCTTTTTGGATTGCTTTTATTATTATACACCTTTTACGGAGAAAAGTAAATCGTTTGCGGCGCGCTTGCGGATATTTTTCGCGCGCGCGTATGCTGCTTATCGGCATTTTGCGCTTTCTTGCCGCATATATTTATCCTATGAACGCACTTTTTGCCATCGTTTTTATTATCTCCAACGCAATACTGCTCTTTCTCGACCCCGAAAGCTTTTTGCCCGCCCTCCTCGACGGCGCGCAAAAAGCCGCTACCCTTTGTTTGTCCCTCGTCGCCACCTACTCGGTATGGCTGGGGCTGATGGAGGTGTGGAAAAGAAGCGGCGTCACGCGCGTAGTGTCCCGTTTTTTGAAGCCGATCGCCAAAAGGCTTTTCAAAACGGAGGACCCCGAAACCCTCGATTGCGTTTGTATGAACTTATCCGTCAACCTGCTCGGCGTTTCGGGCGCGGCAACCCCCTACGGGATCCGCTCGGCGCAGCTGCTTGATAGATCGGAGGAGGGGGAATACGCTTCGTGTATGCTGTTCGTCCTCAACGCTACCTCCATTCAACTGATCCCCACCTCCATTATAGGTATCCGCGTGGCGCTCGGCTCCGCCATGCCCGCCGATATCATTGCACCCACGCTGATAACTACGGTGTTTTCCACCGTGCTCGGGGTGATCTTGACCCGCCTGCTGATACCTCCAAAGAGCGCGAAACGCAAGCGCCGCGCCCTTTCTTTTTCCCGAAAACGCCTAAAAGCAAGGGGGGCAGGTGTGAGATGAATTACTTTTTAGCCCTACTCGTGCCCGTACTTTTTTTACTGTCCTTTTTATTTGCGCTCCGTAAAAAAGTCAAGCTGTTCGATTGCTTTACCGACGGCGTAAAAGGGGCGATACCCCTGATCGTTTCTATTTTTCCGTATATCGCGACGGTGGCTATGCTGACCAAGCTGTTTGAAGTGAGCGGTATGGAGGCGGCGCTTTCCAAATGGCTTTCGCCGCTGTTCTCGTTCACGGGCATACCCGACGAGATCACGCCCTTGCTACTCGTCAAGCCGCTGTCGGGCAGCGGCGCGATCTCCGTATTGTCCGATATTTTATCCCGCTACGGCGTGGATAGCTACGCCGCGCGGTGCGCGTGCGTCGCCTACGGCTCGTCCGAAACTATTTTTTATATCGGCGCGGTGTACTTCGCCGGTATCAAACGGAAAAAGCTTTCCCTCGCGCTCGCCATCGCCGTCTTTTCCTACCTCGCCTCCGTGATCTTGTGCTGTTTCCTTTGTCGGTTTATGTAGCGATCCGTTTTGATAAAAAATTACAAAATGTTACAAATTATCATTTTTTGCACCGAACGCATACTTTTTTGCTATTAAAAAATTTTCCCGTTTTTTTCTTTACTTTTTCGTGTGGGCGTGATAAAATATACTTGTAAATCGGTTGGGAACAGCCGAACGGAAACAGCTCATCATTTTCCCCCTTATCATATAGGTAACCGCCTTGGAGTCGCGAGATCCCAAGGCGGTTATCGTTATTTTTCTATATTTCGTATCGTTTTCACCACTTCGTCCACGTATCGATCGCATCGTTCCTGCGTTTCGGCTTCCACCATCACGCGCACGACGGGCTCCGTACCCGATTCGCGCACCAAGATCCGACCGCCGTTCCCCAGCCTTTTTCGCACCTTTTCCACCGCCGCTTGCACTTCGGCGTTGCAAAGCGCCGCTTTTTTGTCCCGGACCCGTACGTTTTGCAGGGTCTGCGGATACGCCTTCATAGGTGCGGCGAGCTTGGAAAGGGCGGTCTTTTTATCGATCATCGCCTGCATGATCTTCAGGCTCGTCAAAATACCGTCGCCCGTGGTAGCGTACTTGGAAAAGATGATATGCCCCGATTGCTCGCCACCGAGGATATACCCCTTTTCCGTCATTTTTTCGTAGACGAAGCGGTCGCCCACCGCCGTCTTTTCGTACGCAACGCCGATCTCGTCCAAGGCCTTATACAATCCGAAGTTGGACATCACCGTCGTAACGACGGTGTTTTTTATCAGCTTGCCGCGCTCTTTCATATATCGCGCGTACAAATAAATGATCTTGTCGCCGTCGACGAGCGCGCCCGTTTCGTCCACGCAAAGGCACCTATCCGCGTCGCCGTCGTAGGCAAAGCCGATATCCAAGCCCTGTTCCTTAACGAAGCGCTGCAAATTTTGGATATGGGTAGAGCCGGCGTTTTCGTTGACGTTCGTACCGTCGGGGTCGGCGTTGATCAAATAGGTGGTCGCGCCCAGCGCGTCGAATACCGTTTTCGCAATATTCCAAGCGCTGCCGTTGGCACAGTCCAAGCCTACCTTGATCCCCTTAAACGAATACACGCCGAGAGAGATCAGATACCCCACGTAGCGGTTGCGCCCCGCGACGAAATCCACCGTCCTGCCGATCGCCTCGCGCTTGGCGTAGGGGACCCGGGTATACCGCTCGCCGAACGCCTCCACCTCGCCGTCGAGATAGCTTTCGATAAGCGTGGTCGTTTCCTCGTCCATCTTTTCGCCCGCACCGTTAAACAGCTTGATACCGTTATCGTAAAAGGGATTATGGCTCGCGGAGATCATGATGCCGCAATCGAAGCCCTCCGAGCGCACGACGAACGCCACCGACGGCGTGGTGGTCACGTGTAACAAATACGCGTCCGCGCCCGAAGCGACGATACCGCCCGATAAGGCGTATTCGAACATATACCCCGAACGACGGGTGTCCTTACCGATAACGATACGCGCCCGCTCGCCCTTGCCCTCGCGCCGTTTCTTCTCGCTTAAATACCAACCCAAAAAACGCCCCACCTGAAAGGCGTGCTCGGCGGTCAAGCTCTCGTTGGCTTCGCCGCGGAAGCCGTCCGTTCCGAAATATTTACCCATATCGTTACTCCTTTACGACGATCTCGTTCGCGTTCTTATAAATAGCGTTTTCCCGTACCGTGCCGCGCACGCAAGAGAGGGGATACACGCTCGCGCGCCTACCCACGATCGTCCCCGGGTTGAGCACGCTGTTGCAGCCCACCTCGACGAAATCGCCGAGCATAGCGCCCACCTTTTTCCTGCCCGTTTCCATACGCCTTTCCCCGTCCTTTAAGACGACGGGCGTTTTGTCCGATTTGACGTTGGAGGTGATCGCCCCTGCCCCCACGTGCGCCTTGAAGCCCAAAATGCTGTCCCCGATATAATTGTAATGGGGCGCCTGCACGCCGTCGAACAAGATCGCGTTCTTGATCTCCGTCGAGTTGCCGACGACGCAATTTTTACCGATCAACGCGCTGCCGCGGATAAACGCGCAATGCCGCACCTCGGTATGCGCGCCGATAATGCACGGCGCGCCGATATACGCCGTGGGGCTGACGACCGCCGTCGTATGCACCCAAACCTTGGGGCACACCTCCTCGTACTCCTCTCCCAACGTTTCGCCCAGCGTTTCGATAAACGCCTTGAGTCCCTCCAAGGCTTCGAACGGATAGGTGAAATCGGATAAATAGCCGCGCGCCTCGGTGCGCGTTAAATCAAACAGTTCTGAAATGGTATACATTGCTTTCTCCTCTTATTTAGTATTCGTTATAACTTCCCCGTTTATTTGCACCACTTTTTTATTATAAGCATTTACGATTTTATTTGTCAACGCTTCGTGGAAAATTTTTCAAACCGATCGAAAATGTGAGTTTCTTTCGTAAAATTGTGTTATTCTTTCACTATCCGTATAAAATAAACCCCGTCGGCTGTAACGCCAACGGGATTTTTTTATTCGCTTATGAAATTATTTCGCGCAGTTTGCCTTGAGAACGGCAAGGTTATCCATGATCTCCTTGGGCATCTTGTCGCCGAAGTTTTCCGCGTAGTAGGTCGTGATCTCTTCCGCTTCCGCCGCCCAGCGCTGTTTGTCTACTTCGAGGAGCTTGTCGAGCGTAGCCGCGTCGATGTCGCAACCGTCGATATCGATATCCTTCGCGTAAGGGAGGTAACCGATCGCCGTTTCGCGTGCGTCCACTTTACCCTCGCAACGATCCAAGATCCAGTCGAGAACGCGCATATTGTCGCCGAAGCCGGGCCACATAAAGTTGCCGTTTTCGTCCTGACGGAACCAGTTTACGTTGAAGATCTTGGGCTGCTTGCTCTCTTCCACTTTCGCGCCCATATTGATCCAATGCTGGAAGTATTGATCAACGGAATAGCCCATGAAAGGCTTCATAGCCATCGGGTCGTGACGAAGCACGCCTACCGCACCCGTAGCAGCCGCCGTCGTTTCGGAGGACATGATCGTACCTACGAACGTACCGTGGTTCCAATCTCTCGATTGATATACGAGCGGCGTGGTCGTTGCTCTTCTACCGCCGAAGATGATCGCCGAAAGGGGCACGCCCGCTTTCGAATTGAATTCGGGGGAGATGCAAGGGCAGTTTTCCGCAGGAGCGGTGAAACGGGAGTTGGGGTGCGCCGCGTTGCGACCGCAATCGGGCGTCCAAGGCTTACCCGTCCAATCGATAAGGTTAGCCGGAGCTTGCTTCGTGAGCTTTTCCCACCAAACGGTGTTGTCCGCAGGGTTGAGCGCAACGTTGGTAAAGATGGTACCCTTCTTCGTTGCCGCAAGCGCGTTGGGGTTGGATTTTTCGTTGGTCCCGGGAGCAACGCCGAAGAAACCGTTCTCGGGGTTGCAAGCCCAAAGTCTGCCGTCCTCGCCTACGCGGATCCAAGCGATATCGTCGCCTACGCATTGTACTTGGTAGCCTGCGTCAAGGTATTTCTTGGGAGGAATGAGCATAGCAAGGTTGGTCTTACCGCAAGCGGAGGGGAACGCCGCCGCCACGTATTTGATCTCCTTGTCTTGAGGGCGCTTAACGCCGAGGATAAGCATATGCTCTGCCATCCAGCCCTCTTTTTTACCGAGGTTGGTCGCGATACGAAGCGCGAAGCACTTCTTACCCAAAAGCACGTTGCCGCCGTACGCGGAGTTCACCGAAATAATGGTGTTGTCCTCGGGGAAGTGCATGATATATCTCTTTTCGGGGTCTACGTTGCACTTTGCGTGGAAGCCCTTGACGAAGTCGCCGTCAACGCCCAGCTGATCGAGGCACATTTTACCTACTCTCGTCATGATCATCATATTGAGCACGACGTAGATGGAGTCGGTGATCTCGATACCGATCTTGGAGAAAGGCGAGCCTACGACGCCCATGGAATAGGGGATAACGTACATCGTTCTACCCTTATAAGCGCCCTTTGCGATCTCGTTTACCATCGCGTACGCTTCCTTGGGAGCTTTCCATTTAACGATGGAATGAGGGAGCGCGTCCTCTTCGTTCTCACAGCAGATAAAGGTTCTATCCTCTACGCGCGCAACGTCGTTTTCCGCCGTTCTGTGATAGTAGCAATCGGGCAAAAGCTCTTGATTGAGCTTGATGATCTCGCCCGTAGCGCAAGCCTCTTCACGAAGCGCGTCTCTTTGCGCGTCGCTTCCGTCGATCCAAACCACTTTGTCCGGCTGAGCAAACGCCTGACAGTCCGCTACGAATTGAAGCACTTTCTTGTTGTTAGTCATAGTGTATCTCCTTAAAAATGTTTTTATTATTTTTCTTTTTTGATTTGGTAGCTTTTGGAAAACGATAAAATCCCCTTTTTCCACCGAATACATTATACCACAAAAAAAATCACTTGTAAACAGTTTTTCGGAAAATTTTTCGAATTATTCAAAAAAAGCTCCTTCGGCGTTGTATTTTTCAAAAAAGCGGCGCAAACTGTCCGTAGTGGAAATTTTTGGGAGGGCATTATGCACAACGCTTCGAAAAGCAAATACACGGACAATCGGCTCGCGGAGGAATTCGACCTTATCGTTTTAACGGGCGACACGCTCGAAAAAAAGGGCTTCCCGCGCGGCTCGCTCGGCACCCTCGTCTATTCGTATACGGGGCGCGGCAGACCCTTATACGCGCAGTTTGACACGGGCAAAAAACGGTTGGAATACCCCCTTTCTTTGCGCGATTTCCGCGTTTTGAACGAACACGACCAAACGGACGCGCGCATCATTTTGGAATATTTGATAAAGAAAAAGGTAAGCGTTTGAGCGCTTGTCAAGAAAAACGGCACATTCGCGCCCGTTTTTCTTGACAAGCGCGATCTTTTTGATTATACTATATTTAATTATCGAAAAAAGGAATTGATTTGCAAATGAGAATGGTTATCAAGGTGGGCACCTCCACGCTCGCACATTCGACGGGCAGACTGAATATCCGTTTGACGGGCGAGCTGTGCCGCGTGATCAGCGATTTGAAAAACGCAGGCAACGAGGTAATCCTCGTATCCTCGGGCGCGATCGGTATGGGCGTAGGCAAGCTCGGGCTTTCCGAAAAGCCCTCGGATATCCCCACCAAGCAAGCCGCGGCGGCGGTCGGGCAATGCGAGCTGATGTATACGTACGATCGGCTGTTCACCGAATACAACCACACCGTGGCACAAATTCTTTTGACAGGCTCCGACCTGTCCGCAGCAGACAGGCACGAGAATTTCAACAATACGATCAAGCGGCTGTTGGAGCTGGGCGCATTACCCATCATCAACGAAAACGACACGATCGCGACGGAGGAGATCAAGGTAGGGGATAACGACACCTTATCCGCGCTCGTCGCCGTGAGCGTGAAAGCGGATATCCTCGTTATCTTATCGGACGTAGACGGCTTATATTCCGCCGATCCGCACAAGGACGAAAACGCCACCCTTATCAAGGAGGTACGCACCCTTTCCGCGGAAACGGTCGCCCTTGCGGGCGGCGCAGGCTCGGCGCTGGGCACGGGCGGTATGAAAACCAAGATGGGCGCGGCGAAAATTTGTATAGAGAACGGCTGCGATATGGTGATCGCAAACGGGGAAAGCCCCGAAATTTTATACGATATCGTCGCCGAAAACAACAGCGGTTACACGCGGTTTTTTGCGTGAGGGGAGAGCTATGAAAAGTATGCGGGAAATTTTGACGGGCGCAAAAGCGGCGGCGAGAAAAGCCGCGGCGCTCACCACCCAAATCAAAAACGCCGCCTTACTGCGTATGGCGGACGAGCTGGAAAACGCCACGGCGGAAATCTTAGCGGCAAACGCCGTCGATCTGGAAAACGCCAAAGGCGTTTTGCCGACCGTGATGCTGGATAGATTACGCTTGGACGAAAAGCGCGTTTTAGGTATGGCAAACGGTATCCGCGAGGTAGCCGCCCTGCCCGACCCCGTAGGCGCTTCGCTTGAGGAAACGGACTTAAGAAACGGACTGCATATCCAAAAGGTACGCGTACCGCTCGGCGTTATCGGCATCATTTACGAAAGCCGTCCCAACGTCACCTCGGACGCGGCGGCGCTGTGCTTTAAGAGCGGCAACGCTTGCGTTTTGCGCGGCGGCAAGGACGCGTATTTCTCCTCGGCGGCGATCGTTCGTACGTTACGAAAAGCGCTGAGCGCTTCGGGCGTGGACGAGAATTTTATCAATTTACCCGAGGACACCTCCCGTCAAAGCGCGAACGAGCTGATGACCGCGGTGGGCTTGGTGGACGCGCTCATTCCGCGCGGCGGCGCAGGACTTATCCGCTCGTGCGTGGAAAACGCGAAAGTACCCTGTATCCAAACGGGCACGGGCATTTGCCATATCTTCGTGGATAAAGAGGCGGACCTTGCGATGGCGCTCGATATTATCGACAACGCCAAGACCTCCCGCCCCTCCGTTTGCAACGCCGAAGAGGTATGCCTCGTACACGAAGCGGTCGCGGCGGAATTTTTGCCCCTCTTAAAAGCGCGGCTCGTAGACGTGCGCGCGGCAAAGGGCTTACCGCCCGTAGAGCTTCGTTGCGACGACAGAGCGCACGCCGTTTGCGGCGGCGTTTTGGCAGGCGAAAACGATTTCGATACCGAATTTTTGGATTATATCCTCGCCGTGAAAGTGGTTTCGGGCGTAGACGAGGCGATCTCGCATATCGCCGACCATTCGACGGGGCATAGCGACGGTATCGTTACCGCGAACGGCGCGACGGCGGAAAGGTTTGCGCTTGCCGTGGACAGCGCGGCGGTGTATATCAACGCCTCCACGCGCTTTACCGACGGCGGCGAATTCGGCAAGGGCTGCGAGATCGGTATCTCCACCCAAAAGCTACACGCACGCGGTCCTATGGGTCTTGAAGAGCTGACCTCGTATAAATATATCGTGCGCGGCAACGGACAGGTACGGTAGCGAATCGCAAAGCTTCGCATTGCGTTGTGGAAAAATAAAACGAAAAGCGCTACCGTTAAACGCGGAGATACGAGCAGTTCAAGGCGCGCGCGCATTTTCGGCGCGCTACGTACACGCAGTACGCGAGCGAGAAAAGCACAGCGCAACGAAGAAACGCGACGTATATATGCGTTTAACAACGTAGAAGCAATAACCTACAACCGTTAAACGCGGAGATACGAGCAGTTCAAGGCGCGCGCGCATTTTCGACGCGAGATGTACACATAGTACACGAGCGAGAAAAGCACAGCGCAACGAAGAAATGCGACGTATATACGCGTTTAACAACGTAGAAAGGAGAAATAAAGATGAAATACACATTAGGCTTTATCGGCTGCGGCAATATGGGCGGCTCGCTCGTGAAAGCGGCGGCAAAGGCAGTCGAGGGAAAAAAGCTCGGCGTATGCGATTATTGCACGGAGAAAGCGGAAGCGCTCGCCAAAGCGTGCGGCGTGCAAGCCGTGACGGCAACGGAGCTTGCCAAGGAAAGCAAGTTCGTCGTCCTGGGCGTAAAGCCGCAAAATATGCAGGAAACGCTCGCCCCCTTACAGGCGGCTTTAGCCGGCAATCAAGAGGTCGTTTTGATCACTATGGCGGCGGGCTTATCCATCTCCGCCATTCAAAAATTTGCAGGCAAGGAATTCCCCGTGATCCGCATTATGCCCAACACCCCCGCGTGCTTGGGCGAGGGTATGATCTTATACACGACCCAAGGGGTATCGGAAGCGGACGAAGCGGCGTTCCTTTCGCACTTTGCCAAGGCAGGGGTCTTGGATAAGCTTCCCGAGGACAAGATCGACGCGGCAAGCGCCCTGTCGGGCTGCGGTCCCGCGTACGTGTACGCGTTCGCGGAAGCGCTTGCGGACGGCGCGGTGGAGTGCGGCGTACCGCGCGATAAGGCAAACCTGTATACCGCCCAAACCTTGCTCGGCGCGGCGAAAATGCTCCTCGAATTCGGGCATCCCGCCGACTTAAAGGACGCCGTTTGTTCCCCCGGAGGAACGACGATCGCCGGCTTACACGCGCTCGAAAAGGGCGGCTTCTCCGCCGCAACCATGGACGCGATCGCCGCGGCGTATAAGCGCACCTTAGAGCTTAAAAAATAAGAAGCTTTTTTACAAATAGCAAGGGGGCAGGTACGCGTTCAACGCGTACCTGCCCCTTTCGCTTACAAGCCGTTCAAAATATGCCGAGCGTAGAGCTTTACGATATCGATATCGCTACACGCGTACAGCATACGCGCGCCCGCGGCGTCCTCGAGCTCGTTTAGCACCCAACCGCCGCCGTGCGGTAAAAAATCAACGCCTATATAATCGAAGCGCAATTCCTCGTACAGCCGCTCCACGATCGCCCGTTGTTCCTCGCTCGGCTCTGCCTTTTCCACCCTACCGCCGAGGGAAAAATTACTGCGAAAATCGGCATCCGAGCTACGCAGTACCGCGCCCACCGGCTCGCCGCCGATCGCGTAAATACGCATATCCTTACCCAAGCGATCGCACGGAGCCTGTAGAATATATTCCCTCCCCTTTAAGCGCTCTTTTCGCCGCGACAGGTCGCTTTCGTCGTTTAACCAAAACACCTCCGCGCCGCCGTGCCCGTCCGTCGTTTTCATAACGAGAGGATAGCTCGCCGTAGACGGCTTTTCGCGCCACGTGGGTAAAACGGGTATATCCCGTTCCTTGCAAAAGCGGTAGGTTTGCCATTTATCGCAAGCGATCGAAGCGGTTTTCGCGTTATTGAAAGTCCGCACGCCGCGCCCCTCCAGCCATTCGTTCGCCTTGGGACGAATGCTTCGAACAACGGCAAAATCGGGTAATTTTTCAACGAACGCACCGTCGAAATCGTCGTTTGGAGGCAAGATTTTCAAGGCAAGCTCCACGCCGCAGCCTGCAAGCTCGACGCGCAAACGGGAAATAAACCACTCGTTTTTCGCAGCGTTTTCCGCGGTATATAACAGCCAACCCCTTTTCATACGCGCTCCAAAATATAGTCTAAAATATGACCGCTCAAATCCACTCCCGTACAATCGAGCGTACTCTTAAAATGGGGGCTGGAATTGACCTCGCAAACGAGCGGACCGTCCTTTCCGAGGAGGAGATCCACGCCCGCAAAATCCGCGCCCACGGCGCGGCAAGCGGCAACCGCCGCCTCCGCTTGCGCCTTGGTAAGCAGGAGCTTGCGCGCCCTGCCGCCGCCCGTGATATTCGATCGGAAATCGCGCCCGTTTACGCGCAACATCGCGCACACCGCCTTGCCGCCGACGATATTCACGCGGATATCCCTGCCGCGGCTTTCGGCGATAAATTCTTGCAGTAAAAAGGGTTTCCACGCTATTTTTTCTATGATCGCGCACGCCTCCGCTCTATCGCTTACCAAATACACCTGCGCGCCGAACGAGCCGTACGCCTCCTTGATCACCATAGGATAGCCGAGCGCCCTTTCCGCCTCGTCCAAAAAGGCGAGATCGGTATACCCGACCCCCTCGAAGGTCTTGGGCGCGGGAATGGTCTTGGGCGCTTTCACGCCGCAACGGACGAGCGCCTCGGCGGTCAAAATTTTATTATCGCAGACCGCGATCGCGCTTGCGCCGTTAAACACGGGAATTTGCAGGGCTTCCAAGCGGCGGGCAAGCACCTCGTCCTTATCCCAAAACAACACGAAATCGGGTTTGTCGATACGCGTCTCCTCCCCGAAGGCAAGGGTGAGCGAACAGGCGGTCTTGCATTGCAACGAAACGCCGCGCGCGTTCGCCGCGTTTTGCAACAGCGCGTACAGCTCCGCAAATTTTTCCGTCCTCAAAAATCCGTTGACGATCAACCAGCCCGACTTTGCCATAACTCCCTCCCTTTATTCTTGCGCCGATAAGGGCAACGCGCCCGTTTTCTTGGTCCTCAAAACGCCGATATACACGAAGATCGCGATCAACGGGAACAGCATACCCACGAGCATACCCAGCTTCATACCCAATTGCTCCAAAGTAATACCCAAGCCTTGCGCGATATCCGCCGCGCCCGCGCTTGCCGCCACCGCGTCGGTGATCACGCCGATAAGCTGCGGTCCGACCGAAGCCCCCAAATCGCCGCCCGCCGCCATCATAGCGTAAATAAACACGCCCCCTTGGGGAAACCGCTCGGAGGCGACGACCAAGCTCCCCGGCCAAAGCATAGAAACGCAAAAGCCGGTAAGCGCGCAAGCGATCAGCCCCAAAACGGGCACGGACGAAACCGCCGCCGTCAAATAACAAACGGTCGCGCCGATTGCGCCCAAAAGCAGGATCTTTTCTATATTTTTGCCGTACTTGGCGTACAGCGAACGCCCCAACCCGAGCATAACGGCGAAGAACGCCACGCCGAAAATATCCCCCCAGATCTTGGGCAGCCCGACGGCTTGCTCCAAATAACTCGAGCTCCATTGCGCCATACTCACCTCGCTCGCGCCGCCGAGGAAAATGGCGAGCACGCACAGCCAAAGCCGCTTGTTTTTAAGCAAGGACAGCGCGCCGCTCGTCTTTTCGGGCGTTTCCATTTTGGGTATCTTCGCGCCGAGAAACAGCAGGCTTGCCAGCGCGGGGAAGAGGGTGAGAAGCAGGGCGAGATACTGCCAATTTTCACGCCCGAATAGCACGAAAAACAGAGTGGAGATCGCCACCATCAGCACGACGCCCCACGCGTAGATAGAGTGCAATTTACTCATTTCGCGTTCGGGGTTTTCGCTGGGGAGCGCCGCGATCACGGGGCTGATCAGCACCTCCGCAAGACCGCCCGCTAGCGAAAAGACGACCGTTCCGAGCAGCAAGCCTATATACGCTTGCTCGGGGAACGCGAACGGAAAGACCGCGTAAACGACGAGTCCCAAAAGGGTCAAAACGGGAGTGAGCTTGACGGCTAAAGGGATATTGAATTTATGGGAAAAGAAAGAAAACACCAAATCGATGGAAAGCTGGGTGAGGAAATTGACGAGGATCAAAAATCCGAGCAGGGAATAGGAAATACCGTAGCTTTCGCGGAAAGTAAGAAATAGCAAGGGTGAAAAATTGCACACCACCGCCATAGAAATATTGGTCGTATAGCAGCCGAGCTTTACTCTTTTATCATTGGATAGCATATCGTTAGTCCTTTTTACAAGAAATCGTACTTAATTATAGCATAAAACGAAGAAAAACACAAAGCGTTTGAGGGGATATTGCGTGGTTAAATTTACAAAGCGGGACGAAACGGGAACAAAAATTTTTAATTTTTTTCAAAAGATAGATGAAAATGAGTTGACAAAAGGGACTGGTTAAGATATAATAAGGTACGTTAATGCGGTCGTGGCGGAACTGGCAGACGCGCAAGACTAAGGATCTTGTGGGTAACTCCATGCAGGTTCAATTCCTGTCGACCGCACCATTTAAGGGCAAAAATAGGCTAAAAATGCTTGTTTTTGCCCTTTTTTCGTGCGTTTTTTGCTCTCCATTTTTCGGTTTTTGGGTCAGTTTTGGGACAGTATTACACCCATTTATTGAGCTTTTCCCCCTCGTTCAAAAGGTATTCGTCCGAGAGGTCGCGGTATGTATTCGTCAAGACGCCGCTACTATGCCCGACGAACTCGTCCCGCGCGGGAGGTGCTACCCCGTACTCGTCGCACCGCGTATAGAACGTCGTGCGGAGGTCGTAGAGCTTATGCCCGGGCAGGGCTTTTTTTATCGCTCGGCGAAGCATATCAAGGTTGGGGGCGCGAAGCACGCCGTCGGCGGGCAGGAAAGGACGGAGGCGGTCAATAATCGGGATAATTTTGAACTCGATCTTTGTCTTGTCCTTGTTGTGCCGCTTTGAATTGACGGCTTTGATGAACTTCCCGACGACTTGCGGCGGGTGCTTCTCGTGGAGCAATTCGTTCGGGCGCAGTCCGCAAAATAGAGCAAAGGCGGCGGCTCTTTCAAATTCCTCACCATATCCGAGGCGGCGGAACTCGTCGAAAAGACGCTTTTCGTCGTCCTTGCCGATCGCTTCCCCGTTTTCCTTTTCGTGCTGTATATGCAGGACGAGGGCGAGCGGGTTGCGCGCTATCAATGCGTGCGCGATCGCGTTTTTGAATATGCCGTTCATGAGCGAGTGCAAGTCGTCGGCGGTTTTGCCTTTTCCTTGCTCTTTCACTTCGTCCAAAATTGCTTTGCAGTCGGACGGGGTGATTTTGTTTATAGGCGTTTCCTTAAAGCGTGGGGCGAGGTAGCGGTTGAACAATCGGACGCTGTTTTCATAGTGCCGCTTTGAAACCTTTTCCTTTTGGAACTTCTCGAAGTGATACAGCGCAAACGCGGAAAAGGTGGAGGGCACAGCGTCGCCCGCTTGCTCCGCTTTCGGTTTTGCGGTTTTGAGCTTTTCGAGGAAGTTTTGCTTTGCGAGCTCGATCGTAACGCCGCAAGCGTTCACGTCGTACCCGTCGCGTCGGAAACGTATTTGATAAGTCGTGCTGTCTTTCCCGCTTTGGCGAGTGCGGAGGCGACAGCGTTTTCCCTCTAAAATTATAAGCCTTTGTATTTTTTTCGGCATTGTTTTAATCTCCTTGTCGGTGAAATATACAACGCCATTTTCGCTTTCTTTTTCTTGTGGTGTGTCGTCTTGTGTTTTCGTGAGATTTTCCACGGCCCGCGCCGCGTCGAACGCGTGGGGGCGGAATATCGCGGCGAGAAGCTCGGCATCGTCGGGCTTTTTTTCGTCAACAATACGCAAGAGCTCGCGCCTTTCTCTCTTTTCAAGGGTCAGTTGCAGGATCGCGCCTTGCACTTCGTCAGCAATTTTTTAAAAATTCGAGTGTGTCAAAATGTTTCATAGCTTTTTTATCTCCTAAAATGTTATTTTTTCGGGGTTTTGCCCCGTTTTTTATACTGTTTTTGCGAGAGCGTCGAACGCCGCCCGAAAATAGGCGAGGTCTGCAGCGGTCATCAGTTGCGCGTATTGCTCGACGGTCGCGCGGTTTGCCCGTAAAAGGTTGACCTTTTCGGAGGCGGTGGCGAACTTTTCGCACTTGCGGCGGGTCGCTTCCCGATAGCGATCGACGAACGCGCGGGTGTATGCGCTTTTGTTTGCCGTGAAACGTTGAAGATCGTCCGCGGGGTCGGTGGCAAATTCTCGCGGGTAATGCGCGTACACGACACAATTCCCGTATAAATAGTATTCGGCGTTTTTCAACGCGTCGAAAAAAATCGAGGGCGTCCGTGTTGCGTCGAGCTTATGCAAGCAGTCGGGGATCATTGTCCCGCTTATTTGCAAATAGTTTTTCACATACCACAAAACGTCTTTTTCTTTCAATCCCATTGTGGCGAGAGTGTGCGCGTTTCCTTGCCCTCCGATAATCTCGAACAGCTCCCGACGGCTTACTTTGCCCGTCGCGGGGCTTTTTTCTTTTTTACGCCTACATAGGCGCACGATAAGCACCGTCAGCGTTATCGGGTAGAATATGACAGCGAGGACGTAGAACAGCGCGCCGTGTTTCCTTTGCTTACTCATCGGCGTCCTCCTATGCCCGCTTTGCGGGTTTGGCGGCGGGGTGTTCGCCCCTCAATTCGCGCTGTTTTGCCGCAAGCGTTTCCGTGCTCTCTATTATATAGTCTTGCATTTCGTCCACAAGCTCGGAAAACGCTCGTAAAAGGCGTTTCTCTTTTTCGGTCAAGGAAACACCCGACGCGGGTGAACTCGTCGAAATTTGCCCCGTTTTTGGCGGCGGTTGTTTTGTGAGCCCGAGCGCGTTCGTAATCAGCCGCAGGGTGTCAACGCGTGGATACTTCGCAAAACCTCCAAAAATTTTTGTGATAGTGCTCACGGACAGCCCTGTCATCTCCGAAAGTTTGGCGTAGGTTATCCCGTGCGCGCGTATATACGCCTTGATTTCGGAAATTTCAAGGTCAAGCTCTTTTGTTTTGGGTTGTTTTTTCACTTTCAAAAACCTCCTTGTTGTGTATTTTTTTCGAGCTTATCAAAAATTTTATAAAAAAAATTCATTTTTGTCAATTTTTTTCACTCAAAATGCTTGACAACTTCACGAAAATGAATTATAATACCCATACAAACTTCACGAAGATGAAGAAAACACAGCGGAGGAAACGCAAAATGGAAGAACTTGAAAAACTCGATTTATTATTATCGGACGCTTTACTCGGAGGGAAAGAAGAAAGGATTTTGAAAAAAATCATTTTATCGGCTTTTGCTTCGTTTTTGTCGGTGGTGTATCATATACGCCTTGGCGATTTTTGGACTATGAGGAAGAAAGACCGCGTTGAAATTTTCCGCGACTTCCTCGCGACGTATGAAAAATAAGGAGGCGGCTATGGCTTGGAGAATAAGAGAAAACGCCCGCGGCGAGTTTGTCGCGGAATACGGAGCAAAGCACAGCGGCGGCGTGCGCGTCGGTTTTTGCGGCGCAACAATGCCCGCGTTCATCGTTTACCGCTCGGTCAACTTCACCACGAAGAAGCAAGCGGAGAACTACATAGAAAAAAACCCGCGCCCGCTCGGGATAGCGGTCGGAGGTGTGTGAGATATGGCGGAATTATGTTTTTTTGATAAATGCGGGACGACTTTCGGCTGTCCCGTCGCAAGCCCGACGGCGTTGAAGCGTATGAAACAGCGGGCGGAAATTAAGAGCTACAAGCTCCCGCAGGAAATATACCCGCGCAAGCGTCGCGTTGTAAAGCCCGTTGATGTTGCGGCTGTTATGGGTGAGTGCGCGTGGTTGGTGCTCGAACGTCAAGATTTTTACAAGGTGGAAATCGTTGACAAGGACGAAACCTTTTATATCGAATACGAGCAGGAAAACGGAGGAGGTGCACAATGAACGGAACGGAAAGACGCAACGCCCCCCGCGGGGTTGCTTTCGTGGGCGACGTCAAAGACGTTTGCAACGAGCTCAAAAACGAGGCGCAACGGTGCAAGAATATGACCGTCGAGCAATATGTTCGCTTTCGCTATCTTGAAGCGGTTGTAGCGAAACAAATCGCCGAAATTGAAGCGCGGCACAGCGCAAGGCAAAGGAGGTGAACGGTGGCGAATTTCATCAGCTTCCACGTGTACGGGGTCAAGAAGTGGTCGGAGGAAATGCGGCGGCTCAACGGCTACGCAGGAAGCACCGACGACCCTATGCGGGAATATCAGCAACTCGCGCTATTTACGCGCAAACTCGGCGACGATGAAGCCGAGCGGCACAATCTCAAACACCTCGGCGAAACGTCGAGAAAATAAAAAAATCAAACGGAGGAACAAACAATGTTTAACAAGAAAAAAGCACCCCCCCCCCGCAAAGAGGGAAAGCGCGGCGAAGAAATCGCGAAGATCACGATCGCGTTCGCCGACGGCAAGACGAAAGAATTTGAAGCCCCGAGCTTTGTGCTCGTCAGCGTGAACGACAATCGCGTCGAGGGCGCGGTACACATTACGGGGCACATTTTCAACTCGCTCATTATGAGCAAACAGCTCGCGGAAACAAAAAAGAAGATAGACGCAAGCATTGAGGAGAAGATGAAGAAAGACGCCTCGGGTTTTATTGCCTTTATAAAAAAGGCGATAGAAGAAGCCGACGCGCCCGACCCTTTCCCCGAGTTTTCGGGGGTTGGAGGTGATGACAATACATAAGGCGACGCGTCCGATCGGGGACGACAGTCAAACGATAAAGGAGAAAGAGAACATGGCACAAAGACAGGCAAAGCGAGTGAACAGGAGAGGCGAGGAAGTGCGCCCGATGAGAAAGCTCGCGACAATGAGAGCGGCGGCAGGGCTCACGCAGGGCGACCTTGCGTATATGTGCGGCGTCCGCGTGAACTGTATCTCGGGATATGAACGCGGCGAACGCTCCCCGAACGCTCGAATGCTGTCGAAGCTCGCCCGTGCGTGCGGTTGCACGGTGGACGATCTCGACGAATACACCGACGAGCCCTTAAATGCGCTTTAATTCGACGCAAGTGCTCGGTCGGGGAAATATCGGCACAATCACAAAACCGCCGAAAAATCGGCAAACGCGGGCTCGTGGCGCGAAATCTCACGGGAAAAATAAAAAATTCAAATTGGAGGAAACTCAAAATGTCAAAATTTTACTATGGAACGGAAGAACACGCAAGGTATGAACTCGCAAAGGCGCAGTTCATCGCGGAGGCAGTCGCGGAGAAGCTCAACAAAGAAATGCAAGAGCGCGTAGCTCGCGGCGACACGCTCACCACGGACGACTTCGAGTATTTTGCGGAGATTGCAGTGGACGCAAGCGCAAGGGTATCAAACGCCCAAAAGGACGTTGAAAAATACGACAAGCAGGAGGACGAAAAAAATGCCTAATATCTACGAGCTTACGACGGAATTTATCAGCATTTACGACGCGCTTATTGCGAGCGCGGACGACGAAACGGGTGAGGTGAGCGTTGACCTCGTTGCGGCTTTGAACGACGTGCAAATGAAGTTTGAAGAAAAGGCGATCGCGACGGCGGTCGTGTATCGTATGATCGACGACGAGAGCAAGCGCGCGGACGCGGCTATTAAGCGTTTGACGGCTTACAAGAAACGGCTTGACACCGAGCGCGACCGCGTGAAAAATACGCTTTCGGACGCGTGCATAGCAACGGGCACGGAAAAGCTCCGCGGTTTATACGCAAGCATATCGTTCCGCAAATCGGAGCAAACGGTCATCGACAACGTTGACGCGCTTCCCGCGGAGTTTGTCAAGCAAAAGGTCGAGTTTCAGCCCGACAAGACGGCGATCAAGGAAGCGATCAAAGGCGGGCGCGACGTGCCCGGGGCTCATCTTGAAACGGTCAACAATATCCAAATCAAATAATTAAAATCGGAGGAAACTCAAAATGTTTAGAAAGGCGGAAAGAAAAAAAATTAAACTCAAAATAGCATACTCCGCACCGAGCGGCGCAGGGAAAACCTACTCGGCGTTGCTCACGGCGTTCGGTATTTGCGGCGATTGGTCGAAAGTCGCGGTCATTGACACGGAAAACGGGAGCGCGGAGCTTTACAGTCATCTTGGCGAATTCTCGGTGTGCCCGATAGAGCCTCCGTTTACGGCGGAAAAATATATCGAGGCAATCAAAGGCGCGGTAGCGGCGGGCTTCGAGGTGCTTATCATTGACAGCCTCTCCCACGCTTGGAGCGGGGACGGCGGTATGCTTCAACAGCACGACGATATTGTTCGGAAGTCTAAAAGCGGGAACGGGTACGTCGCGTGGCGCGATATTGACCCGATCTATACGAGCCTCGTCGATTGTATCCTGCAGTCGAATATCGACATAATTGCAACGCTTCGAGCAAAGGACGCGTACATTGAAACGAACGACGGCGGTCGAAAGGGTTATAAAAAGGTCGGGCTTGCCCCGATTTTCCGCGACGGCGTGGAGTACGAATTCACCGTATTTTTTGAGCTTACACAAGACCATTACGCGTCGCCCACGAAAGACAGGACGGAGCTATTCGGCGACGGTGGGTTTATTCCTACAATCGAAACAGGGCAAGCCCTCAACGAGTGGAGAAACTCGGGCGCGGATTGGAAATGCTCGATATGCGGGCAAACGATGACGTCCGCCCTTTACCGCAAGACACTCAAAGCCTACGGCGCGGCGGTGTGCTCGGCGGAGTGCAAGGGTGAGCACCTTAAAAAACAGCCGCTCGAAACGGGCGACGAGCCGTTTTAAGAACAGGCAAACAAGCCGCCCGACAGTCGGCGGCGAAGCAGGTGAAAGATGATAAAAGACGAGAGCTACTACGTTGTGCAAGGTTGGATGCGAAACCGCCTACAACTCAAAGGCAACGACCTCATCGTTTACGCGCTTGTGTATTCGTTTTCACAAGACGGAGAGAGCGAATTCAAAGGCTCTTTGCAATACCTCACGGAGTTTACGGGCGCGTCGGAGCGGACAATTCGGAGAATACTCGACGATTTGGAAGTGCGGGGGCTCATTAAAAGGAACGATCGCAACGCTTCGACGGGCTTGACAAACGCCTACAAGTGCACCCCTCTCGACGAGATTGAGAGCCGCGGAGGGGGGGCGGACAAAATGACCGCCCCCGTCGGACAAAATGACCGCCCCCCGTCGGACAAAATGACCGCCCCCCTACCTTATATAAGAGAAGATAGTATAGAGAACATAGTAGGTAGGAAAGAAAGAAAGAAAGAAATTGATAGAGAAAAACAAACAACAAGCGCGCACACGTGCGAGAGTGAAAACGTCCCCGATTTTTCAAAGATGACGGACGAGGAGCTTATTGCTTGGGGTGAGGGTCGAGCGACGGACTTCACCGACCCCGACGCTATCGCTTCTTTCTATGCTTGGAACGAGGAAATGGAGAAACGCGCGACGAACGCGACGAAATGGCAAGGCAAGATCATCAAAAGCGTCGGCGGCTTGGAACGGTTAAAGAGCCACGCGGAGGTGATGACCGAGCTCGGCGTTTCGGCTCGCTTACGTGCCGAGTTAAAGGAATTTTTGCGTTATTGCTACGCAAACCGACACCTCGTAACGAACGAAAAGCTCATTGATATTATTTTGAGGCTTGACGAGGCGTGTGATGATGACGACGGGGCAAAGTGCGAATACATACGCAGGGCGATCGGCGGCGGCTTTTTCGACGTCAAAGCGGGGCGGTGATTATGGAAAGAAATTATTTCACGATCGACGCACAAATGCCCTCGCTTAACGATTATCAAGCCGCTTGCAGGGAGAACAAGTACAGGGGCGCGAGCTTCAAAGAGGAAACGGAGCAAGTCGTTTTATGGGCTTTATTCGAGGCAAAACGGGCGGGCACGCTCCGAAAGGTGCGCCCCGAGGAATATCCCGTCAAACTCCGTATAGAGTGGCACGAAAAGGACAAAAGGCGGGACGTTGACAATATCAAAAGCGCGGCGAAATTTGTGCTTGACGCTATGACGCAATCGAAGCTCATCACGGACGACAGTCGCAAGTACGTCGCGCAAATATACGACGAGGTGATCGACGACAGGCGCACCTATGTCGTTGTGGAAATCTTACCGAACGGAGGCAAACGATGACAAAGAGAAAGACCCGAAACGGTCGAAGTGTAGAAGAACGGAAACGGCAACGCGAGGAGCGTCGGGCTTGCTTTGGGTGTAAAATACCCGTCGAGAAATGCAAGGGCGATTATCCCCGCTGTCAAAAATTAAGAGCAAAATACGAAGAACAGGAGGCAAAACAATGAATAGAGTATTTTTTATCGGTCGCCTTACTCGCGACCCCGAACTTACGGAAACGCCGAGCGGCGTCGCAAAGTGCAGATTTGCGATCGCGGTCGATCGCGAATACAGGGACGCGGACGGTGAGCGTCGGACGGACTTTTTTGAGTGCACGGCTTGGCGTTCGGTCGCCGAGGGTATTGCCCGCTATACGGCAAAAGGGAGCAAGGTGCTCGTCGAGGGAAGCGTTTACCCCCGCGAATACGAGGACAACAAAGGGAACAAGCAAAAGGTTGTTGACATAATCGTAATGAACGTTAAGTATTTGAGCGCAAAAACCCGAGCCGAGGACGGTGAAGCTCCGCAAGCGGCGCAACCCGCAAAGAAGAAACCCACGATTTCGCAAATGGCGATCGGCGACGACAGCGACATTCCCTTTTGAGGAGGTGCGGCGTGATTATAGTGCACGAACGACGTGAGCCGAAAAGCGACGAAGCGAGCCCGTGCGTCATCGGCAAGACGTTCAAGATCATCTACACGGGCGACGGCTTCAAGCTCGAAAATTACGACCCCCGCGCAAAAGTGGGGACAATCGTCGAGCTTGATGACAGCGAGGCGCGAGCCCTTATCGAATACTTCAAAGAATTTTTCCCTTTTTAATCAAATCAACAGGAGGACACAAACAAAATGACGGCAATTTTCAGCTACAAGCAAAAGGTCGGCGAGCTTAAAGAATACGTAAAGAAGAACACGGGGCTCGTCGTACATATCAACACCGAGGCGTATCCCGTGGTGATCTCGTTTTTCAAGAAAGGCACGGAGCAACTCAATCTTTTCGACAGGCACGTCGAGGACGAGGACAAAGGCAAGACGCCCGGGCTTCAATTCATTTTCTACGAGAAAATGGAAATCAAGACACAAGACGACTTCGGTGTGAGTGAGGAGGTTTTCAATAAGCTCAAAACCCTCGCGAAAGAGGTCAACCGTTTATACCTCAACGCTTTTTGCGAACAGGTACGCGACAAGATCGCACACGCAACAACCGACGCGAGGGTGAGCCTCTCCGCGGTTGTGCGAATTACGGAGGAAATATTCGGAGGCGAGGACGAGTGAAAGCGTATCAATACAATTTTACCGACGAGCTTATTGTGGATAACTTTGCGGGCGGAGGCGGCGCGAGTACGGGGATAGAGCTCGCGACGGGTCGCATTGTTGACATAGCAGTCAATCACGACCGCGCGGCGATAGAAATGCACGAGAAAAATCACCCCTACACGCGGCATTATTGCGAGGACGTTTGGCAAATCGACCCGCGCAAGGTTACGCAAGGTCGCCCCGTGGCTCTTGTGTGGTGCTCCCCCGATTGCAAACACTTCTCGAAAGCAAAAGGCGGGACGCCCGTGTCGAAGAATATCCGAGGGCTCGCGTGGGTTGCGGTGAGGTGGGCGGCAACCGTCCGCCCCCGCGTCATCATCTTGGAGAACGTTGAGGAGTTTATGACGTGGGGCCCGATTAAAGACGGGCAACCGATAAAGGAAAAGGCGGGGCAAACTTTCCGCTCGTTCGTCAACACCCTCAAAAAGCACGGGTACGCCGTCGATTGGCGCGTCATGAGGGCTTGCGACTATGGTGCGCCGACGTCCCGCAAACGTTTCTTTCTTATCGCTCGGTGCGACGGTCAGCCGATCGTTTTCCCCGAGCCGACACACGGCGACAAAAAGCCTTTGAAGCCGTACAAAACGGCGGCGGAGTGCATTGATTGGCGAATACCTTGCAAGACGATTTTCGGGCGAAAAAAGCCCCTTTCCGTGAACACTTTGAGGCGTATCGCGAGAGGGCTCGACAAGTTTGTTATACGCTCGCCGCGTCCGTTCATTATGCAAATGAACTACGAGAACGCGCCGCAGTCGGTAGACGATCCGCTCTCTACGATCACCGCCGTCAATAAACACTTTGCGGTTGATCCCGTCTTGACGCCTTACGTGATGAGCAACAACACGGGAAACGCGCCCCACGGGATAAATGACCCGCTTCCGACGATCACGACGGGAAATCGGAACTTTGTCGTGTCGCCCTATCTCTCGAAGTATTACGGAGGCGAGAAGCAAGCGGGCGCGGAGATCGGCAAACCGCTCCCCACAATCACGGCAATCGACCACAATGCGCTCGCGGCGGTGTCCTTAACGTCGAGATACGGAAACGGAGAGGACGGGCGCGGGAGAGAAATCGACAAGCCCCTCCCGACCGTTACGGCGGGCGACCACAATCAGCTCTTGGCGGCGCATATTGCGACTTTCCGCCGAGGTATGGACGGGCAAAGCGTCGGCGAGCCGTTATCCACAATAACAGCAAAGGCAGGACACCACGCCGAGGTGCGGACGTATCTCACGAAAGTCGGGATCGGCGACACACCTCTCGGCAAGTGGAACGAGGTGCGGGAGCTGTTGAACACCTACGCGGGGTATAAGATCGCCGCCGATGAGATTTTGATTATTGAGATTGACGGCGTGCAGTATTTCATTTCCGACGTCGCTATGCGTATGTTAGAGCCGCACGAGCTCGCGGCGGCGCAAGGCTTCCCGCCCGATTATGTTTTGAAAGTATCGGACAGCTACTCGAAGTCGGCGCAAATCGCGCGAATTGGGAACAGCGTCGTCCCCATTATGGCGACCGTGCTCGTCCGTGCAAATCTCCCCGAGCTTTGCGTTCGGAAGAAGCTCGAAACGATGAAAGAGCTCGAAAAAGTATTGACGGCATAGGAGGGCGACGACGTGAAAAAGATTTTACAAGGCGACGCGCTTGCGGAGCTCAAAAAGCTCCCGAGCGACAGCGTGGACTGTTGCATTACCTCCCCGCCGTATTATCAGTTGCGGGACTATGGTGTGGCGGGTCAAATCGGGCTCGAAGCAACGGTCGGGGAATACATTGAAAAGCTCGTCGAAGTTTTCCGAGAGGTGCGGCGGGTGTTGAAGCCCGACGGCACGCTTTGGGTCAATATCGCGGACAGCTATGCAGGAAGCGGAAAAGGCTCGCACGAGAAGCAGGAAACGAGAGAACGACACAAGCAAAACACGAGCAAGGGGTGGTACGTGAACGGCGTCCCGCCCACGACGGCGGAGAACGTCAAGCCGAAAGATATGATCGGCGTCCCGTGGTTGCTTGCCCTCGCCCTCCGAGCGGACGGGTGGTATTTGCGGCAAGACATAATATGGGAAAAGCCGAACTGTATGCCCGAGAGTGTGCGCGATCGGTGCACGAAAGCCCACGAATACGTGTTTTTGCTCTCGAAGTCGCGGCGTTATTACTTCGACGGCGAGGCGATAAAAGAGCCTTGCGTTGGCTTCGACAAATCGCAACCGCGCGGAAGCAAGGGAAGCAGTCGGGAGAACGCGGGACGGCGTAAAGGCAACCGCAAAACGTTTAGAGGCGGCGGAGCTTACACCCGCGGGCAGTCGTTCAACAACGACGCGCCCACAAGCGCGGAATCGCACGGCAACGCTCCGAATGAAACAGGGCTACGACGCAAGCGGTCGGTGTGGCACGTATCGACGACAGGAAGCAAAGAAACGCACTATGCAACGTTTCCGACGAAGCTCGTCGAGCCGTGCATACTTGCAGGGAGCAGGAGCGGCGGCGTCGTGCTTGACCCTTTTGCAGGGAGCGGGACGGTCGGCGTCGTGGCGAAATCACTCGGGCGAGGTTATGCGCTCATCGAATTAAAAAGCGAATACGCGGAAATTTGCCGCAAGAGATTGAACGAGGAGGACGGACAAAAATGACAACAGCAACAGCGCAAGACAAAAAGAAAGTGGTCGGCGATATAGCAAAGACTATATGCGAGTATGTGGACGCAAAAGGGAGGGGTATCCGAGTTATTGGGACTTGCGTGCCCGAAATGCTCTACTATTCGCACAACGCGGGAATTGGCGAGGCTCTTTACGAAAAAGGTTATAGACAAGTACCCGAAAATGCCTTTATTTGCTCGGGGAAAGCCCGCGACGAAGAATTGACCGCCGTGCGTGAAAACGAGGAGAATATTCGCAAAGAAACGGCGAAAAAGCTCATAGAGGAATTATTGGGATATATTGGCTCAAATCAAAAATTTTGCGTGGTTGACGACGAAAGGTTTGAACTCATACGGAGCGACAAGCTGTTTGATTTTGTCGGAAATCTTGCAAAAAATAACGGTTTGGAGGTGGACGAGATATGAAGCAAACGAGCTGTCCGATGAAAGGCGATCGGTGTTGGAGCTATGGCGAGTGTGAGGAATGCACGTGGTCGAAGATCCTCGAAAAAATGAAAAGGCAAAAGAAGCAAATCAAGAAGCTCAAAGAACGGGGGAGTGAGAAGCCGACGGCGAAATGGGAGAACGCGAACACGCCCGCGGCGTATAAATGCTCGGCGTGCGGCGGCGCGCCTATGTACTCAAAGCCCGAACACGCTCCCGAATACTACGACCGCGCGTTTTTGACGCTTACGGTGTATTGCCCGCATTGTGGGGCAAAAATGGCGTCGCCGACCGATGACGACGAAGATGATGAAAGCGAGGAGGAGAGAAAAAATGCCGCTTTGTAAAAAGAATTTGACAATGGAAACGAAAACGTGCGGCGTCCCGTGCATTACTTGTCCGCATTACGACGCGAGAAATCAAAAACAGCGCATAGCCGATGAACGAGCACAAGCCGCGAAAATTCTCGCCTTTGATATAAAAGCCTATGCGCCCTCATCGTGCGACGAGTGCAAATACTTCGACGCAGGAACGGGCGGGTGGTGTAGCAACTGTAACGCGTCGGGCAAGAGCTTCACGATCGGTATCACGAGGGCGGAGATATGCCCCCTCGAAAACGTAAAGCGGGAGGAGCGGAAAAATGGCGGAGTGTAGAAGTTGTGGCGCGCCGATTAAGTGGATAAAGACGACCGCAGGGAGATCAATGCCGTGCGACGCGGAGGGGCGGACTTACAAAGAAAACCCGAACGGGGCGGCGGTGATTGTTACGGAGAGTGGCAACGTCGTCCGCGCGGACATAGACGTTGACGGCAAACAGGCGACGGGCGTCGGGTATATCTCGCATTTTGCGACGTGCCCGAACGCAAGCAAGCACAGGAGGCGGTGAGTATGAGCGCGTTTTGGGGTGCATTTTTCGGGGCAATCGTCGCGCTGTTATTGCTCGGCGCGATAGAGAAAAAATACGGAGGAGGCGACGACGATGAGTGAGCTCGTCAAAAAATTGAAAATCACAAAGACACAGGACGGGGCGTGGTTGCTCCCGTATTCGGAGGAAAACGGCATAAAATTCCATAGCGGCGACACAACGGGCTACACAGGCAAGCCGATCGACCGCCTTGCGGAATATCAAGAAGCGGAAAACGAGCGGAGAATTGTGCGCTTGAAGTACAAGGTGGGCTCGACGGTTTACAAGTTGACGGGTATGCACAGCTTCAAGCCGATGAAGATCGTCAGCGTTTCGGTGCATATCAACACGGCGGGGAGTGTGCAAATCTCCTATTTGGTCGCGGACGGGGACGAAAGTGAGTTTTTCACCGAGGACTTATTCGGGGTTTACGTATTCGGAAGCGAAGAAGAAGCGACGCGGCGGCTCGCGTCCTTGCGCGGGGAGGTGTAGCGTGAAAATAGATATTTTCAACGCGTCAAAGCGGTATAAAATCATTTACGCCGACCCTCCGTGGGAATACAAGCAAGGCGGTCGTGGAGCGGCTAAAAAGCATTATAAAACGATGAAAACGGAGGAAATCGCCGCGCTTCCCGTGCGGGAGCTTTGCGAGGACGATGCGCTTCTTTTTATGTGGGCGACGTTTCCGAACATTACCGAGGCTTTCGACGTCATGCGCGCTTGGGGCTTTACATACAAGACGGCGGCGTTCGTGTGGGTCAAGAAGTACAAAAGCGGCGGGAACTTCGTCGGTATGGGGCAGTACACAAGGGCAAACGCCGAGGTGTGTTTGCTCGGTATCAGCAAAAAGACGAAAGCGAAAGAAATCGTAAAGGCGCACGACGTCCGTCAAATCGTTGAGGCGGAAGTTCGTCGGCACAGCGAAAAGCCGCCCGAGGTGCGCGACCGTATAATGAGGCTTACGGGGGGGGGTGCGCTTTGGAGCTCTTTGCCCGCACCACCGCGGACGGTTGGGACGCGTGGGGTGATGAGATATGACGGTATTCATCATCTTGCTCGCGCTCGGCGCGTGCGTCGTGTTTCCCCTCTATTGCGCGCTTGTGGTAGCAAGTCGCGAGGACGATCGGCTTGAAAATCGAAACGAAAGCCCCGAAAATCGAAACGACCCGCCGAAAGGCGAGGACGATCGGCTTGAAAAATGGGACACCGACCCCCCTCGGGCGGGACACCGACGGGCAAAAACGGGACACCCCGAAAAAGGGCGCGCCCGAAAATTCAAAAATACGCGGCGGGAGATTCCCCCTCCTCCGCGTTATGGCGACGAAGATCGCAAAAATTAACGGAGTATAAGACAATGGGAAAGAATAACAAAAAACAGCAAAGAATATGCGAGAACTACGCGAAGCCGTGCCCTCTCGCGAACAGGTGCGATAATTGCAAAAAGCGAGTTATGCACAAAACGCCCCACGGGGTAGAGATCCGCTGTCGCGACCGCAACGACGTCAACGGCGACACGCGCAAGTGCTTCGTGTGCACGTCCGAGGGCTTGCGTTGCAAAGAAGAAACAGGAGGAGGTAAACGGAGAAAATGAGCGAAGTCAAAAAAGGGCGGACGCGCGTGTATCTTTCGAGCGTGAAAGCGTGCGAAGAATTTGCAAAAATGTTTATATCCGAGGGCTTTGCCGTAAAGGTCGGGAAAGTCAAGCAGGACGGGAAAAGAAGCTCAAAGCCGTATTTTGAGTATTGGCGAGAGGAAGATTAAAACCGAGCGAAAGCGTGAGCGGAGCACGGACAGGCGCGACCCTTTGAGGGCTCGACGCCTTTTCCCGTAAAAGGGACTACCGCAAAAAGACAGCAAGGGCGACGAAGATGACGGAGAGAGAACAGGCGAAAGTGTTGAACGCGTTATACAGCTATAAGACGTTCAAAAAGATTGCACGGGACGAGGCGCAACGGGCGCGCGGTATTTACATAAACAACGAGAGCGGAGAGCTCGAATATATGGGCGGCGAGCAAATTGCTCGGGCTGTGCTTCTTTCGGAGGAAGTACGCAAGCACTTCAATCGCGTGGACGAATACAAGGGAAAATTCGTCGAGCTTTACTTTTTCCGCCGTGTCGGTGCGTTGAGTGTTATCCACACTTTGCCGATCTCCCGCTCGACGGTGTTCGAGTGGCGGCGCGACGTCATTGAAATCGCCGAGAAAATCGCGCGAGAAATCGCCTTTATTTGACGGTCGGGAATTTGGTCGGGGTGAAACGTATCAACGCGTTTTGCCCCGTTTTTCTCGCTTAAAATGGCAATAGTCCGAAAAGATAAGACTGCAGTCCGATTTTATCGGACTTTTTTCGTGTTTTTTTCGTTTATAATTGGTTGTAGCAGTCGGGGGTCGGCATATCCCCACGACGGCAAGTTTCCTCCTTTGGGAGCGCGCGGCTCTTTACTCGACCGTTTTGCGCCCGCGCTCTTTTGGTGGAGGAGGAAAACACGGGAGGAAATTATGGCAAAGGACGAAAAAAAAGATTTTGATCGGGTGCGTTTGAAGCTCTCGGAGATCATACCCTACGAGAAAAACCCGAGAAAGAACGACGCCGCGGTTGCGACGCTCGTGAAATCTATCGACAAGTGCGGGTATTGCGCGCCGATCGTCATCGACGAAAACAACGTGATCCTCGCGGGGCACACCCGCCTCAAAGCATTGAAGCGGCTCAAATGGTCGGAGTGCGATTGCGTTCGGAAAGCGGGGCTCACGGAAAAGCAAAAGCGTCGGTATCGCCTCCTCGACAACAAAATCGGGGAGCTCGCGGAGTGGGACGATGAGCTCTTACGCGACGAACTCGACGAAACCGACCTCGCGGACGATCTTGATTTTGCGGAGCTCGATTGGGAGCTCGACGATCTCGACGACGATGACGGTGCGGACTACGTAGAGGGCGACATACCCGACGCACCCGAAAAACCGACGACACAGCTCGGCGACGTTTGGAAGCTCGGGGCTCATCGCCTTATATGCGGCGACAGCACGGACGCGGCAACGCTTGAAAAATTGATGAACGGCGAAGTCGCCGATCTCGTTTTCACCGACCCGCCCTACGGTATGAAGAAAGAGGCGGCGGGCGTACTCAACGACAACCTCAACGCGGACGACCTCCTCGCGTTCAACCGCAAGTGGATCGCGCTCTCGTTCAAATACCTCAAAGGCGTCGGCTCTTGGTATTGTTGGGGAACGGACGAGCCGCTTATGGATATATACGGCGAAATACTCAAACCGATGATACAGGCGCAAGAGCTCACGTTTCGCAACCTTATCACGTGGGACAAAGCGCACGGGCAAGGGCAAACCGAGAAGTCGTGGCGTATGTATCCGATCGCGGACGAAAAATGCCTCTTTGTGATGAAAGGCGTGCAGGGCTTCAACGATAACGCCGACAACTATTACGAGGGCTTTGAGCCTATCCGCAAATTTTTCGAGGACGAGAAGAAAAAAAGCGGGTTGACGACGAAGCAACTCACGGAAATCGACAGCACGCGGTGTACTCACTATTGGGCGCGCTCGCAGTTTGAGTTTCCGAACGCCGAGGGGTATGCGAAACTTCAAGACTATTGCAAGGCGCACGGGATCAACGCTTTCGGCGTCGAATATGGCAAGATCAAGCGAGAGTATGAGGAGATAAAGGCGGAATACGAGGAAATCAAGCGTCAATATTACGCAACCCGCGCCTACTTCGACAACACTCACGACAATATGAACAACGTGTGGCACTTCCCTCGCACGAGCCTCGAAGAAAGAGAGCACACGGGGGGGCACGCAACGCCGAAGCCGATCGCGCTTTGTGCTCGCGGCATAAAATCAAGCACGAGAGCGGGCGAAATCGTCCTCGACGTATTCGGAGGAAGCGGCTCGACGCTTATCGCGTGCGAAGAAACAGGGCGCGCTTGTCGTATGGTGGAACTCTCGCCGAAATATTGCGACGTCATCGTGAAGCGTTGGGAAGCGTTGACGGGTGAAAAGGCGGTGAAGTATGGCACGGAAAACAACGAATAACCCGAACGGGCGACCGAAAGCAAAGATAACGCGCGACGCGTTTGTAAAACTTTGTAAAATGCAATGCACGAGGGAAGAAATTGCGGGCTTTTTCGATTGCGCCGAGGTTACCTTGTGGCGGTGGGTGAAAGAAAACTACGACGGGGAGAGTTTTGAAACCGTCTATAAAAAGTATTCGGCGGCGGGTCGGGTATCGTTACGCAGGAAGCAACACGCCCTCGCGGAGCACAATGCGACAATGGCGATATGGCTCGGAAAACAATACCTCGGGCAACGCGATCGCATAGACGTCGCGGCGGACACGGAACAGCTCGACAAGCTCGACGCGATATTGAAAGGTGTGAAAGAAAATCTTTCAAAACCCTCCCCCGAGATAAGCGACGGTGGCGACGGTGGCGGCGTTTGAGTTTACCGAGAAACAGCGCGAGTACATAAACGACGCGGGTGCGCGTTGGAACTTCAAAGGCGGGGCGACGCGAAGCGGGAAAACCTATCTCGACCGAGCGTTCACAATTCCCTACAATATCCGCGAGCGAACAAATAAGCCCGGGCTTTCGCTTATCCTCGGCGTTACGCGCTCAACGATAGAACGCAACCTTTTGAAACCTATGCGCGAGCTATGGACGCCGCAACTCGTCGGGGAAATATCAAGCGACAACACGTGCCGACTGTTCGGCGAGGAGGTTTATTGCCTCGGCGCGGAAAAAGTCAGTCAGCAATCGAAGCTCCGCGGCGCGTCGTTCAAATATGTGTACGGCGACGAGGTGGCGGAGTGGAGTAAAGAGGTATTTGACCTCTTAAAGTCGCGACTTGATTGCTCGTATTCCCGTTTTGACGGGACATACAACCCGAAAGCCCCCGGGCATTGGTTGAAAAAGTTTATAGACAACCCCGCCCTCGATATATACAATCAAACGTACACGATATTCGACAACCCCACACTCTCGCCCGAGTTTGTCAAAAATCTTTGCGCGGAGTATCAAGGAACGGTAGATTATCAGCGTTATATTTTGGGGCGTTGGTGTGCGGCGGAGGGCGGTTGCTATCCGACGTTTACGGAAAACCCCGCGCGGTTTTATTTGGATATTTGCCCGCCGTTGCAACTCATCAACGTCGGCGTGGACTTTGGCGGAAACAAGTCGGCGAGCACGTTCGTCGCGGTGGGTTTTACCCCCGCTTTCGGAAAGGTGATCGTTCTCGCGGCGCATAAAATAACGGGCATAATCACCCCGAACAGGCTCGAAAACGAGTTTTGCGACTTCATTGACGGGCTGTATAAACGCTTCGGGAAAAGTATGCGGGTATATTGCGACAGCGCGGAACAAACGCTTATCGCGGGAATATATCAAACAGCGAAGAAACGGGCGGCGGCTTGCACCGTGGGGAACGCGTTGAAAAGCCCCATAAACGACCGTATTCGTTTAGTCAATAGATTGCTCGGGCTCGGGCGTTTCCACATTTTGCGGGGCTGTCCTCACGTCGAGGCGGCATTATGCGAGGCGGTTTACAACCCGAAAAAGTGGGAGGACGAGAGGCTCGACGACGGGACGAGCGACATTGACACGCTCGACGGCTTGGAATACGCGATCGAGCCCGTCGGGAAATACTTGCTCGCGTAAAGGATAGGTACACAATGAAATTGACGGAGATTTTTGCAAAGTATAACAAGACGGACTTGCTTGCGGGCAAGGTCGGGGAACTTTCCCGCGACACTTACCGTTCTTATATCAATTTGTGGCTTTCGTGGTATCGCGGCAACGTCCGAAAATTCCACTACTACAAGGTTTACAACGGCGTCAAACACGTTACGCAACGTCGTCGCTCGGCGGGTATGGCGAAAACGGTGTGCGAAGATTGGGCGAGCTTGCTCCTCAATGAAAAGACGACGATCATCATCGACGACGACAAAACGCAAGCGGTCGTGGACGACGTCCTCACGAGGTCGAAATTTCGCACGAAAGGAAATCAAGGCGTCGAAAAGGCGTTTGCCCTCGGGCTTGGCGCGTTCATCGCTCGCGTTGATAATCTCAACGTCAACAAGGAAACGGGCGAAGTCGTGAGCGACGGAAAGGCGGCGGTTTGCGTCGAGTTTGTCAGCGGGACGCGGTGCTATCCGTTCACGGTGGACGACGAGGATATAACCGAGTGCGGCTTCGTAACGAAGCACGGGAAAAAGGTGTATATTTCAATGCACTTGATCGGCGACGACGGAAACTACGAAATCCACAACCTCGTAGGAACGGAAAACACGAGCGGGAGCATTGACATTGACGAGGACGCGGGCTACGTATTCAAGACGAAAAGCCCGAGGAAATGGTTTCATATTATCCGCCCGAACGTGGCGAACAATATCGCGCCCGACAGCCCTCTCGGCATTTCCATATACGCAAACGCACTTGATCAGCTTGAAACGACGGACATCGTGTTCGACACTTTCGGCGTCGAGTATCAGTACGGACGCAAGCGCGTCTATGCAAGCGCGGAGGCGATGACGATCAGCGGGGACGGCGACACGCGTGCGACCTTTGACGAGAATGATATTGTTTTCTATCAATTCCCGAAAGGCGCGGCAATCGGAAGCGACGACAAGCCGTATGTGCAGGAGAGCACGGGCGAGCTTCGCGCCGAGGCGTTTGTGAGCGGTATGAACGAAGCCCTCAACTTCCTCTCGACCCGTGTCGGGCTCGGGGAAAATCGCTACAAGTACGACGCGAGCGGTATCACCACGGCGACGCAAGTCATCTCCGAAAATTCGGCTATGTTTAGAAACGTCAAGAAACACGAGATCATTATTGAAGCGGCTCTCCGTGGGCTCGTTGACACGATTATATACGCGGCGAGCACGTTCGCGGGCGCAACGGTGAAGCAGGACGCGACGGTCAAGGTGCAATTCGACGACAGTATAATCGAGGACAAAACCGCCGAGCGCGAGCGCGACCGTCAAGACGTGGCGGCGGGGCTCATGGCAAAGTGGGAATATCGCGTCAAGTGGTACGGCGAAACGGAGGAACAGGCGAAGAAGTGGGAAGCCGACCAAAAGGCGGCGCGTCCCTCTCTCGATGACGAGTTTGCTCACCGTTTCGGGGTAGGTGGTTGATATGCTTTCACCGCTCTATTTGAGCTCCGAGCTCCCGAGGCGTATGACGGACTTGATGAGCGAGATCGAGAACGAAATGCTCGCGCGGGTCGCCTACTACGTGAGGCAATACGGACGCGTAACGGGCACGGCGGAATTCCTTGCTTTGAAGCAAACACAATACGGGCTCTTGCACCGCGACCTTTTGAAGATCGTCGCGAAGTATTCGGGACTTACGGAGGCGGAAGTTGCGGCGGCGTTCACACAGTCAGCGGCGAACTCTCTCGCATACGATAACCGCATACTCAAAAACTACGAGGCGGCGGGACTGTTTACACCGTTACACCCGATCGGGGCGACGCTCGGGGCAACAGCTTCGGCGGCGGCTATGCAAAGGACTTTGACGGCGGCAATCAACCGCGCCCTCGATATTCAAAACCTCACGAACACGAGTTGCGTGCAAAGCGCGCTCGAAGCGTTCACGAGGGCGACCGACAAGGCATACCTTTCGATTGTGTCGGGGGCTCAATCGTTCGACGCGGCAACGCGTCAAGCGGTGGACGAAATCGCACAAATGGGGCTCTCGGTCGTGGAGTATGACAGGAGCGGCAGGGAGATCCATTACTCGGTGGAAGCGGCAACGCGTCGGACGCTCATCACGTCCGTTTCGCAAGTGTGCGGACAAATTCAAGAAATGAACTTGCTCGCCCTCGGTTGCTCGCTCGTGCAAACAACCTCCCACGCGGGAGCAAGACCCTCCCACGCGGAGTGGCAAGGCGGCAAGTATTGGCTCGGGAAGCGCGTGAGCGGCTTCGGCTCTTTGGTGGACGATTGCGGTTATGGCTCGGTGGACGGTATCAAGGGAATAAATTGCTACCACGACTTTTTCCCGACGACCCCCGACGCGCCGAGTGCGTTCGACCGCGACCCCGCAAAAAGTCAGCTCGGGATAGACAACGACAAGCTCTACGAGCTCCGACAAAAGCAACGGTATCACGAACGGCAAATACGGGCCGCGAAGAAAGAGGCGGGTGTGTTTGAGGCGGCGGGTATGACAAAGGAAGCAAAGGCGGCGGGTGCGCTTGTGCGGCAAAGACAAGCGGAAATTCGTGATTTTCTCAAAGAAAACCCGATTTTGCAAAGGGACTACACCCGCGAAAGAGTGGCTTAAAATCGCCGTTTTTCGGCGTTTTGAGATATGCGACGCGTCGCGCGTTTATCGGCGCAAACCGCCACGTCGGGGCGTTTATCCGACGGACACGCTTGCGGTGGGCGATTATCACACGCAAACTGTCGCGACCCTCGCGACGCTTAAACAATGAGGGAGGGAGTAAACAATGGCACACGAAGAAATCAAGGGGCTTTTCGGCGCGGAGGCTTTGACCTTTGAACAGTTTTCCGAGAAAGCACAGGCGGCGGGCGCGAACTTTGTCAACCTTGCAAAGGGTGGATATGTGGACGCGGGCAAACACACGAGAGAGCTCGAAGCGGCTCGGGCGGTAGCGGTAACGTCGAGCAAGGAGTACAGCGATCTCGCGGCGGAGCGCGATGACTACAAGGGCAAATACGACGCACTTGTGGCGGAGAACGCAAAAAGGGACGAGGTTGCGAAAGTGTCCGAGAAAGTAGGCGCGGACTTTGTTGACTTCATCTATGACAAGACCAAGAAAGAGCTCGCAAAGCTCGGAAATGGCGACAAAACGACGTTCGAGCAAATGCTCGACAAGGTGCTCACCGACGCGCCTCAATACAAAAAGGCGGCGGGTACGGGCAACGGCTTCGTGCAACTGTCAACCTCTTTTAGGCAAGGCGGCGGAGCGGGCACAGGACAGGGCTCGGGTGCGAGCTCGGTCAATTCGGCGATGACGGCGGCGATTTTATCGGCGGCGGGTCGCACACCTAAAAATTAAGCCTATAAAGGCAAACGATAAAAAGGAAATTTTTTATTATGGCGGAAATCATCAATAGAGAGGGCGCGGAAGCCCTCATCCCCGAGGAAGTCAGCAAGGAGATCATTCAAGGCGCAATCGCGCAGTCTATCGTTCTCTCGAAATTCACGAAACTCGCGAATATGTCGAGCAAGGTGCGGACTATGCCCGTACTCAATATGCTCCCCGTCGCTTACTTTGTGGACGGCGACACGGGCTACAAGAAAACGAGCAAGATGACGTGGGATAAGAAGCGCATCGTCGCGGAAGAAATCGCGGTTATCGTGCCTATCCCCGAAAGCGTTTTGAACGACGCGGAGGACAGCGGATACGATATTTGGGGCGAAGTGCGTCCCCGTATCGAGGAAGCAATCGGAAAAGTCATCGACGGCGCGATTTTGTTCGGCGTGAACAAGCCCGCGGGTTGGAGAGACGACCTGCTTGCGTCTATCACGGCGGCGGGGAGCGTTGTCCCCACGTCGGGCGACCTTTTCAACGACATTATGGGCGAGGACGGCGTATTCGGCAAAGTCGAAGAAAGCGGCTTCGAGGTCAATGGTGTCGCGGCGGGTATTCGCTTCAAATCGACGCTTCGCGGCTTGCGCGATGAAAACAAACAGCCGATTTTCAAAAAGGACGTACAGGGTGGCACTCGCTACTCGTTAGACGGTGCGCTTGTGGACTTCTCGAAAAATGGCACGTGGGACAACTCGAAAGTCAAGGCGATCGCGGGCGATTGGTCGCAAGGCGTTTACGCGTTTAGACAGGACATCACCTACAAGCTCTTGACCGAGGGCGTTATTCAAGACCCGAACACGAAAGAAATCCTTTACAACCTCGCACAGCAAGACATGGTTGCGCTCCGCGTGGTTTGCCGTTTGGGTTGGGAACTTCCTAACCCTATCAACGCGGAAAACCCCGACGAAGCAACCCGTCTCCCGTTCGCGGCACTCGTGCCGGGCGAAGCGGCGGCGAGCGTTGTGAGCGACGGCGACGAAGCGGCGGCGGAATAATAAGTGAGGAGGAGGCTCGAAATGTTTGCAACCTATGAGTTTTATCAACAAGAATACCACGGCACGGCGATCGGCTCGGCTTCCTCCTATTCGTACTATGGCGGGTTGGCGGCGGAGTATATCGAACAGGCAACATTCGGACGCGCGATCTCGGCGAACGAGAATAATTTGAAAAAAATACAAAAATGCGAATGTAGGCTTGCCGATATACTCGCCGCAAATCACGAGAACGGCAACGAAAACGAGCGCGAGGTTAAAAGCGAAAGCGTCGGCGGGTGGAGTAGGACGTTTGCGGAAAACAAACGGAGCGACGAAGCACTTGCGGCAAAAATCAGCGACACGATCCGCCTCTATCTCGGCTTGACGGGCTTGCTCTATTGCGGAATACAAAAGGGGGTGTAGAGTGTATGCAATTCCCTCACACCATAACCGTTTTTAACCGCATAAAAGGGGCGGGAGCGGGCGGCGAAACGTTTCTCGCGACTGTCATCAAGGGCGTCCTTTTTCGTGTCGTAAACGGCAATTCTCGCACGGGTACGGGCGACGTCAATCGGGACACTTTTCAACTGTATATACCGCTTACGGCGGACACAGGAAACAAGGAATACGTGAGCCCCGCGGAGTTTATTCGTTTGACGGAGGACGAGGCGCGGCAAAAATACACGTTTTCCGACAAGGGCGACTTTTTCGCACGCGGCGACTTCTCCGAGCTTGGGCGCATACCGCTCAAAACGTCGGAGGTCAAAGAGGTTGCGGAAACGCACAAGATCACAAGCGCGGAGCTCCTCGATTTTGGGAGCGCGTCGCTTCATCATTGGGAGGTGCGAGGCGTATGAGTAAAAAACCGTTTCAAAATGTCAGCGTAAACGACGGGCGGGTACAGCTCGACTTAAAGCTCGACCGTTTGAACGTATCACACGCAACGGCTCAAAGGTGGCTTGACACGATAGTAGCGCGCGACAGTACGCCGTTCGTGCCTTACCGCTCGGGCACTCTTTCGAGAAGCGTCAACACGGGGACGGACTTCGGGAGTGGCGAGGTTGTGTGGGATTGCGTCTATGCTCGGCGGTGCTACTACGGCTTATCAATGAATTTTTCGGACGTGCCGCACCCCGACGCACAGGCTCAATGGTTTGAAGCGGCGAAAGCCGTGCACGGTCGCTCGTGGCTCAAACAGGTACGAAAGATAGGAGGCGGCGGACAATGAAAAATATCATCATAGAGCGGGACAATATCGCGAGAAAGGTCGTTGAACTCGTCAACACCTTTGAGGCGTGTCCTTGCCCGTGCACCTATCAAAACTTGGGGACGGAGGCGGTCAATTTGTCGCTTGCTTCCCTTGCAAGTGCCCCACGCGTTGAGGAGGACGTAACGGGAGGATATACGGGAGAATTTGCGTTTGCGATCTATCTCCGTGTTTATCCCGATGACAACGACGATCGCCTCGATTGCGAACAGCTCCTCACGGAGCTCGGGGAATACATAACGAGCGAGGGCGAAACGCTCAAACTCGACGGCGGGCGCGTCGTGGACGAAATCGAACAAACGCAAACCGCCGCGCTTATAGAGCGGGCGGACGACGGGTCGGTAACGTATCAAGCGATTTTCTCTTTACGTTACGAGGCAAAAATTTTTGGAGGCTTATAATGGGCAAAATCAAAAGAAGTTTACAGGCGGTTTTCTTAAATATCGCCGCAAGTGGCTCGGCAACCGAGGAGTGGGCTCGCGTTGGTGTCGGCGTCGCCGATATGTCGATCGCATACAACCCGCAAGTAAAGACCGAGCAGGACGTAACGCAGGACACGGCGGACAGCGAGGTCGTCGGGTATCAACCTAATCTCCCCGTAACGCAAACGGCGAAGAAAGGCGACCCCGTGTACGACTTCCTCAACGAGCTCCGTCGCAAGCGCGCAACTTTCGACGATTGCAAGACGCAAATCCTCATCGTCGATCTTTACGACGGCGACGCGGAAAAGGGCTACAAAGCCGAAAAGCAGGACGTGGCGGTGCAAATCGACAGCTACGGCGGCGCGGGAAGCGACCCGCTCTCTATCGGGTACACTTTCAACTTCATCGGCGACGCAACGGCGGGCACTTTCAACGCGAAAACGCTCGCATTCACGGCGGACACGCCGAGCGCATAAGCGCACAACACAAGGAATAAAAGGAGGACGTTATGGCAACGGCAAAAATAAGAGTAGGACAATCGGAGAAAATCAAGATCGAAGTAAATGACGCGGGCGAGTTTATCGAAATCAACACGGGCGACAAGAGGCTCGTGGCGAAGCTCACGGAATTGATGAAGAAGCTCAAAGAGCTTGCGGAAGAAACGGCAAGGGTGAACGCGGAGAAATTCCAAAAACTCGACCCGAAAACCGCAACGTTGGACGACTTCGTCGCCGCGGTAAACTATGAAACGGAAGCGGCGGAAAAAATTGCCGCTTGGCTCGACGACGTTTTCGGCGTCGGCACGTGCCGCAAGGTATTCGGGGACGGAGTTATCCCCACCCTCGACAACGTTCAAGATTTTCTCAATCAGCTCACGCCCCATATAATGCGCGCTATTCAAACGCGTCGCAACAATATCGGCGGCAAGTATGCGCCCTCTCGTCGTGGCGGAATTTAACGTCCTCCTCGACCCCTTTCCCGACAGCTACGAGGGGTATCTAATACGCACGGACTTCCGTATCGGTGTTCAAATCGCGCTCGCGCTTGCGGACGACGACCTTGCGGACACGGAAAAGGCGGCGACGGCGTTGTACCTCTTATACGGGGAGGGCGTCCCCCGCGATCTTAACCTTGCTTTCAAGGGGTTGCGGTGGTTTATGAAAGGCGGAGAGCTCCGCGGACTTTCAACCGATGACGAGGAAGAAGATGACGACGCGGAGGGCGAGGATATATTTTCTTTCGAGTATGACGCGTTGCGGCTTTATTCGGGGTTTTTGAAAACTTACAGGATAAACCTCAACACGGCGCGCGTGCATTGGTTTGAATTTCTCGGTTTGCTCGCCGATCTCGGTGAGTGTGCGTTTTCCACGGTTGTTTCATACCGCAAGAAAGACACGAGCGGTATGACGCCGACACAGCGGAACGAGGCGGAAAAGATGAAGCGAAAATACGCTTTGCCTCGTCGGTTATCCGACGAAGATCAAGCGAAAATTGCCGAGTTTTTGGACGCTTTGCCTACCGCAAACGACAAGGAATAAACGCAAAAAATGGCAAATTATGACGGAAGCATTCGTATCAACACGAAAGTAGACACGGGGGAGGCGAAAAATAATATAAATTCGCTCGGCTCGACCGTGAAGAAACTCGGGGGGATAATTGCTTCCGCTTTTGCTATCACGAAGCTCGTGCAATTTGGCAAGTCGGCGATCAATCTCGCCTCGGACTTGCAGGAGGCTCAAAACGTCGTTGACGTCGCGTTCGGCAGTATGTCGGACAAGGCGAACGCTTTCGCGCAAAGCGCGTTGAAAAATTACGGCTTGGCGGAGCTCTCGGCGAAAAAATACAGCTCTACCTTTATGTCAATGGCGAAAGGTATGGGGCTTGCGACCGACGACGCGACGAATATGTCGCTCGCGTTGACGGGGCTCGTCGGGGACGTTTCGAGTTTTTACAATATCGAACAAGACCTTGCCGCGACGAAGCTCAAAGGCATTTTCACGGGCGAAAGCGAAGCCCTCAAAGATCTCGGCGTCGTTATGACGGAGGCGAATTTGGAGGCGTATGCGCTCGCAAAGGGCTTTAATAAGTCGATGAGCGAGATGACACAGGCGGAAAAGGTTGCGCTTCGGTATCAGTACGTAACGGAGCAATTATCGCTCGCGCAGGGCGATTTTGCGAGGACGTCGGACAGTTGGGCAAATCAAATCCGCGTCCTTAAAGAAACTTTCAACTCGTTGAGCAGTATCATCGGGGAATTTTTAATCAAAGGGCTCACGCCTTTCGTGCAAAAACTCAACGACATACTGCAGCGACTTCTTGCGATCGCGCAAGCGGCGAAAAGCCTCTTTCTCGTATCGGACGCGGCGGAGGAGATCACCGACACGGCGACCGACGCGGCGGGTGCACAGGAAGAAGTGACGGACGCGGTTGAGGGCACGGGTGAAGCAATAGCGGGCAATTTGGCGTCGTTCGACGAGTTGAACATAATGAACGACGAAAGCGCGGGAGGCGACGGCGCGTCAAACGTTTTTGACGGCTTGCCGACCGATGAGGACACGAAAGTCGAGGTAGGCGAGGGGAGCACGGTGTCCCCCGACTTGACGAACGCGCTCCTCAAAATCAAAGAAATTTTAGAGCCGATCATTTCGCTCATCTTAACGCTTCGCGAATTGGTCGGGACAGGGCTCAAAAAGGTATTTGAAGTATTGAGCCCGATCATTGAGGGGCTTTTGGCGTTATTGAAACAGCTCCTCGGTATATTCGGCGACTTTGCGGGGGCGGTCAAAGATATGCAAAGCGTCGAGGAGTTTTTCAGCGGGCTCATAGACACGGTCGAACAGGCGGCGACGGCAATCATTGAAACGCTTGCGGAGCTTATCCCGCAACTCGTTCAAATAATCACAAATATCGTCGTTGCGTTGGTGAAAGCAATCGGCTCGAATATCCCGAAACTTGTGAACTCGATCGTCAACCTCGTCAAAGAGCTTTTGGGTGCATTGACGGAAATGCTCCCGCAACTGTTGGAAGCGGGCAAAGAGCTCATTCAATCGCTCGTCGAGGGGCTTTTGTCGGAGGAGAGTATAAACGCGATTTTCACAGCCGTCGGCGAGATCGTCGCGGCGTTGGTGGAATTCATCGTCGAAAATCTCCCCGTCATTGTGGAGAACGCGGTCGAAATCGTCCTTGCATTGGTGCAAGGGCTTTTGGAGGCTCTCCCGCACCTCATCGAGGGCGTTTTGACGCTCATCATCACGATCGTCGAAACAATCGTCGAAAATCTCCCCGAAATAATCAGTATGGGGTTGGAGATCGTCGGGTCGCTTATTGCGGGGCTTTTGGAGGCAATACCGTCCCTTATAGCGGCAATTCCGAAGCTCATCTTTGCAATCATTGACACGATTTTCTCGACGAATTGGCTACAAGTCGGGATCGATATTATCAAGGGTATCGGTCAAGGGCTTGTGGACGGCGTGAAATCAATCGGCTCGAAGATTGGCGACGCGTGCAAGAGTATTTGGAAAACCGTCAAGGGGTGGTTTGGTATCAATTCCCCCTCGAAGAAAATGCGCGAAACAGTCGGGCCGCATATTGCGACGGGCGTCGGCGCGGGCTTTGAGGACGAAATTGAGGGCGTCGGTGAGGATATGGAAAAAGCCCTCGCGGAAGAATTTGACGACACGTGGGGACGTGTAGCCGCCGATTTGAGCGGCGTGAAGCTCCCGAACGTCAGCGTCAACGAAATGCTCCCCGTCGAGGTAACGCACGAGCTTATTAAGAGCGAGGACGGCGACGTCTTTGCGGAAATTCGCGACCGTGTGGAAAATATCGCGAGCGACGTCGAGCAAATACGGAAAAACGGCGGGCAGTCGTCCACGGCGGCAAGCGGTGGCGACGGCATAACGACGCGGGCGGGCTCTACCGTCAGCGCGTCGAGAGAAAACAGGAAAGCGGGCAAAACGATTTACCCCGTAGGAAATTGAGGAGGCGGCTATGGCGAGCAAAATTTATGATTTTAACCCCATACAGGGCGTCAGGGCGCAAGACAAAACGAACACGGCGGAATTCGTCAAAGTGATCGCGCCGAGCAAGTACGAGTACAATTTACAGGACTTGTCGGCGAACGGGGCAGGGCGAACGGAAAGCAATTTTATGCACAAAAAGCGGAGCGGGCAGGTCGTCAAACTTGCGATAGAGTGGCACAATGTCCGAATTGCCGATTGTGCTCACTTGCTTCAAACATTCGACCCCGAGTATGTTGACGCGATATACCTCGACGCAAAAGCGGGAACGTATAAAACCGAGTGTTTTTATGTAACCGATCGAAAAGCCCCGCTTTTTAACGCAAAGCGCGGGGTATGGGAAAGCGTTTCGTTTTCGCTCATCTCGCGAAGCGGGGAGGTGCGAAATGTATCGAGTAAGTGACGAGCTTCTCAATGCAATCAAAAACAACACGGCCCGCGCGCTCATCTCGTTCGACTTGGTGAGCGGCTCGGTGTCCGATATTACAAACGACGAAATCGCCACGCTCTCTATTGAGCGGGCGAGCGTGTCGGGCAAATCTCTCGAAATTGGCGCGGCGCGGTCCTTTGAAATGACGCTACGCCTCAACACTATCGGGAAGTACGGCGTCGAGAACTTCAAGGGCGTGCGCTTCGAGGGCGCGGAGGCGCGTGTGCGTATCGGCTACACAACGTCGCGAGGCGTTGAGTATATCCCGCTCGGCGTGTTCACCATTGACGGGTGCGAGAAGCAAACGGGAGAAATCGAGCTTGTGGCTCTCGACCGTATGGTAAAGTTTGACCGCGACGCCGACTTTTCGAGCATTGTGTTTCCGATCAGCGTCGAAAGCCTTGCGCTCCGTGCGTGCTATGCGTGCGGGATTGACACTTCTCGGCTCAATCTTTCCGACCTCCCGAACGCGTCCTATTTGGTGGAGCAAGCCCCGGGCGCGTGCACGTGGCGGCGGGTGCTTATGTGGTGCTTGGAAATTATGGGCGTTTGCGCCTATATCGACGCCGAGGGTTATATTGTGGCGAAGTGGTACGAGGACACGGGCGAAAAGCTCACCGCCTCCGACCGCTTCGACCATAAGATACACGAGAACGACGTCGTGGTGCGTGGCGTTCAAGTCATCGACGAAGAAGAAACGGCACACCTCGCGGGCGAGGCGAGCGGCTTCGTGTTCACGATCGAGGGCAACGAGCTCCTCATGCACGACCACGGCGCGGTGGCGTCAAACCTTGCGGCGGTGCTCGTGGGCTTTCGGCATCGTCCCTTTGAGGCGGAGGCTCTCCCGCACCCGCACATTTTCCCCCTCGATATGCTCACGTATATCGACGAGGACGGCGAGGAGGTTGCGGTTTGCGTGTCGGGTTGCGTGTTCACGATGAACGACAACACCGAGCTCACGGGAGCAGGAGAAAGCGAAACAACGAGCGGCTACGCGTCGCTCGACCCGATGACCGAAAGGGAGCGGGCGATTGTCGCGGCGGCTTTGAAGAAGCAGGAGGCGGCGATCATTGAAAAGACGGGCGGCATTTTCGAGCAAAAAGCCGAGGCGTTGACGCGTATGAACGAAGTCGTGGCGAACGCTCTCGGGCTCTACGTGATAACCTACGCGGAAGCGGACGGCTCGACGCAAACGTACTTTTGCGACAAACCGACGCTTGCCGAAAGCTCTTTGATCTACGTATTCAACGCGGGCGGGTTTGCTTGGACGGACGCGTGGGGCGGAAGCAACGCGGCGACCGTTTGGAATTACGGCATAACGCGGGACGGAAACGCTGTTTTGAACTATCTCGCGGTGGAACGGCTCACCGCCGACCACATAGACGTCGGCTCGCTTGCGGTGTCGGGCGACTTTGCGGCGGTAAAAATTGACGACGACGGGAATATTATCACCTCCGTCAAAGTATCGGGCGACGGCATTGAAATCGTTTCCCCTTATTTTTCCCTAACGTTGGACGGAGAGATTACCGCAACAGCGGGGTATATAGGCGGATTTACGATCGACGGAACGGGTTTTTCAAACGAGATCGAAAATTGGAGCGCGGTGCACGTGGGGACAGACAGCATATACACGAGCAGTAGGATAGATATGAGCGACGACAACACGCAAATTATGACCCTTGCGGCAACTACTCGCGCCTCTTACAGCGGGCACATAGCAACCGCGGGTTTTAAGAACGGGCACGTTTTTCTTGATGAGCCTTATTTGTCGCAGTCGATAAGCTACAAAAAGGGGATCACCACCTACTACGAGCAAACAAATTATTATTACCCCCTCTTTGAGATGACAGCGCAAGGGACGAACTACGTGATTTATTTATTTTCAGGGCGGGACGTGTTATCCACAAACAGCGACGGGTCGCATACTTTTGGAGATTATAAATCCTTTGAGTTTAGAATCTCACAGGGGACAATCGAAAGCCTTTCGGCGGACATGAAAACTCTCCCGAAAATCGAATACCTTTAATAAATAGGAGGACAACGGTGAAACTCGGCAAAATAATCAGCGCGCGGACGGCTTTGCTCAATCATCAAAACGAGCAAATTGACATAAAAACCGCGTATAAAATCTTTCGATTTTGCAAGGAAATCGAGCGGGAAACCCTCGGTTTCTACGACGCGAAATTCAACGAAATTTTGAGCAAATACGCCCATAAAACAGGCAACGGCTATAAGGTAACGGAGGACAAACGTGCGGCTTTTTCCGCGGAGCTTCACGATCTCGACGAGTTGGAGGCAACCGCGCCCGAAATCTCGTTTACCCTCGACGAGCTCGCCTGTATGAAAATGTCCGTCGCGGACATTCGGGCGTTGAGCGACTTCATTGAGGAGGTTTGAAATGAAATACACAAAAAGCATTGAGATCCCCGTCGATAATTTATACCGCAAAATTCCGATCTTGGTGAAACAAAACGACTACAACTCGCGATTTTTCTCCGTGAAGCTCACGGCGAACGGCGCGGTGTTGACCGCCGACGCGTTCGGCACGGTCAACGAAGTCGCGATCGGTATCACGCGCGGGGACAAACAAAAAAAAGCGTTTAGGGGGTCGTATGACGCGACGGCGGGCACGTTCACGCTTCCGCTTCCGAAATGGGCGGTCGAGCGTGCGGGCGACAAAATCACGTTCGACGTTATGGTGATCGGCACAAACGCAAACGGCGAGGCTTACCTTTTGCGGTCGGCTCTCGTGGAGACTTACGTTCAAGCGGCGGGCTACGGCTCGGAGGACGTGAGCGAGGACGAAAGCGTCGAGATTTTGACGGGGCTCATCGCCGACGTCGTGAAACTCGAACAGGACGTCCGAACAGCGGAGGCGGCGCGCGTACAAGCGGAACAGGCTCGGGCGGCGGACTACGCACAACTGTCGGAGGAACTCGGCGAAGCGATTGAGAATATCAACGCGGCGGCGGAGAACGCCGACGCAGTAAAGGAAATTTATGCAAAAATGCAAATCACCCTCACCTATGACGAGGAGGGATATCCTTGCGCGGTTGACGCCGAGGAATAAAGGAGTAGAAAAATGTCAAAGTATAGAATTTTAACGGACGAAACGGGGAAACGTATCGCGGAAGCGGTCGAGGGTATCGCGGAAGCGCAAGGCGCAACCGTTGGCGACGGTATCGAGTACGGCTTTCGGTGGGTCAGCGGCGCAAGCTCTCCCGTGGTTGAAAGGGTAACGCGGCAAAACGGCGTTATTTCCCCGTGGGAGATCAGCTTCACGACGAACGTCGGCGGGACTGTCAACGAAAACGCGTTTGATTATATCAGTCTTTTTGCGCCGAAAGACTACACGGACGGCGCGGGCAACCGCTTCAAACGCTTTGCGCGCTTCTATATCGGGCGGCAAACAATCGGCGTGTATTCCTACGTGTGGCTTTGCAAGAAGCAAGTGGCGGCGTTTTACGTGCTCCCTCGCGCGTTTAAGAGGGCGGGCGTCCCTTATTGGAACTACCGCGATATTGGCGTGTATGAAGCGGGCAAGGAAACGGCAGACGGCACGACCTATTTGACGTCTAAAACGGGCTTATACCCCGCGCACAATATCACCCGCACGACGGCGAATAACTATGCGAAAGCGATCGGGACGCGCCTCGGCATTGACACGGAGCAGGAACAGTACAGCATTACCACGATGAGCGAAATCGTCGAGCTTATGCAACCGCTCCTCTTGCTTATGTACGGGACGAAGAACTCGGACGGCGTATATAAAGGCGTGCAGTCGGTATTTACTACGGCGACGACCGTCGAAAGCTACGACGCGGAAACGAAAACGATCACGCTCGCGGCGGGAACGGCGTCGAAGTACGTCGTCGGCGGCGTCATCGAGGGCAACACGACGAACGGCACGGACGGCAATTATAGGACAATCACCGAAATCGGCGACCTTTACATTGTGCACGACGGCGACGCTTTTGAAACGTTGACGCAAATCAGCGGACGCCCGAACAAGACGGGGCAAACGGACACGATCGACGCGACGCACGGCACGGAGGCGAACGACGGCAAGCACTCGTTCAAGGCTCTCGGCATTGAAAACATTTTCGGCAACACTTGGGCGCATATCCTCGACGTTACGATCTACGACCTCGTGCCGTATATTTGCGACGACTTGGACGCGTGGACGGACACGACAACGCCCGCAAGCAACGCGGCGTTCAAAAAATGCGCCTACTCGTTATCCGCTACGAGCGGCTACGTGAAAGCCCTCGGCTACGACGCGGCATACCCCGACGTGCAACTTACGACGGAAGTCGGCGGGAGCTCTACCACGTACTATTGCGACTATTACTACCAAAACGGGCTCGGTGCGAAAACCGTGCTCCACGGCGGTTACCTCCACGACGGTGCGTATGGCGGGTTGTTCTATTGGAACGTGTACTACGGGGTCGGCTCTGCGGCTTGGTACATTGGGGCGCGCCTTTCTCACGCGGCTTTGTGAGGGGGGTCAAATAGGGGGCTCTCCCCCTATGGTATAAAATAAAATCATTATCGGGAGTTGTGTGCGGGCGGTAACCTCAACAACGGTGCGAATGACGGGTTGTTCTATTGGAACGTGAACAACGGGGTCGGCAATGCGAATTGGAACATTGGGGCGCGCATTTCTCTATTTCTTAAATAGCACACAACCCCCGCTCCTCTTGGAGAAAATATCGCCAAAGCAAAGGTGGGGTAGTAAACGGCAACGGGTGAACACCTACGGGGCGAAAGAGAAAAGCAAATAGAGGCACTTTGCAGGATATGAAACGGTCGAAAATAAAACTTGAAGAAATCACGGACGTCGAGAATTGCAAGCGGGCGATTTTACACGCAAGCAAGAGGAAACGGCGACGCTCGAACGTTCGGCACATTTTGGAGCATATCGACGAATACGCCGAGAAATTGCGCGCTTTCCTTATGGACGAAAAGGCGGAATTCAGCGAGGGTATTTACGAGATAATCAACGAGGGGACAAACAAGAAGCGGCGCGAGCTTTGCAAACCGATATTTTTCCCCGATCAATGTGCTCATTGGGCAATTATGCAAATCGTTTTCCCCGTGCTCGAAAAGTCTTTTGATCGCTATACTTGCGCCTCCATAAAGGGACGCGGGACGCACTACGCGAAGCGGGCGGTTGAAAGGTTTTTGAAAGACACGAAGAACACGAAATACTGTTTACAAATCGACGTAAAATCTTTTTACGCGTCGATAGACAAAGGCATTTTGACGGAGCTCCTCCGTCGGAAAATCAAAGACCCGCGAATTGTCGGGCTCTTGGCGAAAGTCATCACCGCATACAAAAACGACGGCTTGCCTCTTGGGTGGTACACCTCCGCACCGCTCGCGAATTTCTATTTGACGGGGCTCGATCGGTACATAAAGCACAATTTGCGGGTCAAGTATATGGTGCGATATATGGACGACGTCGTTATGTACGGGAGCAATAAAAGGCATTTGCACCGCGCTCGGGTGAAAATTGCGGAATATATCGAGCGTCGGCGTCGCTGTCGATTAAAGGCGAATTGGCAGGTTTACAGGACGCCCTACGACAACGGCAAAGGCAAGATAACAACGCAACGAGCGACCGATTTCGTCGGCTTCAAATTCTACCGCTACAAGACGACGATCCGAAAAAGCATTTTTCTACGGCTCACGCGGCTCATGCGTCGCTTGTGGAAAGGCTACAACATACACCGAGCCTATGCGTTTATGTCCTACCGCGGCTATGTGATGAGCACGGACAGCGCGAACGTGTCGGCGAAGTATATCGACGGGAAAATATCCGTCAAAACAGTCAAGGAGATCATAAGAAATGAGAGCAGGAAGCAAATCGCAAGCTATGGAAAAGCCTCAATCGCTTGAAATTCGGCGACTTTGTGGCGACCTTTACGAGATCGCGGCGACGGAGGACGTTGAGGCGGTCGAGATCGCGAACGAAGAAACGGAAGAAAAACACACGGAATACACCTACACCGAACGCAGGGACACGGCGCGCCTTTCGGGGTATGAGGAAGCGGTGAGCGCGCTCATCGGGTTGAAATACACCACGGGCGACGAAATCGCTTTGACGCGGAAAGGCATCACCGCCTCGAACGACGCGGAATACGTGGCATATTTGGCGCACGTCGAGGAGTGTAAGGCATACGCCCGGGCATACTTCGACGTCGAGGGCGGTGCAGTATGACGGCGGCAATCACGGTTGAAAACATTTGCGACGTTTGCGAGGTTGGGGGCGGTTGCTCCGAGCCTTGCGAAAAATGGTATAAATGTCTTGCGGGCGAGCCCGTGGACGTTGGCATTGTAGAGGAGGGCGGCGCATAATGGAAGTTTGGCAATTCCTCCTCGCCCTCGGTATTCCCTCGGCAGTTTTCGGCGCGTTCGCGTCCTACCTTTTGTATCGCGCGCAAAAACGCGAAAAGGAACAGGACGATAAAAAGCGAAAAGAAGAAGAAAACAGGCACAAATTCGAGCTCTTGCAAATTCGCGGCACACTCGCCGCTATGTCATTGTGCGAGGCTTGCGCGATCGCCCTCAAAAACGGGCACACAAACGGGGAAACCGAACGAGCCCTCTCCTATGAGCAGGACGTAAAGCACGAAATTCGCGACTTTCTTGCGGAGCAGGGTGTTAATCACATTTCATAGAATAGGAGAAAAGAACGATGAAAGAAACAATTTTGAACATAGTTTTTGCACTTTTGGCGGTGTTTTTCATTTGCCTTTCGTATTACTTTTGCATACGCGCGAAAATCAACGCGGCAACGGAGGACGCGGTCAACAACGCCGAGCAGGACGACAAGACCGCAACGGAAAAAATGAGCCTCGCCGTCGATCAAATATACAGCATTGTCCCGATCGCTTTCAAGCCCTTTATAACAAAAAAGACCATACAGGCGATCGTTCAAAAGGCTTTCGACAGTATTGAAGCGTATGCGGAAAAGCAAAAAAAGAAGCAGGACACAAAGGCGAAAACCGACAAAAAAGAATAAACAAAAAACGCCCCCACGCGGGGCGTTTTCTCGTGTAAAAAAGTTTAATTTTTTTTGAAAAAAGTCGGTTTTAGGGGTAGATTTTAGTTGCAATATCTCGTATAATGTGATATACTATATATACAAGGTTGAGGGAAACCGAAACCCGAGTGAACAAAAGGAGGTGCGGGCTATGAAAAAGCCAAAAGAAAAAGCCCCGCGGACGTATGAAGTGAGCTACATAAAAGTATCTTACGACAAAGACGGAAAGGTTGCAAGCGTAACCGTCAAATACGTCAACAGGGCAACACGCAAGCGGTAAAAACCGCAAGCCCCGAACGGTGGGGAGCGATGAGCTCCCCGCCCGAAAGGGTGAACTCATTATAGCACACTAAAAAAAATAAGTCAAGGAGAAAACGACTAAAATGAAAAAAATCGAACAGGCAGTCGCCGAACAGCTCAAAGAAATCAAGATCAACCCCGAAAACCTCGTGAACGCCGTCGTGGAGCTCGTGAGCCTCGCACGGTCAAAAGGTTTTTCCGATGAAGCCCGCGCCGCGCTTTCCGCTTGCGGGATAACACTCGAAATAGAGGAGGCGTGAGAAGATGAGAAGCGAAGCACAAAAGGAAGCGGACAAGAAGTACCGCGCAAGAACGAAAGGCACATATTCAAATCTTGCCTTTCCGTTAAAAACGGAGGAGCGGGAGGAGATTGAAGCAACGCTCGCGCGCCACGGCGTCAAAAAGGTCGAGTTTTTGCGGTGGGCGGTTGCGGAGCTCGAACGCCGCGGAGGGCTCAACTAAAAGAAAAAGGCGAGCCGTGAGCTCGCGCGAAAGTGGCGGTTGTGATTTTGGGTCAGTAGTGGGACAGCAATCACGGAAACCCTTTATTTATAAGGCTTTGCGCGATTTTTGCGACAGCTTCAATTCCTGTCGACCGCACCACTTTGAACGTAAGTTGAACCGAAAAGGGTTTGATTTACGTTCTTTTTCTTTGAAAATTGACTTAACGTTAAATTTGCAAAGCCTTACTATCCCAAAATTTTTATAGTATTTCTTTTATTTTACTTGAAATAAATTAAATTTTTGCTATGATTTGAGAACGATACTTTTTACGTAAAAGGCGAAGCTTAATTCATCTAAAGAAGATACGATAAAGGCAAATAAAGCAGAAGTTTGTCAATACCTAAAAGGGTTAGAGAATTTACACGTGCGCTGCCAAACGACTGATGAAAAAATACAAGATGACGGCTCTATAGTAATTAAATTACGAAAACGGCAAGATTATATAACGGACGTAAAAA
>JAFURP010000053.1 GCA_017471785.1 Clostridia bacterium | reverse complement strand
TTTTTGCTTCAAAAAATTTCCTCTTTAGTGGGTATAATCCCATAGTTACCGCGCACAATATTTGTAAATGGAGGAATTTTTATGAAAGCAACCGGAATTGTAAGAAGAATAGACGAGCTGGGTAGAGTGGTCATTCCCAAAGAAATTCGCCGTACGCTCCGTATCAAGGAGGGCGATCCCTTGGAGATATTTACCGATCGCGACGAGCTTATGCTCAAAAAATATTCGCCCATCGCCACCTTGGAGCGGTTTAGCAAAGCCACCGCCCGTTCTCTCAACGATTTGAGCGGCAAGCTCGCCGTTATTTGCGATACCGACGGTATTTTGCACGCCTGCGGCGACGGAAGAAAGGACCTCGACGGCAAGGGCTTGTCCGAGGATATGGATAAGATCTTAAAGGAACGCCGCAGCTATATCGCCAACGCCGCGGAGGGCGGCGATATCATTCCCATCACCTCGTTCGGCGAGGAGGGAGTCACCGCGCAGGTCATCGTTCCCATCGTATCGGGCGGCGATTGCCTCGGCGCCGTTGCCATACTTTCACGGCAAGAGGGAATGAAAATGGACGCGAGCGATATGAATTTAGCCCGTCTTACCGCCGATATTTTGGCGAATCAATTCGAATAAAACGAAACGGCTTTCGGGAATACCGAAAGCCGCTTTATATTGCGGTAGGATTTCATATGAAACACGGGAATAGTAAAATGAGCCTGCCGCGACGTTGCAAGCAACGCCTTAGCTACGCCAAACAGCAAGCCGAGCGCCACGACGTAGTGGGGAAGCCGACCCGTCGTAGACGACGTGGTAATCTCGTATAAACGTTACAATATTCCTTATTTCAAGCACAAGATCTCGTTCGCGTCGAGGTCTAACACCTTACAAAGATTGGCAAAGGTGTCGAGGGCAGGCATTTTGTTTTGGTGTAAATATTGCCCGATCGCCTGTTGACATACGCCTATCCTTTGCGCGATCTCCGTTTGGGTCATAGGCGAGGTCTTGATAGCTTCAATCAGCTTCTTTCTTATATCGTCAAGTATAATCATAAAAAATTCCCCCTTTTTTATAATTATACTACTTATGCTAGTAAAATACTTGACTTTCTAGCAATGCTAGTGATATAATATAATTACGATATCCTTTTCACAAGTTGCTATACCCAAAAAAGCCCTGTTCGTTATTACGGACGGGGCTTCTTGTGAGTGAGGCAATAATTCATATGAGATAGCCACACCTCCGTTGGAGGCTCGCAATGACAAAGACTATTTCAAACACAAGATCTCGTTCGCGTCGAGATCCAACACTTTACAAAGATTGGCGAGGTTTTCGATTTGCGGCGTCTTTTCTCCTTTGAAATAGCTAGAAATCATTTGTTGCGAAACGCCGAGCTCCTTAGCAATGCTCGTTTGCGTTTTTCCGCTGTATTGGATAGCCTCGCTGATTTTCTTTTTGATTTGGTCAACCGTAATCATTCCTACCCACCTCCTATTTGTATAAATTTTACAACTAAAGGCTGTAAAATGCTTGACTTACAACTATAGGCTGTGATATAATATAATTACGATATCCTTTTCACAAGTTGCTATACCCCCAAAAAGCCCCGTTCGTTATTACGGACGGGGCTTTTTGTGAGTGAGATAGCCACGCCTCCGTTGGAGGCTCGCAATGACAAAGATTATTTCAAACACAAGATCTCGTTCGCGTCGAGGTCTAACACCTTGCAAAGATTGGCGAGCGTGTCGAGAGCGGGAAACGATCGCCCACTTACGTATTCAGAAACGGTTGGTTGTTTAACGCCCAATTTTGCAGCTATTTCCGTTTGCGATAAGCCGCTGTATTTGATCGCGTTTTTGATTTGTTCGTGAATTTGTTGTAATGTAATCATATATAGCCCCAAGCCTTTTTCTATTATTTTATAGGAAATGCCTATAAAATGCTTGACGTATAGGAGTTGCCTATGATATAATATGATTACGATATTCTTTTCACAAGTTGCTATACCCAAAAAAAGCCCCGTTCGTTATTGCGGACGGGGCTTTTTGTGAGTGAGGATATATTTGAGGATTGCCGCGCCGATGATGACGAGATAGCCGACCGCGCTCCAAACGTCGGGCAGCTCCGAAAAGAAGATCGCGCCCCATATCGCGGCGAAAAGCACCTGCGAATAATCGTACACGGAAATTTCCTTGGCGGGGGAGCAAGAATACGCCGCCGTGACGGAGAATTGCGCCGCGCTTGCCGCGCCGCCCGCGAGCAGCAGCCACGTAACCTGCAAGCCCGTCATAGGCTGGTATTGCACGATCGCCATCGGCAGTACGGCGAGGCAGGAAAACGCGGAGAAGAAGAACACGATCATAGCTTTGCGTTCCCCCTTGCCGCCGAGATAGTGTACGAGGGTATACGCAAGCCCTGCGCCAAGACCGCCGAGCACGCCGATCAGCGCGGGCAAGCTTGCGGAAAAATCGAAGGAGGGCTTGACGATCAAGGTCGCGCCGGCGAACGCGACGGCGACGAGTATCCAATCCTTTATATCCGCCTTTTCCCTGAGGAGAAGCGCGGAGAACACGATAGAGAAAAAGGGCGCGAGCTTGTTCAAAATGGACGCGTCCGAGATGTTCATATTGTCGATGGCGTAGAAATTGCAAACGATCCCCACCGTACCTGCCACCGAGCGAGCCAAAAGCACGGGCAGGCTGCCCTTTTGCATTTTGAAAGAGCCGCTCTTACAAAGCATAACGAACGCGACGACGGTGGCTACGAGGTTCCTGAAAAACGCCTTTTGAAAGGTAGGGAGATCGCCTGCGTAGCGGACGAACACGCTCATAAGAGAAAAGAAAAACGCCGAAAGGACGATATAAACCACGCCCAGCCATTTCTTTTGGGGCGGCTGCGCCGCGGCGGGCGATTGCGTATTTTCGTCGTGTAAAAGTGTTCCCATACGATTATTATACTCCCAAAAGGCAAAAAAGTAAACGAAATGGGGGGAATTGCAAAAAATTTTCGTAAAAACGGTACGCTTTTGCGCCGCCTTGTGGTATAATGGAAGAAAGCGGAGGTAATATGAAACGGGATCTATTCGGCAAAAGAAATTGGACGATACTACTTTTATTCGGGTTGATCGGTCAGATCGCGTGGTCGGTGGAAAATATGTATTTCAACCTGTTCGTGTTCGAAACGATCGCGCCCGATTTGGACGCTGTGACCCTGATGGTACAGCTTTCGGGCGTGGCGGCTACGCTGACTACCCTCGTCGCCGGTGCTTTATCGGACAAGACGGGCAATCGGCGGCTGTTTATCGCGTACGGGTATTTGATCTGGGGCGTGACGGTGGCGTCGTTCGGGTTGATAACGACGGACGATATCGCAAGGCTGTTTGATCTCGACGCCGCGGCGGCGATCTCCGTGGCGCTCGGGCTGGTCGTGGCGCTCGATTGCGTGATGACGGTGTTCGGCTCGACGGCGAACGACGCGGCGTTCAACGCTTGGGTCACCGATAACACCAAGGAGGAATTTCGCGGTAAGGTGGAAAGCGTGCTGTCTATATTGCCGCTGATCGCTATGCTTATCGTCGCGGGGGGCTTTGGTATACTCGTGGAGCTGATCGGCTATAAGGGCTTGTTTTTCGGCTTGGGCGCGGTGATATCCCTTTGCGGCGCGGTGGGTATCTTTACGATCAAGGACAGCCCGACCCTGGAAAAAAAGGGTACGCTCAAGGATATCGTTTACGGGTTTAAGCCGAGCGTGATCAAGGGCAATCCGCCCTTCTATCTCACCCTGCTCGTAATGGGCGTATACGGGATCGCGTGCCAGATCTTTATGCCCTATCTCATTATTTATATGAAAACGTATTTGGGCTTTACCGTTCTCGAATACAGTATCGTGTTCGGGCTTGCCATCGTGCTCGGCGCGGCGGTGAACGTCTTTCTCGGCGGGCTTTCGGATAAACGGAATAAAGCCAAAATGCTCTATCTTGCAGTAGGCGTGCTCTCCGCGGGGCTGTTGGGTATGTACGCGTTCTCCTATTTTTCGGGCAAGCTCGCGAGCTTGCTGTCGTTCGGCGTGGCTGGGTTTATAATGATAAGCGGCTATATCCTCGTGTCCGCGCTTTGCGGCGCGCTCGTGCGCGACTATACCCCCGAAAACGACGCGGGGAAATTGCAGGGCGTGCGTATGATCTTCAGCGTGTTGATACCTATGCTGCTGGGACCTATGCTCGGCAACGCCATCAATAAGGCGGCGGCGATACCCCTGCCCGACCTATCGGGCGCGGACGTGATGACCACGCAGTACATACCCGCCCCCGAAATTTTCTTGGCGGGCGCGATCGTGGCGGCCTTGGCGGCGGCGATCGTACCCTTCCTCGTAAAAGCGACGAAAAAGGAGAAAAATAATGCGGCTGAAAACGAAGTATGATATCGGCGCCGTTCCTCATAGCGAGCACCCCTTGCCGCAAGAAATGCGTAAGGATTGGGCGTGCTTGAACGGCGAATGGGATTTTTATAAGCTTACGAAAGAGGGGAAACGCGAAAACGAGGGTAAGATACTCGTGCCCTTTTCCCCCGAAACGCTGTTGAGCGGCTTGGACGAGGACTTCCTTTTACGAAGCGGCGAAATGCTCGTCTATTCGCGCAAATTCACGGTGGACGGCGCGTGGCTTTCCCGTACGACGAAATTGCGCTTCGGCGCGGTGGACAGCGAATGTAGCGTGCTCGTCAACGGCGAGAGCGCGGGGGAGCATTGCGGCGGCTTTACGGCGTTTGCGTTGGATATTTCCCGACTCTTGCGCGAGGGGGAGAACGAAATTACCGTCTATTGCAAGGACGAGGGCACGCGCAACCACGACGCGCGCGGGAAACAAAGCGACGCGCGCGGCGGTATTTGGTACACGCCGCAAAGCGGTATTTGGCAGACGGTGTGGTTGGAAAATATGCCCAAAACGCATATCGAAAGCCTTAAAATCACGCCCGACGCAACCAAGAAACAGGTCTTGATCTCGGCGGATTGCGGCGGCGCGAAGCTGCAAATAGCCGTGTTCGACGGCGATCGGGAAATTTTGCGCGAGGCGTTCGAACGGGAGATTCGCCTTTCCTACGATTTCGAGCTTTGGTCGCCCGAAAACCCCAAGCTGTACGATTGCGTTATAACGAGCGAAACGGGGGACGAGGTGCGCTCCTATTTCGGCGTGCGTTCGTTCGGTATCGGGACGGACGAAAAGGGTAAAAAGCGGCTTACGCTCAACGGTAAGCCCTACTTCTTCAACGGCGTGCTCGATCAGGGGTATTTCTCGGACGGTATGCTCACCTATCCCTCGGACGAGGCGGCTCTCGACGAGCTGACTATGCTCAAAAATATGGGCTTCAATACCGTGCGGAAGCATATCAAGATAGAGCCTATGCGCTGGTATTACCATTGCGACCGGCTGGGGCTGGTCGTTTGGCAGGATTTCGTCAGCGGCGGCGGCGAATACAAATTCTCGCATATCGCGCTGCTGCCCTTCCTCGGCTTTAAGCACCGCGACGACGATTATAAATACTTCGCGCGCGAAAACGAGTGGGGCAGGTACGCGTTCAACCGTATGGTAGACGAAACGCTGACCCAGCTTTACAACTGTACCTGCATCGGCGTTTGGGTACCCTTTAACGAGGGCTGGGGACAGTTCGATTCGGCGAAATACACCGCGTATATCAAGGAGAAGGACGCCACCCGTATCGTCGATTCGGTGAGCGGCTGGCACGATCAAGGGGTGGGCAAGACGGAGCTGAAAAGCTTGCACACCTATTACACGCCCTTGAAGGTGCCGCGCGATAAGCGACCCGTCGTTTTGAGCGAATTCGGCGGCTATTCGATGAAGGTGGAGGGGCATACCTTTGCGGAAAAGGAGTTCGGATATAAGAAATTCAAAACGCAAGAAAAGCTCGTCGCCGCTTTGGAAAAGCTGTATGGAAAAAAGCTGTTGCCCTTGATAAAGAAAGGACTTTGCGGCTGTATCTATACGCAGGTTTCCGACGTGGAGGAGGAGATCAACGGCTTCGTTACCTACGATCGGGCGGTGATCAAGGTGCCCGTCGAGAAGATGAAAGAGATCAACGACAAGCTCGCGGCGGAAGCGGCGAAAATACGATAAAAGGAGTGAACACGAATGAAAAAGCGTATTCCCTTGCCCGTACGCATTACGGCGCTCGTGCTCGGCGGTATTTTGACGCTGATCGGGCTCGTTTGGGTAGTAGAAAAATTTATATTCGCGTCCTTTTTCTTCAAGGGCGCAAAGACGGAAATGGCGATCCCGGGGCTTTGGTCGGGCTTCGTGCCCCAAGGCTTTGAAAAGGTGGACGAGGATTTTTATTTGATCTCCGGCTACGATAAAACGGAGGGCGAGCCGTCTACGATCTATACGGTGAAAGAGGGGGAAAGGACGGGTTATAAGTTGTATAACGCGGACGGCAGCGCGTACACCAGCCACGCAGGCGGCGTTACGCACTTTAACGGGTTCGTATATATAGCCAACGACACGGGCGAGGATACCACCTATTGCGATATGTTTTTGCTCTCCGATTTGACGGACGGGGACAATAAAGCGACTAAGACGGACGGTATCGCTATACCCAACCGTCTTGCCTATTGTTCGGTGTATGACGGTAAGCTGCACGTGGGCGCGTTCTATCGCGAGGGCAGTCAATATCTTACCCCCGAAAGCCATCACTTGACCACCCCCTGCGGCGATCAAAACACGGCTTTGATGCTCGTGTATACCTTGGACGAAAAAACGGGCAAGCCCGTATCCGATACCCCCGAGCATATCTATTCCACCCTTTCCAACGTGCAGGGTATGTGCTTTACGGAAAGCGGACGAATGGTGCTTTCCACCTCTTGGGGCTTAAATCCCTCCTATTTGTACGCGTACGATTTGGAGGAGGCGAGCACGGGGAGTATGCAATTCAACGGCGCGGAGGTGCCCGTCACCTATTTGGACGGCGACAGCTTAACGCAAACGGTGAAGTGTCCGCCGATGAGCGAGGAGCTCGTGTACGAGAACGGCAGGGTGCTGATCTTGAGCGAATCGGCTTGTATGAAATACGTATTCGGCAAAATTATGAGCGGCAATTTTATGCGTAGCTTCCCGATCGCGTAAGGAAAGGGAAACAAGCGCCGCCCTCTATCTTTTCGGGATAGAGAGCGGCGCTTTTTCGTGCTTTGCAATTCGTTGCGGTAGGATTTTGTATGAGATTGCCACACTTCGGCTGACGCCTCCGTTCGCAATGACCGTTCGGCTTTCCCCATTGTCATTGCGAGCGTTGGCGAAGCAATCTCATATAAAACAAGGCAATAATAAATTTATATTAACATTTTAATAAAACAACACAAGCTTTACTTTTTGTGATATACTATAAATAAAAAAAGGAGTAAAGAAATGAACGGTTTATTGGACGAAATACAGTATTGTTTTATGGAGAGAAATCCCGTACCGAGAGAGGAAACGCTCGCTTATAAAGAGGGAAAGGCGCGCGAGGCGTTAGAGAAAACCTTATCCGACGAGCAAAGAAAGCTGTTCGAAGCGTATACGGAAGCACATTTTGCCGAGGACTCCTATTACGAGGAAAAGGTGTACGAATTTGCCTTTACTTCGGCGGTAAAGCTGGTGCTGGAATGCGTGGGATATTCTATGAAATAAAAAACGCGCGGCGTGCATTTGCACGCCGCGCGTTTTTGTCGTTTTATCATAAAAAGCTTTCTATCAAGATCTTTAAGCCGATCGCGACGAGGACTACGCCGCCGAACAGCCCTGCCTTGTCCGCAAGCTTGTTGCCCACGAGCTTGCCGATATACACCGCCAAAAAGCTCAAAAGGAAGGTGGTCGCGCCGATAACGAGGGTCGCGCCCCACGCGCCGAGCGCCAAGCCCTGCGCCGAGATCGCCGCCATTTGCAGGGTCACGCCTACGGCGAGCGCGTCGATCGAGGTCGCCACCGCCTGCACCGTTAATTTGCCGAGCGTCAAACGCTCCGTACAAGCGCAGTCCGTTTCGGCTCTTCGTTTACATTCGCGCGCCTCTTGGATCGCCTCGAATATCATTTTACCGCCCAAAAAGGCAAGCAAGCCAAAGGAAATCCAAGCGGAGATGGATTGGAAGGTATCCAAAAACGCTTCGGCGAGGATACCCGTGATAAAGTAGCCGATCAGGGGCATCAAAAACTGAAAAAACCCGAAAAAGCCGCCGACGAGCAGTTGTCGGCGCAGGGGCATTTTGGGGTCGGTCATGCCGTTGGTCATGCCCACCGCGCAGGCGTCCATCGAAAGCGCGACGCCGAGGAGTAAAATTTCCCAAATAGCCATAGAAAATTCCTTATAAACAGTTTCTTTTTTTCAAAACGCGGACCACCTCCGCGAAGATATCTTCGGGAGCCTGCTCGCCGTTTACGCAAACGACGCGCTCGGGGTATTTTTCCGCTACCTTTTTATAGCCCTCGTACACCCGTTTGTGGAACGCCGTACCCGCTTGCTCCAGGCGGTCGTTTTCGTCCGCGCCCTTTTTCCGAGCGAACGCCGCTTCGGGGGTGAGGTCGATAAAGATGGTGGTATCGGGCGCGTATTTTTGCAGCGCCGCCGCGTTGATGCTTTCTATAAACGCTTCGCCCAAGCCGCGCGCGTGCGCTTGGTAGGCGAGGGAGGAATCCACGTACCGATCGCAAATGACGAGCTTGCCCGCCGCAAGCGCCGGCTCGACGCGGTCGGCAAGGTGTTGCATACGCGCAGCGGCGTATAAAAGCGCCTCGCACTCGTCCGTCATCTCCGCGTTTTTGCCGTTTAACAAGATCTCGCGAATGGCTTCGGAGATCTTGCCGCCTCCCGGTTCGCGCGTGAAGATATGCGCTACGCCCTGCGCCGTCAAATACTCGCTCAAAAGCTTGAGCTGGGTGCTTTTGCCGCAGCCGTCGCAGCCCTCGAAAGTGATGAATTTACCTCTTGCGTTTCCCATAATTATCTTATTCCTTCGTTTCCCCGATAAATACCGATATTTTTCCGTCCTTTACGCCGAATACGTTGATCGCTTTTTGCAACGCTCGGATTTTTTCTTCCGTGACCCGTTCGCCCACCCGTATCAACGGCGTGCAGGGCGGAAACAAGCCGCAGGCTGCCGCGCAAATTTTCCCCGTCGCTTCTTGCATATCTACCCATTCCTTTTCCGCGTTTTCGGGTAAAAGGAGGGGGGCAGGGGCGCGTTTATTTTCGAAATTTCCCGAAACGGGATACCGCTTAAACAGGCGCCTGAGCGCTTTTTTCAAGGCGTTGAAATGCTTGCGCTTGGTGGCGGGGGAGAGATAGAAAACGAGCCGTGCGCCGTCGCAAAATTCGGCGTAGACGCCGTTTTTTTCAAGCTCCTTTTCCGCAGCGTACGCCGCGTCGCCGAACACGCAACAAAGCTTGGTCCAATCCTCGTTTACCTCCACGCGCTCGCCGCTTTCTCGGGCAAAGGCGCGTACGGCGACCTCCAGCCTTTCGTTTTCGGGATATTTCACGGCGTATTCCACGGAAGCCATCACGGGATAGGAGGGACTGCTCGTGCGGAAGATATCCACCCCCTCGAGCAGGGCTTCGGCAAGCGCGCCCGTGCTTGCGGATACGACCGCGCCTTGGGTAAGGGCGGGCAGACTTTTATGTACGCCGTCCACCCAAAGATGGGCGTAAGCGCCTGCGTATAAGCGTTTATTAAAATGCAAATGTCCCCCGTGCGCGCCGTCGATCAAAAGCATCTTGCTCCGTTTTTCGCAAAGGGCGCGGATATTCTCCAGATCGGGGATATTGCCGTAATAATCGGGGGAGGTGATAAACAGCGCGTCCGCGAGGGAAAGCGCTTGCTCCAGCTCCGCTTCGCTTTCAAAGGTAACGAGCCGTATGGAAAGCGCCGCCGCGCCGTGGAATACGCTCTTATGCGAAAGGGGGGAGAGGGCGAGCGTTGTTACGCCCAAGCGCTTTGCCGCGTACAGCATAGCGTGTACGCCCGAGGTGCTTCCGTCCGTTAAGATATAGCTTTTCGCCGCGCCCAAAGCGCGCGCGATATCCTTTTCCGCCCGTGCGATACAGCCGTGGGGGGAGGCGAGATTGTCCGAATAAGCAAGCTCGGTGATATCCCACCGTCCGTCCTTATGTCCGGGGGTGTGAAAGGAGAGATGCTTTTTACGCGCGTGCGCTTTGAGCATCGTGTATATTTCGCAATTTTTCAAAACGCTTTTCTTGCCGCGCATAGATCCTGCCTCGTCTTACGCTTGCGTTGCCGCGATCGCGTTTCTTACGATATAGTTGACGTACAAAAGCGTTTCGTATTCGAAGCTCTTTTCCACGCCGCTGAACTTAAAGAACATTGCGTGCATATTTTTCGCCGTGCTGATCGTGCGTTCCTTCGTTTCGCCGTTTTCCTCGTAGCTTTCCTTGGTCGTGTACGAGAATACCTTTTTCAGCTCGCCCGTCTTGCCTTCGTTGGGGCAAAGGTTTAAGCCGTACTTGCCCTCGCGGAGGATATTGCCGTCCGCGTCCGTAAGCGTAAGCGTGGTGAGCGTTACCGTGCCGTCCGTCAAATATCCGTAAAATTCTACGAGCGCGTCGCGGTATTTCTTAATGCGTGCGAGCTCGTCCTGTACGCCCTGCGCGATCTGCGCTTCCTTTTTGAAGCGCTTGTCCTTGTTCGCCTTGATACGCGCCTTGAACGCGGCTTCTACCTTTCCCTCGTCCAAGCTGTCCGCTTGCTCGTAACCGTTTACGTAAAAGCCGTTGAGAAAGGCTTCCATTTGCTTAAAATACCCGTTTTCCGCTTCGGGATCGAGCTCGTACAAATACAAATAGTAGCGGTTGAAAAAGCCCTGCATATACGAATACGCGTACTGCGTATTGCCGTTGTCGTCCGTGTACGCCGAAGCCGTATCGGGGATATCGGGGATCAGCATTACGTCCCCCTCCTCCACGGCGACGCGCGTTTCGAGCATCGAAGCCGCCATATCCTCGCCCGAAATCCTCAAATCGTTGGTGTTCGTTTCGATGACCTCGTAAGAGAAGATCTTGTCGCGGCTGAAGGCGTTGGAATAGGAGGCGGAAAACCCGTCGCCGAGCGAGTCGTTGGAATAGTAATTGAATACGGTAAACTGCTGCGCCGCCGTGATGCGCGTTGCCGTCATCGTAAAGATGAGCGTCCATAAAAATACGGCGGCGACGGCGAGGGCGACGATCTTGATCCAGTCGTAAGAGAGGATCCGCGCGAGCCGTTGTTTGGTGATTTTTGCGTCCATAGCTTTCTCCCTGTTTTCTCCCTGTTGGTTAAAGACGCGCCGAGCCGCTTAAAAAGCGTCGGCGCGTAAAAATTATTCCTTAGGTTTTGTCACAACCTCTGGTTGCGACAAAGCCTTATTTTTTCGGCTTCATCGTCGGGAACAAGATGACGTCCCGAATGGTGGAGCTGTCCGTTAAAAGCATAACGAACCTGTCCAAGCCCAAGCCCAAGCCGCCCGTAGGGGGCAAGCCGTATTCGAGGGCGTTGATAAAGTCCTCGTCGATCTGGGCGTCGTTGTTGCCTTTCGCGCGCTTTGCTTCCACTTGCTTGACCATACGTTGTTTTTGATCGATAGGGTCGTTAAGCTCCGAGAACGCGTTGCCGTATTCGTGACCGCAAATGAAGTATTCGAAGCGCTCGGTGAACGCGGGGTCGGAGGGCTTACGCTTGGCAAGCGGCGAGTTTTCCACGGGGTAGTCGTAGATGACGGTGGGTTGAATGAGCTTATCCTCGACGAACGCGTCGAACAGCTCGATCAGCACCCAGCCCTTGGTGGCGTTTTCGTGCTCGAGCTCTACGCCCAAGCCCTTTGCCGCCGCGCGCGCGTCCTCGTCCGTTTTCCAATCGTTATAATCGACGCCGGCGTATTTTTTCACCGCCTCCGCCATCGTCATACGCGTCCATTCGCCCATGTGGATCTCCGTGCCCTGATAGGTGATATCCAACGTGCCGCATACCTTGAGCGTTACCTTCTTATACATATCCTCGATGAGATCCATCATCGCGAAATAGTCGCTGTACGCTTCGTACATTTCGATAGTGGTGAACTCGGGGTTGTGATAAGCGTCCATACCCTCGTTGCGGAAGATACGACCCACCTCGTATACCTTGTCCATACCGCCGACGATAAGGCGCTTTAAGAAAAGCTCCGTTTCGATACGCAAATACATATCGAGATCGAGGGCGTTGTGGTGCGTCTTGAACGGGCGTGCGTCCGCGCCGATCTCCAAGGGCAACAGGGTGGGGGTGTCCACCTCGAGATAGCCGCGCGCGTCCAGGTACGCGCGGATCTCCTTTAAGATAAGGGAACGGGTGCGGAAGGTCCTTCTCACGTCCTCGTTCATAATGAGATCGAGGTGGCGCAAGCGGTATTTCATATCCTTGTCCTGCAAGCCGTTGTATTTTTCGGGCAGGGGCAAAAGGGATTTGGAAAGCATGATCATTTCCGTTACGTGTACCGTGATCTCGCCCGTTTGCGTTTTGAATACGAAGCCCTTAAAGCCCACGATATCGCCGATATCGTAGTCCTTTTTATAGGAAGCGTAATTTTCCTCGCCGATATCCTGACGGGTTACGTAAATTTGAATGGAGCCGCTTTTATCCGCGATATGCGAAAAGGACGCTTTACCCATGATACGGCGGGACATCATACGCCCCGCGAGAGTAACCGTCTTGTTTTCGTACGCTTCGAAATTGCCTTTGATGGAGGCGGAGTCCGCGTCCACGGGATACTTCACCTGCTCGTAGGGGTTTTTCCCCTCGGCAACGAGCTTGGCAAGCTTTTCACGGCGGATCCTCGCCTGTTCGATGAGCTGTTCTTCTTCCGTTGCGCCGTTTTGCGCGACCGTCTTGTTTTCCTGCATTCGTTTGTCCTCTCGCTTTCTTTAGATGATTTCTTTTACGATCAGCTTATATTCGCCGTCGGGGGCGGCTACCTTGACCGTATCGCCTACCTTATGCTTCAAAAGCGCCGCGCCGACGGGGGATTCGTTGGAGATCTTGTTTTGCATAGCGTTCGCTTCCGTCGTGCCCGTGATCTCGTACACCGTTTCCTCGTCCATTTCCTCGTCGTAAACGCGTACCTTAGAGCCTACGTGGATCGTGGTCTTGTCGTTGTTCTCCTCGAGAATGACGGCGTTTTTGATCTTGTAGTCCAAATCGACGATCTCGCCCTCGTTCGCCGCCTGCTCGTTACGCGCTGCGTCGTACTCGGCGTTCTCGGACAAGTCCCCGTGGCTTCTCGCTTCCGCGATGCGCTCTACGATCTCTTGACGCTTTACCGTCTGTAAGTACTTGAGCTTTTCCACCGCTTCCTCGTAGCCCTTTTTGGTCATGATATATTGCTGTTCAGCCATATAAAAACTCCTTTCGCTCCGCTTCTTTTATATTTCGGTCTTCGCGCAAAGCCTCCTTAAAACACCTTATCATCTCTCAAAACACGCGAAAAAAACCGCTCCTTGCGGAAAGCGTTAAAAATGCACCGTGATTTTTTCGTCAAATCACGGCGTTTGTCTTTCGTTGGTCTTATTATATCCCATTTCTTGGGCTTTGTCAATGATTTTTCCCCGTTTTTAGGAGAATTTCACAAAAACGGGCGAACTTTCTCGCCCGTTTTTTTCGGTTATTTTCGTTTGGAAAGGAACGCGCCCATTTTATCGAACGCTTTGGAGAGCGATTGCATGCTCGTCGCGTACGAAAGACGCACGTTGTCGCCGCCGAACGAGCCGAACGCGCTCCCGGGGACGACCGCCACCTTTTCTTCCTTTAAGAGGCTTTCCGCAAACGCCTCTCCCGAAAGTCCGCTCGCTTTAACGGACGGGAACGCGTAGAACGCGCCCTGCGGCTCGAAGCATTGCAGCCCGATCTCCGCCAAGGAATGTAACACGAACTTGCGGCGTTTATCGTACGAATCGCGCATATCCTCTACGGTCGCGAAATCGTCCGAAAAACCGTCCTTGAGCGCCTCGATCGCGGCGTATTGGGAGGTGATGGGGGCGCACATGATGCCGTATTGATGGATCTTGAACATAGCCTCGTCGATAGCGGCGGGGGCGCATACGTAGCCCATACGCCAACCCGTCATAGCAAACGCCTTGGAGAAGCCGCTGATATAGATAGTGCGCTCTTTCATATCGGGCAGACCTGCAATGGAAACGTGCTTTTTACCGTAGGTTAGCTCGGCGTAGATCTCGTCGGTGATGACGAGAAGATCGTGCTTGACGATCACCGCGGCAATCTTTTCCAGCTCCTCCTTGGTCATGATCGCGCCCGTGGGGTTGTTGGGATAGGTGAGAATGATCGCTTTCGTTTTTTCCGTGATCGCCCGTTCGAGATATTCGGGCTTTAAGACGAAGTTATCCTCCTCGCGGCACTCCACCTGTACGGGCACGCCGTCGGCGAGGGTCACGAGAGGGGAATAGGAAACGTAGGCGGGGTCGGGGATCAGCACCTCCTCGCCCCGTTCCACGCAAGCGCGCAGGGCAAGGTCGATCGCCTCGCTGCCGCCCACCGTGATCAAGATATGCTTGGGGTCGTAGTCGAGGGCAAACCGCTCGGAAAGATAACGGGAAATAAGCTCCAAAAGGGCGGGAATACCGCGATTGCCCGTGTATTGCGTATAGCCGCGCTGCAAGGAGGTGATTGCCGCCGCACGCACCTTCCAAGGCGTAACGAAGTCGGGCTCGCCCACGCCAAGGGAGATCGCGCCCTCCGTTTCCCGAACGATATCAAAAAATTTACGGATACCGCTGGGCTGTAACAATTTAGCTTTTTGGTTTACGAAATCACGCATAACGCCTACCTTACGCCTGTACTAAAATACGGTTATCCGCGTCCTCGCGCTCTGTAACCGTTCCCTCGATCTTATACTTTTTCAAAAGGAAATGGGTAGCCGTGCTGATCACGCCGTCGAAGGTGGAGATACGCTCGGAAACGAAGCGCGCCACCTGCTGCAAAGAGCGGTCCTCGATAAGCACCGCAAGATCGTACGCGCCGCTCATCAAATAGACGGATTTTACCTCGGGGAACGCCGCGATCTGCTTGGCGATACCGTCGAAGCCCTCTTTCTTTTTAGGGGTCACCTTGACCTCGATCAACGCCTCCACGACCGATTCGTCCGCCGCCTCGTCGTTGACGATGGCGGTGTATTTCACGATCACGCCCGTCTTTTCCATACGCGCGATACGGGTTTTTACTTCGTTTTCGTCCACGGAAAGCATGGCGGCGATCTTCTTGGGTGTGATACGCGCGTCCTCCGTTAAAATATCCAAAATATTCTTTTCCAAAGCGGTCATAATAGTATCTCCTTATTTAGAGTATATTTTCCAAAAACAAATAATCGTAGGCAAGCGTTTCGACGAAATCGCGCCGAGGGAATTTCACGTGATTGAATTTCGCGAAATTGAAGATATGCGTTTTCGTCAGTACGGGCGTGGGGATATCCAGCTCTTGGCAAATTTCCGTCAGGTAGTCGAAAAAGTGCGAATAGGTGAGCTTTTCCTCGTTCTCGTATACGAATTGTTTGCGGATCCTACCGTCCGTCATCAGCTTTGCCCAAATTCTCATATCCGTATTATACACGAAACGCGCGAAAAAGTAAACCGTTTAAGACGGCATATTCCCACTTTTTTCCGCATAGGATAAAACCAAGCTCCGTTTTCCGTGCGAAAATGCGGTTTCGACGAAAACGGACAAAATCCCCTCCTTTCTCGGAGATTTTGACAGGGAAAAACTGCTATGATGGAGGCAACGGAAAGAATGAGAGTACACCGCGCAGCAAAAAAAGGCTTTTGGTGGCGTTTCGCCGTGTGCGCTTGCCTGCTTTCCGCGCTTTGCGCCGTCGTCGTAACGAGCGTTTACGTCGTACAACGGAATAAAACCGCCGCCGCGAGCGCCGCGGCGCGCTCCTTGCCCATCTATTCGGTGGAAACCTCGGAAAAGAAGATCGCGATCAGCTTCGACTGCGCGTGGGGCGTGGAGTATACCGACAAGCTGCTGGATATTATGGAAAAAAACGATATCAAGTGTACCTTCTTCGCCGTGCAGTTTTGGGTGGAAAAATATCCCGAATACGCCGAAAAGATCGTGGACGCGGGGCACGAATTAGGCACCCACAGCCGTACCCATTCGTATATGAGCACTCTTTCGGAGGCGGAGATCCGCGACGAGCTGGAAAGCTCGGCGGCGGCGATCGAAAAGGCTACGGGGCAAAAGACGAATTTGTTTCGCGCGCCGTACGGGGATTACGACAATCTGCTTATCGATACCGCAAAGGATATGGGTTTGTATACGATACAATGGGACGTAGACTCGCTCGATTGGAAAAATCTTTCGGCGACGGAGATCGCCATGCGGATCGTCAACGGCGCGAAAAACGGCTCGATCATTCTTTGCCACAACAACGGCTTACACACCGCCGAGGCTTTGCCCTTGATCTTTTCCACCCTCAAAAACCGCGGCTTCGAATTCGTGCCGATAGGGGAGCTTATCTATAAGGATAATTATACGATCGACGCGAACGGCAGGCAAAGACCGTGCTAAACGGCGTATCTACTTCGCGTTGCAGCGTTGTCGTTCGGTTGCGCTATTTGCACGCGCCTTCGCCGTTTTTACCAACACGGTCGTTACGAGGGCGTGAAACGACCGTGGCAATTTCATAAAAAATAAGGCGATATAAAAATTTTTTACATAATTCACATTTGGAGGTATTTTATGAACTACGTTACGGAAAAAAACAACAAGGTTTACGTAATGGGCGAAATCGTGAGCGAGGCGACCTTTTCTCACGAGGTGTACGGCGAGGGCTTTTACGAGTTCTTCGTCCGCGTAATGCGGCTTTCGGGACAGGCGGATATATTGCCCGTGACCCTCTCCGAGCGGCTGATACAAGGGGGTATGCTTTGCAAAGGCAAGACCATTTGCGCCCTCGGACAATTCAGAAGCTATAATAAGATCGAAAACGGCAAATCGCGGCTGATGCTGACGGTATTCGTGCGCGAGCTTTTAGACGAATTGCCGAGCAAAAACCCCAACAGTATCCTGCTCGGCGGCTATATTTGCAAGCCGCCCGTCTACCGCACCACGCCGTTCAATCGCGAGATCGCGGACGTCTTGATCGCCGTCAATCGCGCGTACAATAAATCGGATTATATCCCCTGTATCGCGTGGGGGCGCAACGCGCGGTTTGTGAAAAACCTTTGCGTGGGCGATAAGATCGCCGTTTCGGGGCGTATTCAAAGCCGCGAATACCAAAAGAAGCTTTCGGAAACGGAGGTCAAGACTATGACCGCGTACGAGGTGTCCGTATCCAAGCTCGCGGCGTTCGAGGCGGACGTGGAATTCGATATCGACAGCGAGTTCGATCTCTACACCCTACAAAACAAGCAGCAGGACGCCGCTACGGCGGAGCTGTAACTCCTTTTTATCACCGCTCGCGCAAGGCGGTGATTTTTTCATAGAAAAAATACGTTTAGAGCGTTGACAAGGAAATAAAAAAGCGGTATAATAAAAGGGATAAGGGAACGACGAAGCTTTTCGGCGTTTTCAAAATAATTTTTACAGGAGATGTTTTATGGAAAACACAACCGCTAAAAACGATCTCGTGTTGGACGTGCACGAAAGCCCCAAAAAGGTTTCGCAATGGGTGCTTCTCTCCCTCCAACACATTCTCGCGATGTTCGTTGCTTGTATCACCGTACCCCTCATTATCGGTACCTCTATTCCCGCGACGATCATCTCGGCAGGCGTCGGCACGCTGATCTATATTTTGTTCACGCAAAAGAAATCGCCCGTCGTCCTGTCCAGCTCGTTTGCGTATCTTTCGTCTATGGGCGTAGCCTTTGCGTTGGACGCGAACCCCGCGGACGGCGCGTCCGGTAACTATCTCGCCTTGGCGATCGGTATGATCCTCGTGGGGCTTATCTACGTGATCGTGGCGCTCATCGTGAAAAAAGCGGGCACGGGTTGGCTGTTCAAATTGCTTCCCACCATCGTCGTAGGTCCCGTTATTATGGTCATCGGTCTCGGGCTTGCAGGCTCGGCGATCAATAACCTCACGGGCGTAAACGTAGGCGCGGACAATTACAATTTGTTGTATATCTTCTGCGGCTTGGTTGCCTTGTTCGTGACCGCGATCACCGCGCATTACGGCAAGAAAACGCTGTCGCTCATTCCGTTCGTTATCGGTATGTCGGCAGGGTATTTGGTAGCGCTTATCATCACGCTTATCGGCTACTACGGCTTTGATAGCGAATACGCGAGGATCATCGACTTCTCGCCCATTATCAATAACTTCAAGGATATCAGCGTTTCCAGCTTTATCGGTTACGATTGCTTCGCGTTTTTGGAATGGAATAACGGCACCTTCGAATGGGGTCAGCTCATTACCATCGTGTTGGCGTTCGCGCCCGTATCCCTCGTTACCATTTGCGAGCATATCGGCGACCACCTCAACCTCGGCGGCGTTATCCATAAGGATCTCTTGAAGGATCCCGGGCTTGACCGTACCCTGATGGGCGACGGTATCGCAACGGCGGTTTCGGGCGTGCTTTGCGGCTGTGCGAACACCACCTACGGCGAAAACGTAGCGGTCGTCGGCGTAACGAAGGTTGCTTCGGTGTCCGTCATCATCACCGCGTGTATCGCAACGATCGCGCTCGGCTTATTCACGCCGCTTATGGTCGTCGTACAAACGATCCCCGCGTGCGTAACGGGCGGCGTATCCCTCGTGCTCTACGGCTTCATCGCCTCCTCGGGCGTGAAGATGCTCATCAACGAAAGAGTGGATTTCTCCAAGAGCCGCAATATCTTTATCGCGGCGGCGATCCTCGTAGCGGGTATCGGCGGACTTTCCATCTCCTTTAACGTAGCGGGTCAAGCAGTTACCATCACTTCGACGGCGATCGCAATGATCTTGGGTATTCTCCTCAACGTTATCCTGAAGGAGAAAAAGGACGAAGAGACTACGGAAGCGGCGGATATCGCGACGGAGGAGGCTCCCGTAGAGGAAGCTGCGGAATAAAACGCCAAAAACAAAATTTTTATAAAAAGGCTGCCTCGGGCGGCCTTTTTTCGTTCTAAACGGTCAAGCCCTTGCATACAATACAATAAGCTAAAAAACGAAGGCAAGGAGAAAAGTATGAACGAAGAAATTGAATACGCCGAAATGTTGGAAATTCCCGTATCCACCGTCAACGTGGTGCGTAAAAAACGCGCGAAAAAGCGCAGGGTGGAAGCGCCCGCTCCCGTAGCCGCCGCGCCCCAAACCGAACGCTCCGATCTAAAGGAATCGGTGATCGCGCAGGTAAACGACAAGCTGCTCGATACGCAAACGGAGGCGGAGAAGATCACCGCCGAAGCCGCGCTTTTTGCCGAGAGCGCGAACAGCGAGGGGAGCTTGGACTTCGGGGAGATCCCCGATCGGATCGACACCGTGCGCCTGTATTCGGAAAACGAGCGTCCCTTCCTCAAAAACGACCTGTATTTAGAGCCGCAGGATTACGCCTTGGAGGACGGAAATTTAGAAGAGGACGAGGGCAGGTACGAGAGGAGAGAAACCGCCAAGGAGCGGCGTACGCGCCTTATTCTCGGCGCGGAGTTTATCGCCGCGTGCGCCCTTTGCGGTACCATCTTTTTAACCAACGTATTTATGCCCAACAGCGCCATCAACACCTTTTTCCGCGCGTTGGGGAGCGAGCCCGTCGCGGCGCAAACGGACGATAGGACGTATACCGACTTTACCCTTTCGCGCGTGGTGAGCGATCTTTCGGATACCGAGCTGACTCTCTCGCCTACGGGTATTCTTTCGTTTACGGACGAATGTTGCGTATATCCCGTTTCGGACGGTACGGTAAGCGCCGCCGATCAAAACGCGGACGGAACGTACACCTTGAAGATCGCCTATTCGGATACCTTTACGGGCGTGTTTAGCGGCTTGGATCACGTCTACTACGCGGTGGGCGACGAGGTGAAAGCCAATATTCCCGTCGGTTTCTCGGAGGGGGAAACGGAGGTGCAGGTTACGATGTATTCCTCGGGCGAGCTTTTGAATTGCTTCGAGCTGACGGAAGAAAACTGTCTTGCTTGGGTAGCGGAGTAAAAAGCTTGAAGCGGTCTTTGGATAAAAACGGGCGGCGGCGGAAAAGCCGCCGCCCCTTTCACGCGCGAAACGCGCCCAAGCTCAAGCTACATCCTCTTTTTTGGCTCGTAGGGGCTTGGTACTGCTTCACGGGCGAGCTGTTTTTGTTTTTGATGAGCTGTTTGGTCGCCCTACAGCACGAGTGCGCGCACGCGTTCGCCGCAGCAAAGCTGGGCTATAAGCTCAATCGCGTCGTATTGATGCCGTTCGGCGCGGTCATCGACGGGGATCTGCGCGGCATCTCCTTAAAGGACGAAACGTTCGTAGCCCTTTGCGGTCCGTTGTGCAATTTCCTCACCGCCGCCTTTTTCGTGGCGGTGTGGTGGTGCTTTCCCGACGCCTACGCGTTCACCGATACGGCGTGCTATTCCTCGCTTGCGATCGCGCTCGTTAATCTCGTACCTGCCTACCCCTTAGACGGGGGCAGGGTGCTGCATTGCTGTTTGACCCGTTCGTTTATGCGTCGCGCCGACGCCGCGGCGGCGGAGGAGAGATCGCGGCGCGTGTGCCGCTTGGTTACCCTGCTTTTTTCCGCCTGCTGTTTCGCGTTGTTTATCGCGGCTTGCGCGCGCGGCGCGCCCAACTTCACCTTGCTTGCGTTCGGCGGCTTCTTGCTCGTAGGGGCGCTTGGCAACCGCGACGAAGCTGCGGTGTACGACAAGATGGATATTTCGAGTAAGGAGGCGTTGTCGCGCGGCGTGGAGATCAAGCGCGTGGCGGTTTTGGAAAATAAACCGATCAAGGATATTTTTCGCTATCTTTCGCGTGGCAGCTATCTCGTTTTGGAGGTGTACGATCAAAACGAAAGCCTACTGTTCGAGCTTTCGCAAAACGAGCTTTCACGGCTGTTTCTTTGTTCGGCAAGCCCGTATACGACGCTGGGCGAGGTAGGTAAAAGCGCCGAAAAATCGCCCGAAACCGCGAAAAGCCGTCGAAAAACCGTTAAAAATTGTTAAACGGTATAGCAAAACCTCTTGCCAAACCCCGTCGCGGTGTGTTATACTAATATAGTATAAAGTAACGAACCGACGCCGCAAAAAGTAGGGTGTTTGCCCCGTCGAGGAAAAAATATTCGGGGATAAACGCTCTAATGAAAAAGGAACTGTTTTTCGACCGTTATTGCGGTCAACAATTTGCCGCCCTCGTCGAGGACGGCAAGCTGGCGGAATTTTCCGCGGAAAACGAACGGCGCGGCGAGATGGTCGGTAATATTTACAAAGGCAGGGTGACGAACGTCCTTGCCGGTATGAACGCGGCGTTTCTTTCCTGCGGCCTTGCCCGTAATTGCTACCTTTCCATGGAGGAGACGTATACCGACTATACGAAATACGACGGTACGCTCGTGGAAACGAACGCCAAGCCCCTCGGCTTAAAGGAGGGGGACGAGCTGATCGTACAGGTGACAAAGACCTCGCGCGGCAACAAGGGCGCCAAGGTCACTACCCATCTTTCCTTCGTCGGCAAATGCTTGATCTATTTGCCCCAAACGGATTTTTTGGGGATTTCGCGCAAGATCACGGACGAGGAGGAGCGCGGAAAGCTGCTCAAGATCGCGGACAAGATGCGTACGCGGCAAAACGAGGGGTTTATCGTAAGAACGCAAGCGCCGTTTGCCACGCAAAAGCAACTCAAAGCGGAGGCGGCGTATCTCAAAAAGCTGTACGCGCATATGTGCGAAACGGCAAAGGAAGCGTCCGTGGGCGCGCTCTTATACGAGGACGAGGACTTGCCTACCCGTATGCTACGCGATAGCTTCGGCGAGGATATTGCCGCCATACACGTCGGCGACGACGAGCTTTTCAAGAGGCTGCAAAAGCTGGTCGCTTTGCGTAAAGATATCTCCGAGCGCAAGCTCGTCAAATACACGGGTGCGCGCTCTATGATGAACGAGTACGGCATCATCCCCTTGGCGTACGACGCCGTACGCCCGACCGCGGCGCTGGAGAGCGGCGGCTATCTCGTATTCGATCACACGGAGGCGATGACCGTCGTGGACGTCAATTCGGGCAGTTATATCGGGGGGACGAGCTTGGAAGAAACGGTGTTCGCCGTTAATTTGGAGGCGGCGCGCGAGATCGCGCGGCAGGTGCGGCTTCGCAACGTGGGCGGTATCGTCGTCGTCGATTTTATCGATATGGCGGACGAGGCGCATAAAGCGGCGGTGACCGAGGAATTGAAAAGATGCCTTGCGCGCGACAAGGCGAAGTGCAACGTATTGCCTATGAGCGAATTTTGCTTGGTGCAATTCACGCGTAAGCGCGTGGGGAGCGAAGCGTTGTCCTTTCTCGTCAAGCCCTGTCCCCATTGCGAGGGGAACGGGCACGTACACGAGGATATTTTCGTGTTCACCCATTTGCGCGACGCTCTGCTCGATTGCTTTGCGGAGGGGCATACCTCGGCGATCGTGGACTTGAACGAGGGGATCATGCGGAAAATCCTTTCCGAGGGCGTGTTTTCCATTGAAGCGCGTAGCCGTTGGAAGGATAAGCGCGTCTATTTTATCGGGCATAAGACCTACAAGGAGGAATATTTCACCGTTCGCGGCGAAAACGCCGATATTTTGCAGCTTCCCGACAAAGCACAAATCCTGTATTGAACTTTTTTAGCGACGGCGCTTGCCGTCGCTTGATTATTTTTACCGATTGTGCTATAATAGAGATCGACGAGGTATTTATGCAAACGCTACTCAAAAACACGCGCGCCTATAAGCTCTTGGCAGCGGACGGCAAAAACGATCGGTTTGGACACGCCTATTTAGTGCTTTTAGACGACGCCCGCAATCTTCGCGCGGCGTTAAAGACGTTTGCCAAGCCCTTTTTCGGCTGCGAGGAGCGCCGAGGCGAGAGCGCGGCGCGTATTGCCGATCTGATCGATAGCGAGAGCTTTGCCGACTGCCACTTCTTTCCCGAAAAGGACAAGAAGCTCGTCGTAGAGGACGCGGAGCGGATCGCGGAGGAATGTATGCTCCGTCCCGTCGAGGGAGAGAAAAAGCTGTTCGTCGTTTGCGGCTTCGACGAGGCGACCGTCGCGGCGCAAAATAAGCTGCTGAAATTGTTGGAGGAACCGCCCAAAGGGGTATTTTTCCTACTCGGCGCGTGCGTTTCCTATCCCGTTTTGCCCACCGTGTTATCCCGTGTGCAAAAGCTGGAGATCCCTCCTTTCGATAATTTGGAGATCGCCGCTTGCCTTGCGCGCGAGTACGGCGCGGATTTTTCGCAAACGGACTACGCCCTTTGCGCGGCGGCTTCGGGCGGCTGCTTGGGCTCGGCGCGGGATATGCTCTTCGGCGGCGCGTACAAGACGCTGATCGACGACGCGTTTTCCCTTTGTCTCGGCGGGAGCGCTAGCCTGCCCGCGCTCGTCAAGCGCGTGGGGGAAACCAAGCGCAAAAAGGAGCTTTTGTCCCTGCTTCGGCTCGTTTTTCGCGACGCGCTCGTTTACAAGACGTCCGCGGCGAAAGCCGACCGCACGTTTTTGCGGGCGGAGGAGGCGCGGATCAAAAGCGTGGCGGAAAGATATACGGCGCGCGCGCTGATCGAGGCGCAAACGCTTATCGCGCAAGCGGAGCGGGAGTCGTTTTTTAACGCCGTGTTTCCGCAATGCTTGGAAACGTTGATCGCAAAAATATACGAAATAGACGCATAAATATACAAAAAACAATAAGGAAGAAGATATGATAAAAGTTGTAGGAGTAAAATTCAAAAACGGCGGTAAGCTGTATTATTTCGCGCCCAAGGAGGGCGACGTTTACACGCGGAACATGCCCGTTATCGTGGAAACCTCTAAGGGTACGGAGTACGCGTGGGTGGCGTATCCCGAACGAGAGGTAGAGGACAAGGAGGTCGTGGCGCCCTTGAAGCCTATTTTGCGTATCGCTACGCAAAAGGACACCGATTTCTACCGCGCCTGCGAGGAAAAGAAGCCGCAGGCTATGCAAATATGCAAGGAAAAGATCCGCAAGCACGGCTTGGAAATGAAGCTCGTCGATTGCGAATACGCGTTCGACGGCAGTAAGATCGTGTTCTTCTTCACCTCGGCGACGCGCGTGGATTTCAGGGAGCTGGTCAAGGATCTTGCAGGCGCGCTCCATTCGCGTATCGAGCTTCGCCAAGTGGGTACGCGCGACGAAACGAAATATCTCGGCGGTATCGCGCCCTGCGGCAGAGTGTGCTGTTGCGCGGGGAATATGCCCGAGTTCAAGAAGGTGAGCGTGAAGATGGCGAAGGCGCAGGGGCTTTCCCTCAACCCCGGAAAGATCAGCGGACTTTGCGGACGGTTGATGTGTTGCTTGGGGTATGAAATGGACCACTACGTGGACGCGGCGAAGCAGCTGCCCAAGGTTGGCTCGGAGGTGGGCACGCCCGAGGGTAAGGCGATCGTGGCTTCTCTCAATATGCTCAAAATGGAAGTGCGCGTGAAGATAGACGATAAAAACGGCGGTTGGATATTCAAGGATTATCCTGCCGCGGAGCTGAAGTTCAAGCGTTGCGCCGCACAGCCCGTACAAGAGGACGGGGACGGGGAAGAATAAGCGCGGAAAAATTTTCAAAAAGCAGTCGCTTTCGATTGCTTTTTGTCGGAAAATAAGCTATAATGTATCCGTACGAATAAAGTTTTTTGGAGGAATTTATTTATGCCTTTGGTAACTACTACCGAAATGTTCAAAAAAGCCTATGCGGGAAAATACGCGATCGGCGCTTTCAACGTAAACAATATGGAAATGATCCAAGCGATCGTGGAAGCGGCGAACGAGGAAAAGTCCCCCGTTATTTTGCAGGTTTCCGCAGGCGCGAGAAAGTATGCGAATCCCGTATATTTGAAGAAGCTCGTGGAAGCAGCCGTTGAAACGACGGACATTCCCCTTGCTATGCACCTCGATCACGGTGCGGATTTCGAGATCTGCAAGGCTTCCATCGACGGCGGTTTCACTTCCGTTATGATCGACGCTTCCTCTCATCCTTGGGAAGAAAATATCGCGATCACGAAAAAAGTCGTGGAGTACGCGCACGACCACGGCGTAGTGGTGGAAGCGGAGCTCGGTAAGCTCGCGGGTATCGAGGACGACGTAAACGTAGACGCGGCGGACGCGCAGTTCACCTCCCCCGACGAAGTGGAAGAATTTACGGCGAGAACGGGTATCGACTCGCTTGCGATCGCGATCGGTACGAGCCACGGCGCGTATAAATTTAAGCCCGGGCAGGATCCCAAGCTCCGTTTGGATATCTTGGAGGAGATCGGCAAAAGACTTCCCGGCTTCCCCATCGTATTGCACGGCGCTTCCTCCGTTCCGCAGGACAAGGTCGCTATCGTAAATCAATACGGCGGCGAGATGCCCAACGCGATCGGTATTCCCGAAAGCGAGCTTAGAAAAGCGGCGCAAATGGCGGTTTGCAAGATCAATATCGACTCCGACCTTCGCGTTGCGTTCACGGCGGCGATCCGTAAGCACTTCAACGATTTCCCCGGTCACTTCGACCCTCGTCAATACCTCGGCGACGCGCGCGTATTGATGAAGGAAATGGTTAAGCACAAGATCGTAAACGTGCTTGGCTCGGCAGGCAAAATTTAACGGAAAAACAAAAGAAAAGCCGTTGTAGCTGCTCGCTACAACGGCTTTTAATATTCGTCCGATAGCCCGAGCAGGTAATCGGAGGTCACTTCCAAGTAATCGCAGATCAAACAAAGCGTTTCCAACGACGGGAAGCTCTTTCCCGATTTATAATCGCTTACGCATTGCTTGGAAACGTTGACGGCTTTGGCAAGCTCCACCTGCTTCTTTCCGCTTATTTTCAATAGTTCGTTAAATCGTTCGGTAAACTTCATAATAAAATTATACCGAAAATAAGTAAGTCAATACTTGACAGTACGCTAAAAACTTACTATAATTATATATAGAAATGTTTTTTGAGGTGAAAAAACGGAAGATTTTCCTTTAGGGATACCGAACGAAGAAAATGAAGATATGGAGTGGGGTTTTTATAATTTTTTATACGAGAAGCTTTTGTCGGAGGAAAAGGAAGCGTTTTTGAAGTACGTAGATTTACGAGCAAGCCGACAAAGGGAAGAAATAAAGGCAGTTTTCATATATGGGTTTAAGACGGCTATGCGATTGCTTGCAGAGGCGTTAAACGAATAGCCGCAACGCATAGCGTTGCTATTCACGAAAACGAAGTTTTCAATTAACGGTATAAACGATAGCCGCCTTGGGATCTTACGACTCCAAGGCGGCTACCTATATGATAAGGGGGAAAATGATGAGCTTTTTCAAATTCGGTTATCCGCAACCGATTTACGAATATATTGTATCACGCGTGATAGGAAAAGTAAAGAAAACGGTGAGAAATTTTTTATAAAAAATTTTTTGTGCAAAATATAACATTTTTTGTGATAAGTGATAAAATTTTTCAAGGCTTTTGCCGCATTTCGTCCATTGAAACCGCGGAGGGGGCGCAAAAAGTTTGGGGCAAAGTCTTGACAGCCAAGGAAAAATGTGGTATAATAACCGTACTAAAATTTTTTTGGAGGTCGTTATGAAAAGATTGAAAGTATTTTTGGTGTCCGTATTGGCTGTGCTCACTATGCTGTTGGGCTTTGTCGGTTGCGGCGCGAAAGGCGTTTATCGCTTAGAGTCGTATGAGGTGGCGGGCTTCACCAAGACCGTAGAGGATTCCGCTTCGTATATCGAGCTTAAGAGCAAGGACGAGGTGTACGTTTCCATCGCTATCGGCGATTATATCACGCTGGAGGGCGACGGCACTTGGACGGAGCTGGAAGAGGACAACAAATATCAACTTGAAGTAAAGGGCGTAAAATATAACGTGACCATTATCGACGGAGAGATGATCGTTGACTTCTTGGTCGTAAAAGCGGTGCTTGAAAAAGACTAAAAATTGAAAAATCTTGGAAAAATCCGACGGGTTGCAAAGCTCGTCGGATTTTTTTACGCGCAACCGTTGAAAAATTTTTCGATTTATGTTATAATCAAAGCCAAGAGGTAAAAATATGAAAAAATTTTTAATATCGTTGCTTTTGACGCTCGCTTTGTGCGCGATCCTGTTCAACCTTTCCGCTTGCGCGGAGGAAGCGGAAACGCCGCCGACCGAGCCGCCTGCCTCGTCCGCTCCCGCCAACGGGGAGGACGAAACGCTCAACGAACGGCTTGCGTCCGCGACGGGTACGTACACCCTTACGATCAGCGGCGTGAACGAGCTGACCGTGTCGAGCGCTTCGCTTACCACGCTCGGCGCTACGGGCGCGACGGAGATCGTCGTAGACGGCGGCGCGACGATCGCGACGGTCAAAGCGACGGGGTCGGGCACGGCTCCCATCAAAGCCGCGAGCGGCAAGCTTACCTTCAAAAACGTGGTATTTCAGGACGATACGCCCAAGGGCGCCAACGAGCCGAACTATCTCGCGTTCGACGGCGAGCTTCGCTTTGAAAACTGCGTTTTCGAGGATTCGATCTCCTTAAAAAAGAACGCGGAAGCAATTTTCGTCGATTGCGAATTCGTTTCCTCCATCTCCCGTTGTTATTCCGTTTGGGTAACGGGCGGAAGCGCGTACTTTACGAATTGCAACTTTACGGGTTATCGTGGCTTGAAGATACACGAGGCGAGCACGAGCGAGGACGTAGTGGAGGTGATCGCGGACGGCTGCACCTTCCAAGAGCTTACGGAAAAGGTGGGCGTTGCCATCGGCAATATCCGCGTTGCGCCTACGCTGATCGAGCTTAAAAATTGCGAGTTCTACCGCTGTCAGCCTTGGGATCAAGGCGGTTCTTTGGAGGGGGCAAACGGCGTATACGAATCGGATACCGACACGACCACGTTCGACTTCCTTTTGAAAAACAATACGGTTTTATAAGCAGTTTTCCATATATGTAAAAAATCGAAAAAACCGACGATGAAAAACCGTCGGTTTTTGTCCAATGTATGGATTTTTTTGCTTTTTCCTTATTTTGGTTTTCGTTTCGTTGACAGTAAAAAGCTAGTGTGTTAAAATAATAGAAAGCTTTACTTTTGAGGTATATAATGTCGGAATGGAAGGAACTTATAAAATGTAAGATCGTCAGCTCCTTGGAAAAGGTGTTGCCTATGGTCGAGCCCAAGCTGGAGGAAAGCTACGGCTCTATGCTCTTGAACGAGCGGTATAATTTTCAAATTGCCTATTATTGCAGCGTAACGCCGCGCGGTAAGCACGGCAGCAGGCTCGTTATGCGCGGCGGCTTAGCCGAGTATATGACGGTACGCATCGAGGAGCTCGCGCCCTCCTCCGTCGTCAATAATCCCGCGGACGATTATTACGTGATGAACGAGGTGGGGCTGCTTCCCGATCCCCTCGTGCCCGTTCGCGAGGTAGGGATCCCTATGCCCTACGGACAATGGCGCGCGCTTTGGGTGAGCGTAAGTCTGCCCGAAACGGTCAAGGCGGGCGTGTACGAAACGGAGCTCGAATTGTTCTCTTTGGAGGGCGAATCGATGGCAAAGCTACGGTATACCGTTGAAGTGATCGGCGCGAAGCTGCCCAAGACCGATTTGAAATTGACCAATTGGATGCATTACGATTGCATTGCCCAAACGCACGGCGTACGGCTCTTTTCCGAAGAATTTTACGCCGTATTCGCCAACTATCTCAAAGACTATACCGAATGTGGCTTCAATATGCTGCTCACCCCCTTGTTTACGCCGCCGCTCGATACGGCGATCGGCGCGGAGCGTATGACGGCGCAGCTCGTTAAGGTGATCCAAAAGGGCGAGGAGTACGAGTTTGACTTTACCGAGCTGAAAAAATTTCTGGCGTTTGCGTTGGCAAACGGTATCGAATACGTCGAGTTCTCCCATTTGTTTACGCAATGGGGCGGCAAATTTTGCCCGAAGATCGTGGCGGAGGTGGACGGCGAGGAAAAGCGCGTTTTCGGTTGGGATACGGACGCGACGGACGCGCGCTATCAAGCGTTTTTGAACGCGTTTTTCTACGCGTTGGGCAAGGTCGTCGACGAAATGGGTATTCGCGAGCGGTGCTATTTCCATCTCAGCGACGAGCCGAGCGAGGTTATGATACCCAACTATGCAAAGTGCCGCGAGATGGTGAAAAAATATATCGGGGATATGCCGATTATGGACGCGCTCAGCCATTACGAATTTTACGAGCAGGGGCTCGTGGATATTCCCGTGACCGGCTTGAAGGCGTACGAAAAATTTGCCGTACATAACTTGGAAAATCTATTCGTTTATAACTGTTGCGGTCCGACGGACGAATATTATTCCAACCGCTTCCTCAATTTCCCCTCGCAGCGGGTGCGCGTACTCGGCTTCCAAATGTATAAAACGGCGGTACAAGGCTACCTGCATTGGGGTTTCAATTTCTACAATTCCGTGCTTTCCAAGATACGAGTAAACCCGTATAGCAGCACCGATTGCTACGGCGCTTTCCCCAGCGGCGACGGCTTCTTGGTATACCCGTCCGATACGGGCGTTTACAAGTCCGTTCGCGCCGAGGCGACCAACGAGGGCTTCCAAGATTACCGAGCGCTCAAGCTTTTGGAAAGCTATATCGGTCGCGAAAGGGTAGTAAAATTATTGGACGAATGGGGGTTAGACGGCTACACGGTATATCCGCGCGACGCGGTTGCGCATAAGGCGTTTAGGGAGAAGATCAACGCGCTCATTAAAGAGCAGGTGTAAAACGGCGTATTTACGGCGGGCTTCAGCGTTGTGCCTTGCTTTGCTCGCTCGTGTACCGTACGTGCTCGCGTCTTACGAATAAAAGGAAAAGCCCGACGGTTTCCCGTCGGGCTTTCGATTTTTCTTTAATTAGTAGTTTTCCGCGCGTACTTGGAAGTAAGCTTGAGGATGCGCGCAAATAGGGCATACCTCGGGCGCTTTCTTGCCGACTACGATATGACCGCAGTTGGAGCATTGCCATACCGCGTCGCCGTCCTTGGAGAATACCAAATCGCCTTTAACGTTCGCAAGAAGCTTCTTGTATCTTTCCTCGTGCTCTTTTTCGATCGCCGCAACGCCGTCGAAAAGGTCGGCGATATCGTCGAAGCCTTCCTCTCTTGCCGTCTTGGCAAAGCCTGCGTACATATCCGTCCACTCGTAGTTTTCACCCTCAGCCGCCGCTTTGAGGTTCTCCGCCGTCGTGCCGATCTCGCCGCCGTTCAACAGCTTAAACCAAATTTTAGCGTGCTCTTGCTCGTTCTTCGCCGTTTCTTCGAAGATAGCCGCGATCTGCACGAAGCCTTCCTTCTTTGCCTTGCTCGCAAAGTAGGTGTATTTGTTTCTCGCTTGCGATTCGCCGGCAAACGCCGTTTGCAAATTCGCTTCCGTTTGCGAGCCCTTTAAGTTGGGCTTCACTTCTTCGAATTTTCCCGCTTGCTTGCATACGGGGCATACTTCGGGCGCTTCGCCCTCCGCAACGTAATGACATACCTTACATTCAAATTTCTTCATACCTATACCTCATTCCTTGCGTCCTTAATAGGACTTAGTTTTATTAAGTAATCTTATTATAATATAAAAAAATATATTTGTCAATAGTTTTTAAGAAAAAAGTTGAAAAAATTTTTTCGGGGTAAGAAAAAGAGGAAATTTAACGGTTTTTTTACAGGATTTTCACAAAAAAAGGGTATAATATATAAAAAAGCTCTATGCCGATCCACGGTTGATTTTTGACGCGGTCTTATGATATAGAGGAAGTGCGCTTGACAGAAAAAGGGAAAAGGGGTATAATAAATTACGGAGGAAAAAAGTGAAAAAGCTGAGCGAACGGAAAAAGAAATGGATAGAACGGACGGTGGAAAACGACAGGAGCTATAAGGTCTTTTTATACAATCGTTTTTTCGCTTTTGCGCTTTCGGTGTTATTGCAGGTCGTCGGATACGCCGTTTTATTGTTGCTGCTCGTTTACCAATCGGCGTACGCGCTCGTTTTACAGCTCGTCGTATTCGTTTTGGAGATCGTTTTCATTCTATATATCCTCAACACGCACGATAGACCCTCCTTAAAGCTCAATTGGATCATTGCCATCTTGGTCGCGCCCGTATTCGGCGTGCCTATGTATTTGATCAACGGCAGGGGCAGACCTACGCGCAAGATGGGTGAAAGGATCGCCCGCGCGAAAGCGCAAAACGACGAGGAGGCAAGGGCTTTTTTCGGCGAGAAAGAGTACGGCAGCGAGGAGGGCTCGCTTTCGCGCTATTTGGAGCGTTACGGCGGCTATCCTATGTATCAAGACGGAAATATCGAGTATTACGAGAGCGGCGAAAAGATATTCCCCGTGATCTTGGAGGAGCTGAAAAAGGCGGAAAAATATATTTTCGTGGAATATTTCATCATAGCGCACGGCAGAATGTGGAACGAGATCCTCAAAATTTTGGTGGAAAAGGCGATGCTGGGCGTAAAGGTGCGGATCGTTTACGACGATTTCGGGTGTATGATGACCCTGCCGCCCAAGTACGATAGATATTTGGAGGGCTTGCACGAAAATATCAAGTGTATGACCTTTAACGACGTCGTACCCCTGTTCGCGGTGCGTATGAACAACCGCGATCACAGGAAGCTGCTCGTGATCGACGGAAAGGTGGCGTTTACGGGCGGATTTAATCTTGCCGACGAATATATCAACGAGAAACGGCGGTTCGGCTACTGGAAGGATTCGGGCTTGAAGCTCACGGGCGGCGCGGTCAATTCGTTCGTGCGTATGTTCCTTTGGATGTGGAACGCGTTTCGGAAGGACGGGGAGGAGGTCGCGGCGTATTTGTCCCCCGTGACGGCGGAAAAACGAGAGGGGTTTGCGGTGCAGCCGTACGACGATTCTCCCTTGGATAAGCTGAGCGTGGGGGAAACGGCGTATATGGATATCGTGAATCGCGCGAAAAAATACGTCTATATCTTCACCCCCTATTTGGTGCTTGACGACGCTATGCGTACCGCGCTTTGTCAAGCGGCGATGCGCGGTGTGGACGTGCGAATCGTTACCCCCGGGATCCCCGATAAAAAGATGACCTACCGCTTGACGCGCGCCAATTACGATATCCTACTCAAAGCAGGGGTGCGGATATACGAATACAGCCCCGGGTTTATCCATTCCAAGAGTATGGTCACAGACGACGAATGTGCGGTGGTGGGTACGATCAACCTCGATTACAGGAGCCTGTATCATCACTTCGAAAACGCCGTATATTTCAGCGGTTGCGAGGCGGTGGCGGCGGTCAAACGGGACGCGGAGGAAACCTTCGCCCTGTCCAAAGAACGAACGGAAGAAAACTTTAAGCGCGGCGTAGTCGGCAGGCTCGTCGATTCCCTGCTCCGCGTATTCGAAACTTTATTGTGAGGCAAGTATGAGCAAACGGAAGAGAGAAGAGGACGCGCGTATTCTCGCGGAAATGGAGGCGGCGATGCGCGAACGGGCAGGGGAAGCGGAAGCGCCCGTAGAAAGCGCCCCCGAGCGCGGCTACGGGGAAAACGTACCCGAAAAATTACATTGTAAGCGTTGCAAAAGCGTACTGCAAGACGGGGTCTGCCCCGTTTGCGGCTACCGCGTGTATATGCCTATGGACGAGCAAAAACGCAAAAGGATACGCCTGATCGTCGCAAGCGTTTGTATCGTCGGGTTTTTGATATTGTTCTTCCTCGTAAAGTAAAAGCCTTTGTTTTATCGTAAAAACCGCTTCGGCGGTTTTTTGTTTTTTACGAAAAGTTTTGAAAATATGTTTAAGAAAGGGTCGGGAGGTGTAAAAATATACTGTAAAAAAGAACGCAAAAAAGGAGTGAAACGGTTATGGATATGCGGAAATTTACGGAAAGATCGTTGGCGGCGATGCAAGCGGCGCAGTCGTTTGCGCGCGAATACGGCAATCAAGAGATCGGACAGGCGCATCTGTTGCACGCGCTCTTGCAGGATAGCGAGGGGCTTATCCCCAAGCTGTTGGAGAAGATGAACGAGGATACGGGCGCGATGCTCCGCGCTTTGGAGGCGGAGGTGGAAAAGCTGCCCAAGGTACGCGGCGGCGAGGAGTATATTTCGGCGGCGCTTGCGCGCGCGATCGAGGCAGGCGAAAAGCAGGCGCAAAAGATGGGGGATTCCTATCTTTCCGTCGAGCATTTGTTCTTCGGTATCACCGAAAAGCCCGACGAGATAGCCAAGAAAATCTTCAAGCAGTTTTCCGTCGACCAAAACGAATTTATGCAGGCGCTTGCGAGCGTGCGCGGCAACAGCCGCGTAAACAGCGAAAACCCCGAGGATACCTACGACGTATTAAATAAATACGGCGTGGACCTCGTGGAAAAGGCGCGCGCGCAAAAGATAGACCCCGTGATCGGACGGGACGAGGAGATTCGTAGCGTGGTCAGGATCCTTTCGCGCAAGACCAAGAACAATCCCGTGTTGATCGGCGAGGCGGGCGTGGGTAAAACGGCGATCGCGGAGGGGCTGGCTATCCGTATTATGCGCGGCGACGTACCCGATTCCTTGAAAGAACGCAAGGTATTCTCCCTCGATATCGGCGCGTTGATCGCGGGCGCGAAATTCCGCGGCGAGTTCGAGGAACGCTTGAAAGCGGTGCTTGCCGAGGTAAAAAAGAGCGAGGGCGGTATCATCTTGTTTATCGACGAATTGCATACCATCGTGGGCGCGGGCAAGACGGACGGCGCGATGGACGCGGGCAATTTGTTAAAGCCTATGCTGGCGCGCGGGGAGCTGCATTGTATCGGCGCGACCACCTTGGACGAATACCGCAAATATATCGAAAAGGACCCTGCCTTGGAGCGGCGTTTCCAGCCCGTTTTGGTGGGTGAGCCGACGGTGGAGGACACGATCTCCATCCTGCGTGGGCTTAAGGAACGGTACGAGGTGTACCACGGCGTAAAGATACAGGACAACGCGTTGATCGCGGCGGCGACTCTGTCCAACCGCTATATCACCGACCGCTTCTTGCCCGATAAGGCGATCGATCTCGTGGACGAGGCGTGCGCGCTCATCAAGACGGAAATGCAGTCTATGCCCTCGGAGATGGACGAGATCGCGCGGAAGATCATGCAGCTCGAGATCGAGGAGAACGCGCTGAAAAAGGAAACGGACGCGCTTTCCAAGGCGCATTTGGAGGAGATAGAAAAGGAGCTTGCCGCTATGCGCGACGCCTATAAGGAGATGAAAGCCAAGTGGGAAAACGAGCGCGATTCTATCGGTAGGGCGCAAAAGCTTCGCGAGGAATTGGAAAGCGCGAACGCGCAGCTGGAAAAGGCGCAAAGGGAATACGATCTCGAAACGGCTTCCAAGCTGCAATACGGCAAGATCCCCGAGCTGAAAAAGCAAATAGAGGAAAGCGAAAGAGCGGGGGCAGGTACGAAACGAACGGAAAACTCCCTGCTCCGCGATAAGGTGAGCGAGGAGGAGATCGCGCGGATCGTGGCGCGGTGGACGGGCATACCCGTTGCCAAGCTCGTCGAGGGGGAGCGGGAAAAGCTGCTGCGTCTTGGCGATACCTTGCACGAGCGCGTGATCGGGCAAGAGGAGGCGGTGCAGGCGGTTGCCGACGCCATCTTGCGCTCGCGCGCAGGCGTTGCCGATCCCAACCGTCCCATCGGCTCGTTTTTATTCCTCGGCCCTACGGGCGTGGGAAAAACGGAGCTTGCCAAAACGCTCGCACGCGCCCTGTTCGACGACGAAAAGAATATGGTGCGTATCGATATGAGCGAGTATATGGAAAAATATTCCGTTTCGCGGCTGATCGGCGCGCCCCCCGGATACGTGGGCTACGACGAGGGCGGACAGCTCACCGAGGCGGTACGGAGAAAGCCGTACAGCGTGGTGCTGTTCGACGAGGTGGAAAAGGCGCACCCCGACGTGTTCAACGTCCTTTTACAGGTGCTCGACGACGGACGGATCACCGACGGACAGGGTAGGACGGTGGATTTCAAAAATACCGTCGTCATTTTGACCTCCAATCTCGGCTCGGCGGCGATCTTGGAGGGCATCGAATACGACGGCTCTATTTCCGAGGAAGCGAAAGCGGAGGTGGAAAGGCTGCTCAAAGCCTCGTTCCGACCCGAATTTTTGAACCGCTTAGACGAAACGGTGTTCTTCAAGCCGCTGGAAAAGAAGGAGATCGCGAAGATCGTGCGCCTGCTCGCCAAGGACCTCGTCGCCCGTTTGCAGGAAAAGCAGTTGCAGCTTACCTTGACGGACGAGGCGGCGGAGCTGATCGTCGAAAAGGGGTACGACCCCGTATACGGCGCGCGGCCGCTCAAGCGGTATATGCAGCACGCGCTCGAAACGACGCTCGCAAGATATATCCTTTCGGGCAAGCTTGCCGCAGGGGATAAGCTCGTCGCGAGCGTGGAGAACGACGCGCTCGTCGTAAAAAAGGCGTAAAAAGCGGCAAAACCCACCGAGATACAAGCGGTGGGTTTTTCTTTACAAAATCCCGTTTATGTGGTATAATGGAAAAAAGGAGAAGGATAGTGAAGATCATTCATACGGGAGATATCCATATCGGCGCGGCGATGGGCGGCTTGCCGCGTGAAAAAGCCGCGTTGAGAAAGACGGAGCTTTTGGACGGGTTTTATAAGCTTTGCTCGTACGCGAAGCAAACGGGCGTGGAAGCGGTGATCGTGGCAGGGGACTTGTTCGATAAGAACGATATCCCCGCGTCGCTCAAGAAAGAGGTGTTTGCGGCGATCGCAAACGCCGCGCCCACGCGCTTTTTTTACGCTTCGGGCAATCACGACTACGACGCGCGCCTCGGCGCGCTCGCGCCCGAAAATTTTTATACCTTTTCCGAGCTGCAAAGCTACGAGCTGTCCGAGGGCGTAACCGTCACGGGCTGCGATATGCTCCGCTTTTCCGCACAAAAGGCGGCGGCGCTCGAGCTGCCCAAGACCGCCTACAATATCTTCGTTTTGCACGGGGATACGGGAAGCGAAATCCCGCTTGCCGCGCTGCAAAACAAGCATATAGACTATCTTGCCTTGGGGCATATCCACAAGCCTATGCCCGTCAAAGAGCCGCTCGATACGCGCGGCTTTTACCGCTATTGCGGTTGCTTGGAGGGGCGCGGCTTCGACGAGCTCGGTCCGCGCGGCTTCTTTTTGCTGGAGCTCGTAAAGGGCAAGCTTAAAGAGGAAAAATTTCTTTCGCTTGCCAAACGCACGGTGCACGGCGTGTCCGTGGATATTTCCGCGTGCAGGGGATATATGGATATCGAACGGGCGGCGGAAGCCGCGCTCGCTTCTATTAAGAGCGAGGATATGGTAAAGCTCGTGCTTTGCGGTAGTTATCAGCCCGACTTGAAAAAGGATATTTCCCTGCTTTGCGCGCGGCTTTCGGAGAAATTTTTCTTCGTCAAGGCGGAGGATAGATCGCGTTTGTTCATCGATTACCGCGCCTTTGAAAACGACCTCACCGAGCGCGGCGAATTCGTCCGCGAGGTGGGCAGGTACGCGATGAGCGAGGAATTGCGCGAGGAGATCTTGGAGGTGGGGCTCAAAGCCTTGTGCGGGGAGGAGATCGACTTATGAGGATACTTTCTTGTCATATCGCCGGCTTTGGCAAATTCCGCTCGCAAGCGTTCGATTTTTCCAAGCCCGTCGTCGCCTTTAAGGAGGAGAACGGCTGGGGCAAAACGACGCTTGCCGATTTTATCGAATGTATGCTGTTCGGTATGGATAACGGTAGAAGCCGATCGGTGGCGGAAAATATGCGTGTCAAATACGAGCCGTTTTCGGGCGGCGCGTACGGCGGCGCGCTGCTTTTGGAGCACGGCGGCAAGCGCTATCGCGTGGAACGCTCGTTCGGCAAAACGCCGAGCGGCGATACGGCGCGCGTGTACGATCAAAACAATATGCTTTGCTACGATTTCGGGGAAAGGTGCGAGCGGCTGGGCGAAACGCTCTTAAAGGTGGGGCGAGAGAGCTTCCGCAAGAGCGCGTATATCGCGCAGGGCGAGGGCGGCGATTTCGGGCTTCCCGAGGATATGAAAGGGCGGCTGATCGCGCTTTTGAGCGTATCGGGCGGCGCGAACGGCGCGCAAAACGCGCTCGATAGCTTGGAGGCGGCGGACAGGGCGCTTCGCGCCAAGCGCAAGCCTGCCAAGGGTAAGCTGGACGAGATAGACGAGCGGCTTACGTGGCTCGCGCGCGAGCAAGACGTATGCTTACAGGCAAAAACGCGCGCGGAGAGCTTGCGCGCGGAAGCGGATAAGCTTGCCGCACGGTTGCAAACGGTCAAAACGCGCGGCGAGGACTTGACGGAAAAAATGGAGCGGGCGAGCCGTCAAAACGAATACGCGGCGCGCGCGCAAACCTATCGCGAGGTGCGCGTGAGAGCGGAGCAGGCGCAGGCGGAAAAGGCGCGGCTGGAGGCTTTTTTCAACGGCGTTGCGCCCCAAACGGTGAATATCGACGGAGTACAAGCCGCCGCGACGGAGTTTTACGCCGTCCGCGAGGAGCTGGAAAAAACGCGGGAAAAACTTGCCGAGCTGGAAGCCAAGCGCGCGGAAAGGGCAGGCTTGGAGGCGCGGCTCGCCGCGGAGAAAAAGAGCTTGGAGGCGCACGGATTGTTGCTTGGGGAGGCGCAAGCGCAGGCGCGGAAAAAGCACGAAAAAGCGCCCGTAAAACGGTCGAAAAAGCGTACGGTAGCGTTCGTTTTGGCGTTTGCCGCGTTTTTGTTCGGCGCGACGCAGATCGCTTCCACACCCGTATTGGGATATCCCTTCTTTATCTTGGGAGCAGTCGTGCTCGTATGGTCGCTCGCTTCCGCGCTTAAAGGCGTAGGAGGGAGCAAAAGGGGGCGCGGCGTGGAGAAAAGCGCGTTGGCAGGGTACGAGGCGGCGCAAGCGGCGGTCGAAGCGTTGGAAAAACAACGCGCTTCCTATCCCGCCGATCTGGACGAGGCGTGCGAGACCTTGCGAGCGGAGGCGGAAGCCAAACGCGAGCGTATGACGGCGCTGAAGGTCGGGATCGAGAGGTTTTTGGGGAATTTCCCGTTCGGGGAAATTTACGACTACCGTACGGCGGTGGAAAGGCTGAAGGAAAATATCGCCCTGCACGCGGAATATACGCGCCTTTCCCGCGAGGGACAGGACGACTTGGCAAAGCTAAAACCGCAGGAAAACGCGTTCGGGGAGATAGAGGATATCGCCGCACTCAAGCTGCGTTTTGCCGAATGGCAAGCGGAAAGAGAGAGCTTGGAGCGCGAGTTGACGCGGCTGTTATCCGCTTTGGAGGCGGAGGAAAAGCGCGCGGCGGAGGGGGATACCTACGCGGCGGAGGAAGCGGCTTTGCAGGAGGAAAAAACGCGCTTGGAAAAGCGGCTTACCGCCATCCGCGGCGCCAAGCAACTGCTGATCAAAGCGCGTGAAAATACGGCGGCGCGGTATTTGGAGCCCGTCGAGCGGCGGTGTAAGGAGTATTTGACCTTTATGGGCTTTGCGGTCGGTGGCGAGAAGCTGCGTTTTGCCGCGGACGGCTTGCCCGTGTTCGACGAAAACGGGAGTATGCGCGCGGTCGATTATTACAGCGTGGGGCTACGGGAGCTGATCGGGCTTTGCGTGCGGCTTGCGCTGTTCGAAGCGGTGTTCCGCGCGGACGCGCCGCCCCTCGTTTTGGACGATCCGTTCGTGAATTTGGACGACGACAAGACGGCGCGCGCGAAAAAGCTCGTTTTAGAGCTTGCGAAAAGGTATCAGATCGTATATTTCACCTGTAAGAGCGAGCGTATGCTTTGATTTGATGAAATTTTCGTGAAGCGAGGGGCTTTTTTCCTCTAAACGATTGACATTGCAGCGTGAAAAGAATACAATAATACCGTTAAAGCAAGTATACTAGGTATATAAGGAGAGAGAAATCAAATGGTAGGTACGGTAAAGACGCTGCTAAAGAGCGTCAGACAATATAAAAAGCCGTCGTTGATCACGCCGCTTTTTATGGTGCTCGAAGCGTTTTGCGAATGCTTGATCCCCTTTTTTATGGCGAGTATGGTCAACGAGGTGCAGGCGTCGGCTACGGCTACGATGCAACCTATTTTGAAATACGGCGCGATCCTGATCGGACTTGCGGCGCTGTCGCTTACGAGCGGCGTTTTGGCAGGGCGGTTTGCCGCGACGGCAAGCTGCGGCTTTGCGAGCAATCTCCGCCACGATCTCTTTTACAAGGTGCAAAAATTCTCGTTTGCGAACGTGGATAAATTTTCCACCTCCTCGCTCGTTACCCGTTTGACGACGGACGTGACCAACGTACAGCAAGCCTATCAAATGAGCTTGCGTATCGTTATCCGCGTGCCCTTGCAGTTTATTTTCGCGATCATTATGAGCTTCACCATCAACGCCGAGCTTGCGTGGGTATTCCTTGTGATCGTGCCCTTCCTTGCGGTCATTTTGTTTTCCATCATGCGTTTCGTAATGCCTTTCTTCCGTCGTATTTTCAAAAAATACGACGCGCTCAACGCTTCCGTACAGGAAAACGTCAGCGGCGTGCGCGTAGTCAAGGCGTTCGTGCGCGAGGACTACGAAACGAAAAAATTCCAAAAAGCGGCGGGGGAGGTACGCAACGATTTCACGAAAGCGGAAAAGATACTCGCCCTCAACAACCCGATCATGACCTTCTTTATCAATCTTGCGGCGGTGCTGATCTCCTTCCTCGGCGCAACGGCGATCATAAAATCGGGTACCTTGGACGGCGCGTTCTCCACGGGCGATCTGTCCGCGCTCATCACCTACGGCATACAAATTTTGTCCTGCTTGATGATGTTCTCGATGGTGTTCGTTATGTTCACCATGTCCTTCGAATCGGCGCGGCGTATCGGCGAAGTGCTCAATCAGGAATCCGATCTCGTCAGTCCCGAAAACGGCGTGAAGGAGGTAAAGGACGGCGCTATCCGTTTTGAAAACGTCAGCTTCAAATATTCCCAAAAGGCGAACAAGTACGCTCTTTCGGATATCGATCTCGATATCAAATCGGGAGAAACGGTGGGCGTTTTAGGCGGTACCGGCTCGTCCAAGACCACCCTTATCCAAATGATCCCCCGTCTTTACGACGCGACGGAGGGCGAGGTGTTCGTCGGCGGCGTGAACGTCAAGGACTACGATTTGGACACCCTCCGCAAAGAGGTCGCGGTGGTGCTTCAAAAGAACGTCCTGTTCTCCGGTACGATCAAGGATAACCTGCGTTGGGGGGACGAAAGCGCGACGGACGAAGAGCTCGTCCGCGTTTGTAAGCTCGCGCAAGCGGACGAATTTATCCGCTCCTTCCCCGACGGCTACGACACGTATATCGAACAGGGCGGTACGAACGTATCGGGCGGTCAAAAACAGCGTCTTTGTATCGCGAGGGCGTTGCTTCGCAAGCCCAAGGTGCTTATTTTAGACGACTCCACCTCGGCGGTGGATACCAAGACGGACGCGCTCATTCGAAAGGCGTTCGCGGACGAGATCCCCAACACCACCAAGATCATTATCGCGCAGCGCGTAGCTTCCGTGGAGCACGCGGATAAGATCGTGGTGCTGGACGGCGGCAAGATCATCGCTTGCGGCAACCACGATCGGTTGATGAAAGAAAGCGAAATTTATCGCGAAATTTACGAGGCGCAAACGAAAGGCGGATCGGACGAAAACGAAGAAGGGGGTGCGTTGTAATGGCGGAGCAAAAGACTTACGAACAAAAGCCTCGTGCGATACGCCCCATGCGCGGTCGCGGTATGCCCGTGCCTAAGGGCGCGATCAAAAAGGGCACGCTGCCCCGTTTGATCAAGACGGTGTTCAAATACTACAAATGGCAAATGATCGTCGCGTTCGTGTGCATTTTCTTCAACGCAATGGGCTCGCTCGTGTCCTCGGTGTTTATGCAATCGCTCATCGACGAGGTGATCACGCCTGCCATTCGCGAGCATTTGGGCTACGACGGCGTACGGGTCAAACTGATCACGATGGTAATCGGTATGGCTTCGGCGTATATGATCGTCATCATAGCCGGCTTTTTCTACAACCGTATTATGGCGGTAGTGACCCAAGGTATGCTCTATCATTTGCGCGAGGATATGTTCGCGAAAATGCAAAATTTGCCCATCAAATATTTCGATACCCACGCGCACGGCGAGATCATGAGTACCTACACCAACGATACCGACGCCACGCGCCAACTGATCGGGCAATCCCTGCCCACCCTTTTAAGCAGCTCGCTCACTCTACTCGTCTCCGTTTCGTTGATGATCTGGTATAGCTTGTGGCTGTTCTTAGTGGTGGCGGTGTGTACCTTTGCTATGACCCTCGTCGTCAAAAAGATAGGCGGCAACAGCGCCAAGTATATGGTGGCGCAGCAGCACTCGCTCGCCGAGGAGGAGGGCTTCGTCGAGGAGATGATGAAAGGGCAAAAGGTGGTCAAGGTCTTTACGCACGAGGAACGGGCGAAGGAGGATTTCGAAAGGCTCAACGCAAAGCTGTTCAAGGACAGCGAAAGGGCGCATAAATTCGGTAATATCTTAGGTCCTATTTTGGGTAATATCGGCAACTTCACCTACGTCTTGATCGCTATTATCGGCGGACTGTTGTATACGCTCGAGGTAAAAAATATCGGCGCGAGCAGCTTGTTCTTCGGCTTGCAAACCCTTTCGATCGGTACGATCATCGCGTTCCTCGGTATGTCGAGAAACTTCACGCAGATCGTCAATCAAATGTCCCAACAGATCTCTATGATCGCCATGGGGCTTGCCGGCGCGAGCCGCGTGTTTACGCTTATGGACGAAGCACCCGAGCACGACGACGGCTACGTGACCCTCGTCAACGCGAAAAAGGACGAAAACGGCAACCTCGTCGAAACGCAGGAACGCACGGGGCTTTGGGCTTGGAAGCACTACCATAAGGCGGACGGTACGACGACGTATACCGAGCTTAGAGGGGAGATCGTTTTGGATAGCGTGGACTTTGGCTATACCGAAGATAAGCAGGTGCTTACCGACGTCAGCCTGTACGCCAAGCCGGGGCAAAAGATCGCGTTCGTCGGCGCGACGGGCGCGGGTAAGACGACGATCACCAACCTCATCAACCGTTTCTACGATATAGCGGACGGCAAGATCCGCTACGACGGTATCAATATCAACAAGATACGCAAGAGCGATCTTCGCCGTTCCTTGGGGATCGTTTTGCAGGACGTAAACCTGTTCACGGGTACGGTAATGGACAATATCCGTTACGGTAGATTGGACGCGACGGACGAGGAATGTATCCAAGCGGCGAAGCTCGCCAACGCGGACGATTTCATTTGCCGCCTGCCCGACGGCTACGACACTATGCTCACGAACAACGGCGCGAATTTGTCCCAAGGGCAAAGGCAGCTCTTATCCATTGCGCGCGCGGCGGTCGCGGACGCGCCCGCTATGATCTTGGACGAGGCGACCTCGTCTATCGATACGCGTACGGAAGCGCTGGTAAACGACGGTATGGATAAACTGATGCACGGTAGGACGGTATTCGTTATCGCGCACAGGCTTTCCACCGTCCGCAACTCCGACGCCATTATGGTCCTCGACCACGGCAAGATCATCGAACGGGGCACGCACGAGCAGCTTCTCGAGCAAAAGGGGACGTATTATCAATTATATACGGGCGCGTTCGAGCTGGAGTAAAAACGACGCATATGCGTCGCATTTCAGCGTTGCCACTCGGTTACGTACTAACGGTACGCGCCCTCGTGGCGCCTTGAACTGCTCGCATCTCCGCCGCTTTCCTCGCTCGTTTACTACAGTAAATCTCCCGTCGAGAAATCCACGTTCGCCTTGAACTGCTTGCTTCTTGCTTCGTTTTTATCGCTCGGCTCCGAGTATACGATGATAATAGTAAAACCCGTTCGTCATTGCGTTCAGCTTTAGCCAAGCTTCCGCAGGAAGCGTGACGATCTCATAAAACTCTACAAAGAAAAACGGCGCGATTTGCGCCGTTTTTTATTACCATTTCCCTTCACCGCCGTATTTACGATAAAATTCCTGCGTATATTCTTTTACGTAACCGCCTAAAATAGAATTTCGTAAGCCTTTCATCAGTTTATGCAAAAACGTAATATTATGCAAGCTCAAAAGCATCGCTCCGTACATTTCGCCTGCGTTGATCATATGCCGTAAATACGCTTTCGTGTAGTTCTTACAGCAATAGCAATCACATTCGCTGTCAAGGGGAGTAAAATCTTCCTTGTATTTCCCGTTCCGAACCACCACGCGACCGTGCGAGGTCATTGCCGTACCGTTTCGGGCAATCCGCGTTGCCAACACGCAGTCGAACATATCAATCCCCCTAAGCGTACCCTCAATCAAGCAATCGGGCGAGCCGACGCCCATCAAATAACGAGGTACGTCCGTGGGGAGCTTGGGCTGTAAATCCTCCAAAAGCTCGTACATAAGCGGTTTTGGCTCGCCGACGGAAAGACCGCCGATGGCTATCCCGTGCTTGACGAACGGGAGCGTTCTTGCTAAGCTTTCCGCCCTTAAATCCTTATACATATTACCCTGCACGATAGGGAACAACGCCTGCTCGGGCTTGTCGTGGAATTTGTAGCACCGTTCCAGCCAGCTTGCCGTCCGTTTCATAGCCTGCTCCGCTTGCGCGTGATTATACCCGTACTCGCTACATTCGTCGAACGCCATAATAATATCCGCGCCCAAATTTTGCTCTACTTCCATTGCCTTTTCGGGCGTGAAAAAATGCTTACTGCCGTCTATATTCGACGAAAATTCCACGCCTGCGTCCGTTATCTTATTCAATTTTCCAAGCGAAAACACCTGAAAACCACCGCTATCCGTCAAAATCGGTTTGTTCCAGTTCATAAATTTATGCAATCCACCGGCGTTTTTCACGATCCCGTCGCTCGGTCGCATATATAAATGATAGGTGTTCGCAAGGATAATTTGCGAGCCTGCCTCTTCCAAATCCCTCGGGAATACCCCCTTGACCGTCGCTTGCGTACCCACGGGCATATACACGGGCGTTTCAATATCCCCGTGCGGCGTATGCAAAATACCCGCGCGCGCACCCGTTTCTTCGTCCGTTTTCAAAAGCTCAAAGGAAAAATATTCGTTATTCACAATTGCTTGCCCCTTTTTCTTCGTTCGAGCTATTATACCATATTTTCTCTGATAAAGCAACTAAAATTGCTTGACAACCGCTTTAACGGTATGATATTATTTTGATATCACTTCCCAAGGAGCAACGGTTATGAAAAAAAGAAGCTTGTTATTAGGTCTTACGGCGGCGCTGACCGTCGCGAGCGCGGCGGCGCTTGGCGGTTGTAGCGTACAGTCCGTACAGTACGAAAACGCGCACCTGTATACCGTGGGCGAAACGACGATCGATCAAGAGGTGCGCTCGCTCGATATCGGTTGGCTCGCGGGCGGGGTGGAGATCGTCCTCCACGACGAAAATACCGTTGTGGTGGAGGAGGAAGCCGCGCGCGATTTGGAAGCCTCCGAAACGGTGCGCTATTACCTTGACGGCAGCACCTTACGCGTACGCTTTTGCGAAGCGGGCAAGTGGCGGTTAAAAAGCCTACCCGAAAAGACCTTGACGGTCAAGCTGCCCCGAGCCCTCGTGCTGCATACTCTTGCCGTAGAAACCGTTTCGGCTGATTTGAACGCGGACGGCTTGGCGGCGGAGCGGTTGGAGGTGGATACCGTTTCGGGTAAAGCGGATATCCAAAACGCGAGCGTTACCGAATACGCCGACTTGGATACGACGAGCGGCGATATTACCCTTGCGCTCACAAGCGATATCAAAGAAATTTCCGTGGATACGACCTCGGGCAAGACGCGCGTTTCGGCGTTGTCCGTCGAGGCGTTTTCCGTCGATACGACGAGCGGCGGCGTTCAATTAACGGCGCGCACGGCGCTCAAAGCGGCGGATATAGATTCCACGAGCGGCAATATCGTCCTGTATTTACCTGCAAACGCGGCGTTTTCTTTAGAGTTCGAAACGGTGAGCGGTGATTTCGAGAGCGATTTTGCGACGGTCAAAAGCGGCGAAAGCTATATTTGCGGCGAGAACGGCTACGAATATAGCGTAGAAAGCGTTTCGGCGGATGTGACGGTTAAAAAAATAGTCGAGTGAGGAAGATAAAATGTTACGCATTGAAAATGTAACGAAAAGCTACGGCGAAAAGAAAGCGGTGGACGGTCTTTCCCTGCATATAAAAGCAGGGGAGATATACGGCTTTATCGGGCATAACGGCGCGGGGAAGACGACGACGCTCAAAGCCTGTTGCGGTATTTTGGATTTCGACGAGGGGGAAATTTTCATCGACGGCGTTTCCGTCAAAGCCGATCCCATTGCCTGCAAGCAAAAGCTCGCGTATATTCCCGATAATCCCGATTTGTATGCGTTTATGACGGGCGCGGGGTATTTGCGTTTCGTCGCCGATATTTTCAAAATACCCGCTTCCGTACGTAAGGAACGGATACAAAAATACGCCGCCGCGTTCGGGCTTACCGACGATTTGGGGCTGCCTATCGCCGCCTATTCGCACGGTATGAAGCAAAAGCTTGCCATTATCGCGGCGCTCGTGCACGAGCCCAAGCTTATCGTTATGGACGAGCCGTTCGTGGGGTTGGATCCTAAAGCGGCGCACACGGTAAAGGAGATCATGCGCGAAATGTGCGATAACGGTTGCGCCATTTTCTTTTCCACGCACGTATTGGAGGTGGCGGAAAAGCTGTGCGACAAGGTAGCGATCATCAAGGGCGGAAGGCTTGTGAAAGAGGGTAGCATGGACGAGGTGAAAGGGGATACTTCGTTGGAAGAGGTGTTCCTCGAGCTTGCGGAGGAATAACGATGCTGAAACCGCTATTAAAAAAACAGTTGCAGGAAACCGCGGCTTTTTTCTACTTAAACAATAAGAACGGACGGCGGCGCTCGCCTCTTGCCGTCGTCGGCTTTGCCGCGCTTATGCTGTACGCCGTAGCGGCGATCGTCGCTATGTTTTATATAATAGCCGATACGCTTTGCGTTGCGCTCGTTGGCGGTGGCTTGACTTGGGTATACTTTGCGCTTATAGGCGTTATCGCGGCGGCGTTTGCGTGCGTAGGCAGCGCGTTTGCCGCCAAGACGAAGCTTTACGAGGCAAAGGATAACGATTTGCTCTTGTCCATGCCCGTAAAGCCGTGGGAGGTGCTTTTTTCGCGGCTCCTGGGACTGTACCTGCTTACGCTTTTCTTCTCGTCCGTCGTATTCGTACCCGCCGTCGCGTGCTATTTCCTGCACTTCGGCTTTGCGGTCCTGCCTGCCGTTTTGCTTTTGTTGATCACGTTGATCTTGCCGCTCGGCGCCTTGGCGGTCAGCTGTTTGCTCGGTTGGGGCATAGCGGTCGTTACGGCGCGGATCCGATCGAAAAATCTCGTTACGATGCTTTTTGCCGTCGCGTTTTTGGCGGTGTATTTCGTCGTATATTCCAAGATGATGGATTATTTATCGTACGTGATGGCGCACGGCGAGGCGGTGGGCGCGCGTATGAAAACGGCGCTTTGGCCCTTTTATCAAATGGGGCTTGCCGCGACGGGGAATATCGCCGCGTTTGCGGCGTTCGTCGGCGTGTTCCTCGCGGCGTTCGCGCTCGTCTATTTCCTTTTGTCCAAAACCTTTTTCCGCTTGGCAACGACCAAGCGCGGCGGCGGTAAAGTCAAATATCGCGAAAAGGGAAGAGGCGCGTCCTCCGTATTTTCGGCGCTTTTCAGGCGCGAAAGCCTGCGGTTTTTCAAAAATCCGATGGTAATGCTCAACTGCTCTCTCGGCAGCGTCTTGCTCGTGGCGTTGCCCGTATTGGCGCTGTTCAATCTGGATTTTTGTCGCGAGGTAGCGGCGGTGGACGCGGACGGCGTTTTCGCCCTGATCCTCGTGCTCGTAGCGTGCGGCGTTGTGGCGATGAATATCGTCACCGCCTCCTCCGTGTCCTTGGAGGGGGAAACGCTTTGGCAGCTGCAATCGTTCCCCGTAGAACCGCTTTCCGTGTTTGCGGCAAAGCTTGCGTTGCATATCGCCGTTACCGCTATCCCCGCGCTCGTGGGCACGACGGCGCTTTGTATCCTCTTCGGGATCTCTTTCGCGTTTACGGCGCTTTGCCTGTTTACCGTAACGGCGTACGTCCTTTTTTGCGCGACGAGCGGACTTGCCGTCAATTTGAAAATGCCCAATTTGCATTGGACGAACGAAACGGTCGCCGTCAAACAAAGTATGTCCGCGCTCGTTTCGATGTTCGTCAATATCGGCGCGGTGGGGCTGTTCGTCGGCGGCTATTTCCTGTTCGGTAAATATTTGCCGGAAGCGGCGTATCTCGCCGTATGCGCGTTGTTGCTTGCGATAGCGAGCGCCCTGCTTTTCGTTTGGCTGAAAAAACGCGGGGTACGGATTTTTTCCGGGCTGCAAGCGTAAAGAGCGTGAAAAAACGGTGAAAAGGAAAAAAATCCGAAATTTGGTAAAAAAACGCTTGCAAAAAAAGCAAAAAAAGGCTATCATAGTAATAGATTAAAAAACCGCCAAAGTGCGGAAGCTCAAGGAGATTAGAATTATGGTAACGAATTTGTTGGCAAGCACCAACTGGGGCACTTGGATCATGATGATCGCGCTCGTGGCGATTATCGTCGTATTTATGATCTACAATAGACGCGTACAGGCAAAGCGTCAACAGGAAACCAAAGATATGCTCGACGCGATCAAGCCGGGCAACAAGGTAAAGACGATCGGCGGCATTTGCGGCGTGGTCGTGGAGGTTTGCCCCGAGGACAACACCTTCGTTTTGGAAACGGGTACGGAAGCGAGCGGCAAATCGTATATCAAGTTCGATAAGCAAGCCGTATATCAAACGGACGCGGTAGCGCAAAAAGCGCCCGTGGAAGAACCCAAGACGGAAGAAGCTGCGCCCGTTGAGGAAGCGGCTCCCGTGGAAGAAACGGCTCCCGTTGAGGAAAAGAAAGAAGAAAACGAATAATCCGTTCTATTCAAAGGATACCTCCGCATACGATAATGCGGAGGTATTTTCTTATGTATGACGAATCGACTACGGGCAACGGTTTTTTTCAGGTGATCAAAGGGGTGGGTATCGCGCTTGCCTTTTCCTTTTTGGCGGCGGTGGTATTTGCGACCGCTTTGCGAATGTTTCCCATCTCCGATCGGGCGATTTATCCCGTCAACCAAACGATCAAGGTATTTTGTATCGGCTTGGGCGCGCTCGCGTTCGTACGCGGTGAAAAGGGGTATCTCAAAGGGGGAGCGATCGGACTGCTTTTTACCGCCCTTTCCTATCTTACCTTTTCGGCGGTGGGCGGTGATTTTTCGCTGACTTGGATGATTTTCGTCGAGCTTTTTTTAGCGCTTTTATCGGGCGGTATTTGCGGTGCGATCGCCGT
>JAFURP010000052.1 GCA_017471785.1 Clostridia bacterium | reverse complement strand
CGGCATAAGTGAAATAATAGGATTATGAAATATCCTGCGGATATGAAATATACTTCGTATATGGCGGCATAAATTTTATATCATTTTTGCAAAGCAAAAATTTCATAATTTTCTTAATTATTTTATATTGCTTGCAATATTTCATTGGATATGGTAAACTAAATCAAGAGGTATGCAAATGAAAGAGAATAAATTAGTAGATTTATATCAATATGTAATTTACATGCAAAAATCATAAAAATATGCTAAAATAAATTATCAAAAGTAGCGAAAAGGTGTTGACTGTTCAAAATGTTTGCGTATAATCGTTTAGACAGACAGACGTAATTATGCCGTAATACGCTCTCTTTTCGCACGCAATTTTATAAGAAACGACAAACCGTTTAACAATCGGGTATTTACGCCCGTCTGTTAAGCGGTTTTTTGTTATAAAAAATTAAAGGAGCATATTTTATGAAACGAGCAAAAACCAAAATCATTACAACTCTTTTAGCCGTTACAATGGCGTTTTCTCTGACCGCTTGTACAAATCAAGACGATATAGATAGCGCAGTAACACCCTTATCCGAGCAAATTACGACGATAAATGCAACGTTGACGGAAATGCAAACGCTCGATACCACGCTTGACGGGTACATAGATACGTTGGAAAGCAAAGTAGGAACGCTTGAAACCGACCTTTCCGCAGTAAATACCACACTTGAAACGTTGGAAGAAAACAGCGCGACGAAAACGGCTTTGACGGAGAGGGGATAACGCTCTAAAAAAGATTAAGTGAAATCATAAAATGTAAAATACTGCGGTGGGCAAAAAAGTCCACCGCAGATTTTTTATCCGTAAAGCAAACGAAAGCCCCCTATTTTATGATATTATAGAAAAAGTAATGATAATCGCTCGGTTTTTGTGTAAATTCCGTGAACGTTTGTTAAATGTTTGAAACAATGCGCCCAAACGCTTGAAAAAGCGCGCGTTATGTGATAAAATAATAATCGGTAGTAAAAAAATACGCCCGTTATTTGCGCGCAAACCGTTTATCCGTGAAGAGAAAAGGGTATAAATAGGTATCGCAAGGCGCGTTTTTTGACAAACTGTATTCGGTGGACGAATAAGCCGACCGAAAAAGGAGTATATAACTTTGAATAAGAGAACAAAGACGATCATATGGATACTCGTCGCGGTGGTTGCCGTGGTGCTCGTCGGATTTTTGATGTCCGATATCCTCGGCGGCGCGACGGAGCTTACGTTCAGCGAATTTATGGCGAAGCTCCAAGCGGGCGAGATCCAAGAGCTGTACGTAGACGCCTATAATTGGGAGGGCTACACGATCGACGCGGCTTCGGGTAAGACCCTCGCCGCCTATTCCACCGTGGCGCCCAGTATCTACAACTACGCCGATCTAATGGAATTTTTGAACGGACTCGGCGCAGGCGTCGCTTGGCCCAACGTTTCCTTTGCCGACCCTAACGCCGGCAGTATTTGGTCGAGCATCTTGCCCCTTTTGGGCGTGATCCTCGTCGCCGTTATGTTCTTCTTCATTATGAGAAGCGCGACGGGCGGCGGCAACGCGGCTATGAATATGGGCAAGAACAAGGCGCACGTCCAAAGCAATCTCAAGGTCCGCTTCTCGGACGTTGCGGGTGCGGAGGAGGAAAAGGAAGAGCTTGCGGAGATCGTGGAATTTTTGAAAAGTCCGAAAAAGTTTTCCGCGCTCGGCGCGCGTATCCCCTCGGGCGTATTGCTCGTAGGTCCCCCGGGTACGGGTAAAACGCTGTTCGCCAAAGCGGTGGCGGGCGAAGCGGGCGTGCCGTTCTTCTCGGTGTCCGGCTCCGACTTCGTAGAAATGTACGTGGGCGTGGGCGCGAAGCGCGTACGCGACCTGTTCGATATGGCGAAGAAAAATCAGCCCTGCATCATCTTTATCGACGAGATCGACGCCGTCGGTCGTCGCCGTGGCGCGGGTCTTGGCGGCGGTCACGACGAGAGAGAGCAAACGCTCAACCAAATTCTCGTACAAATGGACGGCTTTGAAACGGACGAGGGTATTATCGTTATGGCGGCTACCAACCGCGCCGATATCCTCGACCCCGCGCTTCTCCGTCCGGGGCGCTTCGATAGACAGATCAACGTAAACCTGCCCGACGTGAAAGGGCGCGAGCAAATTCTCAAGGTCCACGCGAGAAACAAACCGATGTCGCCCGACGTCAATTTCAAGACCGTCGCGCGGATCACGGCAGGGTTCTCGGGCGCGGAGCTTGCCAACCTTTTGAACGAAGCGGCGATCTTGGCGGCGCGAAAGAACAAGCGCACGATCGGCAATCTCGAATTGTACGACGGCATCAACAAGGTGCTTATGGGTCCTCAAAAGAAGAGCCGCGTCGTGACCGAATCGGATAAACGCTGTACGGCGTATCACGAAGCGGGTCACGCGGTGCTGGCTTGTCTTTGTAAGCATTGCGACCCCGTGCACGAGGTTTCCATTATCCCTCGCGGCAGGGCGGCGGGCTATACGATGACCCGTCCCGAAACGGACGACAACGACGTTTCCTATAACAAGCTCGTGGATAATATTTGTATGTCCCTCGGCGGCAGGGTGGCGGAGGAGCTCGTTATCCAAGACGTAACGACGGGCGCAAGCGCCGACTTGCAGCACGTGTCCGACCTCGCGCGCCGTATGGTCACGCAATGGGGTATGAGCGATAAGCTCGGGCTCGTGGCGTACGATTCCGATCAGCCCGTATTTATGGGTATGGAATACGGCAACCAAAGCCGCGGCGGCTATTCGCAGGAAACGGCGGCGGCGATCGACGCGGAGATCCGTCGGCTCATTTCCGAAGCGCACGCAAGAGCGACCAAGCTTTTGAAAGAAAACCGTTCGATCATGGACAATATGTCGCGCGTGCTCGTGGAAAAGGAAACCATTTACACCGAGGAAGTGGCTCTCCTTATGAAAGGCGCGGATTACAAGGAAGTGATCGCGTTTATGGAGGAGCGTGAAAACGCTCACGCCGACAACCCGTTCGCGTTTGCGACCACTCCCTCCAAGGAGCATATCGTAGAAGAGCCGAGCGAGACTACGGACGATACGAGCGAGAATAAAGACGAATAAAAAGCAAACGGGGTCGCTTTTGTCAAGCGACCCCGTTTTAAGGAAAGGCTATGAAAACGACCAAACGGCGCAAAACTTTCGATACCGGCTTCACGCGCAAGCTCATTCCCGTATCCCTCGTGGATACCGAAGCCACCGCGGAGGAATTCGACAAAAAGCAACTGAAAAACCGCGCGGCGTATTTTATGCTCAACGGCGCGCCCGAATTTTCCGTCAACGAAAAGACGGACGGGCGGTTTAAGCTGCTTGCGGCGGAGAGGGATTTTTTCGCGTTGAAAACGACGGGCGTCAAGGAAATACAGGTGCGTATTTACGCGTTTACCGAAAAGAACGCAGAGTGCTTTTCCCTGCTCGAGCGGTTAAAAACGGAAAAGCTCGGCGCTATGGACGAGGGGTATTTGATGAAACGGCTGGTTTCCGAGTTCGGCTTTACGCAGGACGATATCGCCGCGCTGATCGGCAAATCCCGTCCGGCGGTAGCCAATACCCTGCGCTTGCTCACGCTTGCGCCCGAGGTGGTGGGACTGATCGAGAGCGGCAAGCTCTCGGCGGGTCACGCGAGGACGCTCGTGAAAGTCCCCAAGGAAAAGCAATACGCCTTTGCGGAGGAGGCGCTCAAACGGGAATACACGGTGCGCGAAATGGAGCGCGCGGTGAGAGCGTACTTAACGCCGCCCGAGGTGTTGCAAAAGGAAGCGGAGGCGAAAGCGGCGGCAAAGAGCGCGGAATTAAAAGCGTTCGTCGAGCGTATGCGCGGCGTGTTCCGCACTAAGGTTTCCCTTATCGGCAACGATAAAAAGGGTAGGATCTATATCGATTACTACTCCCCCGAGGATCTATACCGCTTCGAAGAATTTTTGGATATGATAGAAAGCTATGAAAGAGATTGAACGGTTTGCGTTCAATCTTTTTTTGCATAAGCCGTAGGGGCGTTTTTCCGTATAATACGCCCCCTTTTCCACAACCTAATAAAAAAGGGGGAAAGGGCGTATGGCGGAGCGCGAAAAGGACGGAAAAAAGGGCAAGGGCGCGTTTATCAAGGGGGCGGCGACCATCGCCGCAGGCGGCTTTATCGCCAAGCTCATCGGCGCGTTTTATCGGATACCGCTCACGAATTTGATCGGCGGCAGGGGTATCGGGCTGTATCAGCTCGTGTACCCCGTTTATTGTTTGCTCTTGACCGTGTCCGCGACGGGTATCCCCTCGTCGATCGCCAAGCTCACAGCCGAAAGAATAGGGAAACGGCGCTCGTCCGCGCCCGTATTCCGTTCCGCGATGAAGCTGTTTTTGCTTATCGGACTGGTCGGTAGCGCGATCATGGCGCTCGTCGCGCCCTTTTTATCCAAAGCGCAGGGGAGCGAAAGCGTGACGAACGGCTATTACGCGCTCGCGCCCTCCGTCTTTCTCGTGTCCGCCATCTCCGTCTTTCGCGGTTGGTTTCAGGGCAAGAACCGTATGTTCCCCACCGCGCTGTCCGAGATCGTCGAACAGCTCGTCAAGGTGGGCTTCGGCTTGTTCTTCGCCTATCTCTACCGCGATAATATAGAAAAGGCCGTCGTGTTCCTGCTCCTGTCCGTATCCCTCTCCGAGCTGGTCGCGCTCCTTCTTATGCTCGCGCTGTATCGCCGCGCCAAAAACCGCGATAGGGAGGAAAAGGACGGGGGCAGGGTAGCGATGAAGCACATTTTACGCTTGAGCATACCCGTCACTCTCTCGTCTATGCTTTTGCCTCTTTCCTCGCTCCTTGACAGCGTGCTCGTCGTACGGTTGTTGGAGGGCTACGCCGCCGACGCGGTGACCTTGTACGGGCTTTTTTCGGGGGGAGCGGTGACCGTGATCAACCTGCCCGTGTCCGTTTGCTACGGTATCGCGGCGGCGAGTATCCCCGCCGTAGCCACCGCCGTAGCCGAGGGAAAAGGGGGCGTAAGAAAGCGCTTGTTCTTTTCTCTCGGTATCACGATCGCCGTCGCCGCGCCGAGCGCGCTCGCGCTCTATTTCTTTGCCGAGCCCGCCGCGAAGATAATATTCCGAAGCTTGGCGGGCGAGGAATTGACCGTTCTCGTACGGCTCATCAAAACGCTTTCGGTGAGCGCGCTGTTGCTTTCTATGGTACAAACGCTTTCCGCGTGCTTGACGGCGCAGGGCAAGCCCAAGCTCGCCGCGTTTTCGATGTTGGTTGCGGTGGTGGTGAAAACGGCGGCGTACGCGTTGCTTTTGCGGGACCCTAAAATCTCCGTATTCGGCGTGGCGCACGCCACCAACCTTTGTTATTTGGTTGCTTTTTTGCTCGATTTATTATATAATTTAATTGTAAGTAAAAAAAGAACGGCGCAAGCAAACGGAGGATAACGAATGATAACGGTGATCGGGTTAGGCGTGGAAAGAGGTGATTTGACCAAACGGGGAGAGGCAGCGATCTTGCAGGCGGCGCGCTCGGGTGCGCCCGTGTTCGTTCGGACGGCGCATACCCGCAGCTATCAAACGGTGCTCGAGCTGGGCGTGGCGCATACCTGCTTGGACGGTGTGTACGCGCGAAGCCGCAGCTTCAAAACGCTTGCCGAAAATCTTGCTAAAGAGGTTATACGAGGGGGCGAGAACGCGGTGTATCTCGTGGACGGCGCGGCGACGGAGGACAATTCCGTGAAAGCGCTCTTGAAGAAATTGCGCGGCAGGGCGGAGATCATCGACGGCGTTTCCAAGATAACCGCGCTCGCGCGTGCGGCGAAGCTGCGCGGCTGTTCGTATACCGCGGTATCCGCGTACGAGCTTGCGGAACGGGCGAACGCAGGTAATTTGTCGTTGCCTTTGCTCGTGTACGATATGGACGATCGGGCGTTGGCGAGCGATTGCAAGCTGCTCTTGGGCGATCTTTACGGCGAGGAAACGACGGCGCGGTATATTTGCGGAGATAAAGCGGTGAAAACGCCCCTGTACGCGATCGATCGGCAAAAGGATTACGACTATTCTTCGGCGGTGGCGATCGAGGAGAGGGAGCTGCTCGAAAAGACGCGTTTTTCCATCGACGATCTGCGCGAGATCATCGTGCGCTTGAGAAAGCCCGACGGCTGTCCTTGGGATAGAGTGCAAACGAACGCTTCGATCAAGATGTCGGCGGTGGAGGAGGCGTACGAGCTGGTAGACGCGATCGACCAAGAGGACGACGATAAAATTTTGGAGGAAACGGGGGATATCCTGTTGCAAGCGGTATTCCACGCGGTATTGAAAGAGGAAACGGGCGCGTTCAATTTGACCGATATTTTAACGGGGATATGCACCAAGCTCATCACCCGTCACACCCACGTTTTCGGTCAGGATAAGGCGGAAAACGAAAGCGGCGCGCTCGGCGTTTGGGAGGAAAACAAGCGCAAGGAAAAGGGACAAATCACCTTTGCGGACTCGGTCAACGACGTGCCCAAATGCTTCCCTGCGGCTATGCGCGCGCAAAAGGTGGGCAAGCGTGCGGCGAAGGCGGGTATGGACTTTGCGAGCGCGCAAGCGGCGGCGACGAGATTGCAGGAGGAGCTTGCCGAGGTGTTCGCGGCGGTAGAGCGCGGCGATAAAGCGGAAGCGGAAAGGGAAGTGGGGGATTTGCTCTTTGCGGCGGTGAACGTCGGACGCAAGGTGGGCGCGGATTGCGAAAAGGCGCTCAAGGAGAGCGTGGAACGGTTTGCGGCGCGCTTTACCTTAGCCGAAAAAATGGCGAACGACGGGGGCAGGGACGTAACCAAGCTGACGGAAGCGGAGTGGGACGCATACTATCTCGCGGCGAAAGCGGCTTTGAAAAAATGAGAAAACGCGCGACAAATTTCCCGTAATCCCTTGCCAAACGGGAGATTTCGTGGTATACTGAATATATAGAAGCAATCAAAGGAGCTTTTTATGGATTACAATACAATTCTTTCGCTCGTATACGAGGCGCGGAGGATCGTCTTTTCCTCCGATCTACAGGCGCAGGAAAAGAACGCGAATCCCTACGATTTCGTGACCGCCGTGGATACGGGTATCAGCGATTTTTTGAAGGAGGCGCTTGCTAAAGCGTTCCCCGAGGTCGGGTTTATGACGGAGGAGGAGTCCAAGCACGCCTTGCGGGAAAGATCGTTTATCCTCGACCCCATCGACGGTACCACCAACTTGATCTACGATTATAAAATGAGCTCGATCTCGCTTGCGTACGCGGAAAAGGGCAGGGTGCAGTTCGGCGTGGTGTTCAATCCCTTTACCGGCGAGATATTCTTTGCCGTAAGAGGGCGCGGGGCGCATCTTTTCAACGCCAAGGACGGCATTGACGAGCTGCTCGCGGTCGGCGTGGAAAATTACGCCGAAAACACGCTTACCGTCAGCGACCGTCCGCTGCAAAAAGCGTTGATCGAATTCGGCGCCGGCTCTTCGCATAAGGACCAAGCGGCGGAGACCTTTGCGCGCGCGCAAAGGGTGTTTGAGGGCTGTTTGGATCTGCGCCGCATTTGCTCGACGGCGATCGCGGTGTGCTACATAGCCGCAGGCAGGTTGGACGGTTACTTCGAAAAGGTGATCAAGCCTTGGGACTACGCCGCGGCGATCCTCGTTTTGGAGGAGGCGGGCGGGAGATCCTCCGATTGGTCGGGAAGCCCGTTGCCGCTCGATAGGGCAGGCACGATCGTTTGTGCGAACGCGACGATCTACGAACAGCTGAAAACGCTCGTCAACGGAGATTGACGAGGAGGGGGAACGAATGAAGAACGTAAACAATACTTCGGCGTCCACGCTTTCTAAAATCCACGGAATTGCTTTTACCGTATTTTTTATCATCGAACAAATTTTGAGTGAGCTCGTGTATCCGTATTTGGAAACGGTTATCTCCAAGCCGCTTTATATCGCCATTTCGGCGGTCGTGGCGGCAGTCTTGTATTCGGCGTTGTTTTTCGTCGTCCGCGCCGTGTACGATTTTATGCTTACGAGAAAGGACAAGCGTCTCCAAATCGACGGACTTTGGTATCACGTACATATTCCCCATTATATGGGTAAGGAGGATTACTCGCAGGTGCGCTTGAGCGTAGGCACGACCACCGTGTCGCGCGATCTACTCGATTTTACCTTCGTGGGCAACAACGAGCGTTGTTATATGACGGACGGTAAATTGGATATCCGCAGCGAGAACGCCACCCATTGGTATACCAAAGCGACCAAGCTTTCGGACGAAAACGATTTCGATATCATTGAGATTTACGAGGCGCAAACGCGCGGTAATCCGACGATCAGCGTGGAGTCTTGTCCCTGCTGTCGGACGAAGTTCGAAACGCCCGTGGAGCTGTCGGAGGCGGAAAGATTTCGCCACGGTATCCACAAGATCGACGTCAAGCAGGAAAACGGTAAGACGTACTTAAAGGGCGAATATTCCGATTGCTGGCCCTCGCTGAAAACGGGCGAGCTGTTTTGGTATCGGACGGCAGAGGAGCGCGACGAGAAAGCGAGAGAGTTTTTCGAAGCTGCGGAAGCGTGGCGCAAGCAAAACGAACGAGCGTAAAAAAACGAGCCGAAAGGCTCGTTTTTCCTTGCCGTTGCGTATTCTTACTATTGTCATTGCGTTCGGCTTTAGCCAAACGAAGTGAAGCAATCTCATAAAAAATAAGACATTATAAGCCCCGAGGCGAAAAATCGCCTCGGGGTTGTCGTTAAAAATCTTTTCGCCCGATAAGCTCGTCAACGCTCATATCGAAAAAATCGGCTAAACGCCATAACCAGGTGAGCGTAGGTTCAGCAACATCGTTTTCCCACTTGCTAATACATTGTTGCGATACGGCAAGCTGCAACGATAAATCTTGTTGGCTCAAATTATGCTCTTTGCGTAAATTAAATAAAATCGTCCCGAATGTATTTTTTTGATTTTTCATATTTATATTTTACAACTATATTAGTAAAAATGTTGACTTTACTACTATAGTTGTGATATAATGTTTACAACTATAGTAGTAAAATTCGTTAAATATGAAGTTTATGTATAGGTGTGGCGTTAAGTTTTTGTTGTTGTGATGAAAGTGGTACTTCGTCAAGGGAATAGGAGAAAAGAAAGGATAGAGGGAGATAGATAAAGCGTAATGACGATGCAAGATTTTAATCGGTTAAACCGAGCAAATAATCGGCGCTAACGTCAAAAATTTTGCAAAGCTGATAAAAAATCGTAAGCGAGGGAATGTTCTTCCCCT
>JAFURP010000007.1 GCA_017471785.1 Clostridia bacterium | reverse complement strand
TACGCAATACGGAGTTGAACTTGCGTTTTCTCTCGCTCGTTTACGCAAAGTAAACTCCCTTCGAGAAATCCGCGTTCGCCTCGTCTTGCTTGCTTCTTGCTTCGTTTTTATCGCTCGGCTCGGTGTAGAACGAAGAAACCGCTACGCAATACGGCGTTGAACTTGCGTTTTCTCTCGCTCGTTTACTAAAGTAAATCTCCCTTCGAGAAATCCGCGTTCGCCTCGTCTTGCTTGCTTCTTGCTTCGTTTTTCTCGCTCGGCTCGGTGTAGAACGAAGAAACCGCTACGCATTTCCTCGTTGCGCTGTGCTTTTCTCGCTCGTGTACTATGTGTACGTCTCGCATCGAAAATGCTCGCGCGCCTTGAACTGCTTGCTTCTTGCTTCGTTTTTATCGCTCGGCTCGGTGTAGACTGAAGAATAAGCTACGCAATACGGCGTTGAACCTGCGTTTTTTCTCGCTCGGCTCCGAGTATACAACTATAGTTGTAAATGCTCGCGGCATCTTGCCGCCAATTCATTCAAAAAGGACTTATGTTATGCAAAGAAACGAAATCCCCCAAAATCTCCAATGGAAGATCACCGACCTTTTCGAAAACGACGCGGCGTGGGAAAAGGCGTTTGCCGATTTTGAAAAGAAATACGTCGATTACGATTTTTCCGCTTACGACAACAAGCTGGCGGACAAGCAAACGTTGCTTGCCTGCTTAAAGCTGATCGACGATATTTCCCGTGCGATCGAAAAAGTGTATCTTTACGCAAATATGCGCCATCACGAGGACGTGCGCGTTTCCAAAAACGCCGCGGCGCTCGCCAAGGTGGGCGCGCTCGTATCCAAGGTATTCGCGGAGTTTTCTTTCGTCGAGCCGCAGCTCACCGCCCTTTCAAACGAGCAGCTGCGGGCGTTTATAGACGACCCCGATTTTGCCGATTACAGCTACCGTTTGCAAAAGATCGCCAAATCCAAGGCGCACGTTTTGTCGGCGGCGGAGGAAAAGCTCTTGACGCTTAGCAGCGACGTTATGGGAGATTTCCAAAGCGTATTCTCCATGCTCAACAACGCCAATTTGAGCTTGCCAAAGGCAAGCTATAACGGCGAGGAAACGCAGGTAAGTCACGGCACGTACGGCGTAGTGATGCGTTCGGGCAGCCGCGAGGAGCGTAAGGACTGGTTTGAAAAATACTACGGCGCGTATATCCGACTGATCGACGCGATCGCGCAGACCTACTATTCCAACGTCAAAGCGGACGTGTTTTATAAGACGGCGAGAAAGTACGACAGCTGTATGCAAATGGCGATGGCAGGGGAGGACGTAGACCCCAAGGTATACGAAAACCTGCTCGCCGCCACCCACGCCGCTCTACCCGCTATGCACGAGTATATCCGTCTTAGAAAAGAGGCGCTCGGCTTGGAAGAGCAACATATGTACGACGTTTATAAGCCGCTCGTGGAGGGCGTGGATATCAAGCTTCCCTTCGACGAGGCGTACGAGGTGGTCGTGGAGGGGCTAGCGCCCTTAGGGAAAGACTATCAAGCGCTTTTGGAAAAGGGGAAGGCGGACGGCTGGATCGACGTTTGCGAAAACGAGGGCAAGCGTAGCGGCGCGTACTGTGCCGGCGTATACGACGCGCCCCACCCGTTCGTGCTGTTGAACTATCAGCCCACCACCAACGATATGTTCACCATCGCCCACGAAATGGGGCACGCGATGCACACCTATAAATCCAACGCCAAGCAACCGTACGCCAAAGCGGACTACACCATCTTCCTTGCGGAGATCGCCAGCACCGTCAACGAAGTGCTTTTGTTGAAGCACCTGTATAATAAGAGCGAGGACAAAGCCCTCAAAAAATATTTGCTCAATTATTATATGGATATGTTCCGCGCGACGCTCTTCCGTCAAACGCAGTTTGCGGAATTCGAGCAGCTCGCCCATGCGAAAGCGGAGGCGGGCGAGGCGCTCACCAAGGAAAATTTGAACGAGATCTATTACGACTTGAACAAGCGATATTACGGCGACGGCGTTATCCACGATAGCGAGATCGCCTACGAATGGGCGCGCATACCCCATTTTTACAGCTCGTTCTACGTATATAAATATGCGACGGGTATCGTTTCCGCGATCTCTATCGTCAAGCGCATCTTGACGGAGGGGGAGAGCGCGGTACAGGACTATTTCGAGTTTTTATCCGCAGGCGGCAGCACCGATCCCGTAGCCATTTTGCAAAAGGCGGGCGTGGACTTGACGACGGACGAGCCGTTTAAGGCGGCGATGCAAGAGTTCGAAGAAACGCTTGCGGCGTTTAAGGCGCTTTTATAATTACCGAAGAAAGGGGAAGAAAAACCATGGCAACGACAGTAAACACTATGCCCTATAACCGCGACGCGGAAATGGCGCTTTTGGGCTGCTTTTTGATCGATAACGAGGTGGCTTCGGATATCGTGGAGGAGCTCGTCGAGGACGATTTCTACCAAGAATCGCACAAATATATCCTGCGCGCGATGAAAGGGGTGTTCAATTCGCACAAGCCCATCGACCTCGTGACCGTTTCCGACGAGCTGGAAGGCGACGGCAGCTTGGAAAAGGCGGGCGGTATCGTCTATCTCACCGAGCTTACGCAAATCACGCCGAGCGCGGCGAACTATAGATCCTATTACGAGATCGTCAAACGGGACAGCACCAATCGCCGTTTGATCCGCGCTTCGCGCAAGATCATCGAAAATTCCATGGGCGCGACGGACGGAAAATCGGCGATCGCGTTTGCGGAAAAGGCAGTCTACGATATCTCCCAACAGGCGGAGCGTTCGGCGCTTCTCGGTATGAACGACGGCGAGGACGTTATCGGCAAGGTCATTGAAAAATTCGAAAAATTACAGTCCGACCCCAACGCCTACCGCGGTATACCCACGGGCTATAAGCGTTTGGATAAAATGACGCACGGCTTGCAAGCAGGCGCGTTGATCGTTCTTGCGGCGCGCCCCGGTATGGGTAAGACCTCGCTTGCGATGAATCTCGTCGAGCACGCGTCCTTGCGCGCCAATAAGACCTGCGCCGTGTTTTCCTTGGAAATGCCCCGCCACGAGATCGTGCAAAGGCTCATTTGCTCGTACGCGAACGTGAGTATGCAACGGGCGCTCGACGGTCAGCTTTCGGCAAAGGAATGGAAAAAGCTGATGCTTGCGAGCGATCAGCTCAAAAAGAGCAAAATTTTCATCGACGACTCCTCGCGCGTGACCCCCGGAGAGATCATCTCCAAATGCCGCCGCTTGAAATCGAGCGAGAACGGCTTGGATCTGGTTATGATCGACTATATCCAGCTTATGGACAGCGGCGATTCTCGCACGGCGGGCGCGGAGAACAGGCAACAGGAGATCGCCTCCATCACGCGTGAGCTGAAAATTATGGCGAAGGAGCTTTCCGTGCCCGTCATCGCCCTTTCGCAGCTCCGCCGTATCCAATCGAAAGAGCCGCAGCTTTCCGACCTGCGTGAATCGGGCGCTATCGAGCAAGACGCGGATATCGTAATGTTCATCAGCCGTCCCGAGGCGATCGCGACCAAGGAGGAGCTGGACACGGGTAAGGTGGTCAAAGGCGCCGCCGAGCTTATCCTCGCCAAGCACAGAGGGGGCGAGCAGGGTAGAGTTTCCCTGAAATTTATCGGCGAATGTACCAAATTCGTGGACGTGGACGAGCAAAACCGCGACGAAGAGCCGCCGCAATATTCCGCCGCGCCCCAAGAATACGAAAGCGAGGACGAGGAATACGAGGCTCCCGAGGACGACTACACGCCGCCCGAGCCGCCTGCGCGTAAAAGCGATTTGAAGCCTACGGGCGACGACGAATTACCGTTTGAATAAAATCGCGTATATACCTCGCATTTCGGCGTTGTCGCTCGGTTGCGTACTATCGATACGCAATGCACGGCGGCATAGCCGTTAATTCACGCAACGCATAGCGTTCTATTCACTTCAAAATAAGCCTATGGAAACGAAGATCAAAAAAATTACTCCCGACAGCTTACGGGAGGCGAAAAATATTATAGAAAGCGGCGGCGTGGTGGCGATCCCGACGGAAACGGTGTACGGATTGGGCGGCAGCGCCTTTGACGATACCGCCGTGCAAAAGATCTTCGAGATCAAGGGTAGACCCAACGACAATCCGCTTATCGCGCACGTGCATAGGGACTACGATTTGTCGAAGCTCGTCGATTTTCAGCCGAGCTACGCCAAAAAGCTGCGCGAAGCGTTCCCCGTCGGACCGTTGACCCTGGTATATCCCTCGCGCGGCAAGGTAAGTCCTCGCGTTTCCTGCGGTTTGGATACGCTTGCCGTACGCGTTCCCTCACACGAGGGCGCGCAGGCGTTTTTACGGGCGGTGGAAATTCCCATCGTCGCGCCGAGCGCAAACCTTTCGCGCCACGTCAGTCCTACGAGCGCGCGGCACGTTTTGGACGATTTCGACGGAAAAATACCGTTGATCCTGGACGGCGGCGAGTGCGTGGGCGGCATTGAAAGCACCGTTTGCGACTGTACGGGCGAAACGCCCGTTATCCTGCGCGCGGGCTTGATCACGAGAGAGATGATAGCCGACGTCGTCGGCGATTGTAAGGTGTACGAGCCAAAGCTCGAACGGGGCGAAAGGGTCAAATCCCCCGGGATATTGTATAAGCATTATTCCCCCCGTTGTCAAACGCTGCTTTTTGCCGCGGACGATATCGAAAACGCGGCGTTGACCTACCAACGCGAAACGCTTGGCGGTAAAAGGGTGGCGGTGCTTTGCGAGGAGAGATGGCTGACCCTTTTCGAAACGCTGGGCGCAAAGACGCTCAACCTCGGTAAAACGCGATCGGAAATAGCGGCGCGGCTGTATAAACGGTTGCGCGAAGCGGAGAATATTTGCGAGCTTTTGATAGCGATAGAGCCGACGGAAAAAGACGGCGTTATGGTAGGGGTGTTGAACCGCTTGCAAAAGGCTTGCTTGTCCGAGGATATCAAACGATAAAAGGAAAAGGAGTGGGGCAGGTACGAGATGAAAAGGAAAAAGCTGAAAAAGATCGTATTCGTTTGCACGGGCAATACCTGCCGTTCTCCGATGGCGGAGGCGATCTTGAAAAAGCGCGTCGCACGAATGGGGCTCGTGGGGCTGGAGGTTTGTTCGGCTGGCACGAGCGTTAAGGAAAACGACCGCCTTAACGAAAAAACGGCGCAAACGCTTAAGGACAAAGGGTTTGAAGAAATCGTACATACCCCCAAGCAAGTGGACGGTAGGCTCATAGAGGAATCGCTCGCGATCGTTTGTATGACGGATAAACAGCGGGATATACTAATGGATATGCGTTGGCAGGTCTTACGCGAGGCGGGCGAAGAGGAGATCGAAAACAACGTCTATTCCTTTTCCGAGCTTGCGGGCTACGAGATACTCGACCCGTACGGTAGGGATATCGATTGCTATCACTACGTTTTCGAGCTTTTGAGCGGCGGTATGACCGCGCTGATCGAAAAGCTGTTGCCCCCTGCGGTGCAAAAGAAATTTATCCCCAAGCCCAAAACGCCCAAGCAGCCGACGGCGAAAGGAAAGACCGCTGCCAAAACGACGGCAAAAACGGCAAAAAAGCCCGTGGCGAAAACGGCTTCGAAAAATTCCGTAAAAAAGCCGCGAAAAAAGAGCGCAAACGCTTGAAATATAAGGGCTTGCGTGCTATAATTAAAGTATCAAACCAAGGAGAGAAAAACCTATGAAGATTGCAGTTGCTTGCGACCACGGTGGATTGAATTTGAAAAAAGCGGTGATCGCGTACGTACAAAAGCTCGGACACGAGGTCGTGGATTTCGGTACGCACACCACCGATTCCTGCGATTATCCCGATTATGCCGGCCCTGCGGCGGAGGCGGTAGCGAGCGGCGAATGTGAACGCGGTATCCTCGTTTGCTCGTCGGGGATCGGCGTATCCATCGTAGCCAACAAGGTGCGGGGTATCCGTTGCGCGCATTGTCACGATACCTATTGCGCGAAATACACCCGCTTGCATAACGACGCGAATATGATCGCGTTCGGAGAAAAGGTGCTCGGCGAGGGTATGATGCAGGAGATCGTCCACACCTTCTTAACGACGGAATTCGAGGGTGGCGAACGCCACGAACGCCGCGTTGCCAAGATCAAAGCGTTGGAAGAAAAATACGGCAAATAAAAAACAGATAAGGGAGAAAAGCTCATGGCAAACTACACTTTTTCGACGAACCCCAAATTCCATCACGTAAAGCATCCGCTCATCGAGCATAAATTGGCGCTTCTTCGCGATATCAATACGACGACCAAACAATTTATGGAGCTTGCGGAGGAGATCGCTATGCTCTTGACCTACGAGGCGACCAAGGATCTACCCTTGGAGGAGGTGACGGTGGAAACGCCGCTCGAAAGGGCGCAATGCCATATGGTATCGGGCAAAGCGGTGGGTATCGTACCCATTTTACGCGCAGGCTTGGGTATGGTATCGGGCGTGCAAAAGCTTATCCCCAACGCAAAGGTGGGGCATATCGGCTTGTATCGCGACCACGATACGCACGAGCCCGTGGAATATTATTGTAAGCTGCCTGCGGACGCGGAACAACGCACGCTCCTCGTCGTCGATCCCATGCTCGCGACGGGCGGCAGCGCTTCGGACGCGATCGCCATGATCAAAAAGCGCGGCGTAACGAAGATCAAGCTTTGCTGTATCGTCAGCGCGCCCGAGGGGGTGCAAAAGGTGCTCGACGACCACCCCGACGTGGATCTTTACGTGGCGGCTCTCGATAGATGCCTGAACGAGAATTGTTATATCCTCCCCGGGCTTGGGGACGCAGGGGATAGATTGTTCGGAACCAAATAAAATTGAGGATAGTATGAAGAAGATCGTAGCGATCGGCGGCGGGGAGCTGCGGGAAAGAACGACCCTGCAAATAGACGAATATATAGCGCGGCTTGCCAAAGAACGGGCGGGCGAGCGCAGGGCGAACGCGCTTTTTATTCCGACCGCCAGCCACGATTTTATGCCCTATTACAATACTTTTCATAAGGTATATACGGGCGTTTTCGATATCAAAACGGACGTCGCGCTCACCGTGTTTAAGGAAATGGACCCTGCAAAAATGCAGGGAAAGTTCCAAAAGGCGGATATGATCTACGTAGGCGGCGGCGACACCGTATTTATGCTTGAGGAATGGAAAAAATCGGGACTTTTGCCGCTTATTTTGGACGCGTACGAGCGCGGCGTGGTGATCGCGGGACTTTCGGCAGGGGCGATTTGTTGGTTTTCGGATATCTACACCGATTCGGCGGCGGCGCTCGGCGAGGGGGATAAATACGCAATGTTTAAGGGCTTAGGCGTAATAAAGGGCGTAATTTCTCCCCATTATAACGCAAGAACGCTTGACTTCGATAAAATTGTGTGTTATAATTATGACCGTGCTTACGGGATAGAGGACAACGCGGCGCTGGTGATCGAGGACGGCGAGATAGTCGGAAGCGTTACAAGCGGCGGCAGCGCTTGGCTTTTAGAGCGTAAGGAGGGCGCGGTCGTGAAAACGGAAGTGGAAGCGATCGAAAAATAAAGAATGCGGACGTGGCGAAATTGGCAGACGCGCAGGTTTCAGGTTCCTGTGGGTAACACCGTGTGGGTTCAAATCCCTTCGTCCGCACCAGAAAATCGACAAATTTCTTATCGAAATTTGTCGATTTTCCCTATTATACAAATTGCTTATACCAAGCAAAAAAGGTGGCAGTGGTCTATTGACAAAGAAAAAATGTATGTTATAATACGCTCACGTTTGCAAGCGAAATAAATTAATGTGAGGTATTATGGGGATATTTAGTGACATATATGAAAGTATAGTTAACTTTTTTAAAGGAATTACAACAAAGTATAATCGGTCAAGCCGATGGAAAGAGTGGCTGTTATTTGGAATGGTTGAGAATGGTGGCAATAGGTGCAGCTACAATTCTGGGGAATGAGGGAGCTGACTATTGGATATATCATTATGGAAAATTGCCAGACAATTATATTTCTAAAGAAGAAGCAAAAGCTCTTGGGTGGAAACCGATATTAGGGAATTTAGATGCAGTTGCACCAGGAAAAATGATTGGTGGAAGTGTTTATGGAAACCGTGACGGAAAACTCCCATCTGCTCCAGGGCGAATTTGGTATGAGTGTGATATTGATTATCAAGGCGGTTACCGTAATAATGCGCGTTTAATTTATTCAAACGACGGTTTGATTTTTAAAACAGATGACCATTACACATCGTTTATCGCAGTTGAATAAAAGGAGAATAAACATGAAAAAGTACATATTTAACAGAAATGAATTTACTTGGGCGGAAGAATTTTACGACATCATCAAAAAGAAAATGGAATTGCCTGATTATTTTGGCTGTAATGCAGATGCGCTTTGGGATATGTTGACAGGGTATATTGACACGCCTTGCGAAATCGTTTTGGTTGGTTTTGGTCAAGAAGAAAATGTATATAATCGAAATTTTCTTAAACGGATTATTTCTTGCTTTGAAGATGCGGCAAAAGAATATCCCGAACAATTTAAAGTGACGAAAATAGCTTGACAATCTTTCCCGCTGGGTTCAAGTCAGCGTTAAAAATCGCTTTTACAGCAGAATTGTTCGTAACGGACAGGAAAGGGCTACGATTTTGTATCAAAATCGTAGCCCTTTCCAATGAAATTTATGCCTGTCGGCATAAGTGAAATAATAGGATTATGAAATATCCTGCGGATATGAAATATACTTCGTATATGGCGGCATAAATTTTATATCATTTTTGCAAAGCAAAAATTTCATAATTTTCTTAATTATTTTATATTGCTTGCAATATT
>JAFURP010000051.1 GCA_017471785.1 Clostridia bacterium | reverse complement strand
GAACGATATGACGAAAGCGTGGAGCGGTAAGACGGTGCGCGAGTACAAGGAGCTGAAGGGCTTACGCAAGGAAAACCTGCGCGATAATATGACGGATATCGAGCTTGCGCTCAATTCGTTGGCGGAGGTTACGACGCGCGCCTTAACGGCGCAGCGCAATCCGCAGGGACTGGAAGAAAACCGGCAGGTTGCCAAAAGCGGAGGCGGCGTTTCCAAGACGGCGCGCTTGGAGATTGAGCGTGAGCTTGGTAAATCCGTTATTTCGCCCTTGAATGCAGGCGATAAGGACAAGCTTATTACTCGGCAATCGGAAGAAGTTTTCCCGACGTCGGGAGAAAACGAAGAATAAGAATATACCCACCGCGCTGTTACGGTGGGTAAAAAAATACCTTTTAGGGGGTGATTGAAAAGACAAAGGAAAAGTTGCGATAAATTTATCTTATAAATTTTCGCAAAATCCCGTTTGTTGCAAAACGCATAATTTGCGGTAAAATTTTCCTAATAAATTTCAAGGAGAATTTTACCTATGCACTATGGAAAAATCGAAGAAGCACTACACTATTTACGGCAAATGGACGAGCTGGCTAAGCTTACTCGTTCTTTGCTAAACGAGCTTATCACGGAACACGATGCACAAGACGACGTCGCGATACATAAACGGTCATTATTCCGTTTCGCCCAAAACGACGTCGTTTCGTTCCCGTTCGTTTCCCGTGAAACAGGAAAAGAAAAATCCGACGTGGGGACGTCGGATACGCAAAAACAAGGCTTTGTAGAATTTTCAGAAAAGGAGATATTACAAATGCCTGCACATTTCAAAAGACTAATTATTATTCAAAAAAAGCGTTGTCGGATACGCGTTCACCAAAGCGGACAAAATTCGACTACTTACGAAATTCGCTACCGCTCGGACGGTTACAACGTTTCCGCCTGCGGAAAGACAATCGAGCTCGCCAAGGCGAATTTTATTAAAAAACTCAAAACGGCGCGCCCCCGTACGGACGCGATGGCGTCCGTTCCTACCACGCTGGAAGAGTTTACGACGTATTATTTTGAGAAATTCCGAAAGCCTAAGCTTGCCGAGCTAACCTATGAAAACGACGAACGACGGCTACGAGCTCACATTTTTCCAGCACTCGGAAAAATGCGCCTTAACAAAATAACGCCAAATCAATGCCAAATCCTTTATGATAGCTTACGCGCAGAAGGAAAAAACAAAACCGCCGACGAAATATACTCGTTGTTATCGATAATATTCAAAGGCGCAATCGCACACGGAATACTTGAACGGAATCCATTAAATGTTATCGTTCATTATAAGCACGAAACGCAATCCGGAAAAGCTTTGACGCGCGACGAAGAAAATGCGCTGTTTGACCAAGTACGGGACACAGCGTACGAAGTACCTTTCGCCCTTGCCTTATACTGCGGTTTACGTCCAAACGAGATTAAAACGGCGAAAATAGCCGGTGAATTTATCGTCGCGGTGAATTCAAAGCGAAAAAATAGGAAAATTGAATATAAGAAAATTCCTATTTGCTTAAAACTTCAAGCAATTCTTGCAAAAATCGAAAACGATTTAACTAACGTTGAAAAACGAGCCGAAAAAACGCTTTCTATCCGTTTCCCGAAATTTTGTCCGAATCACAAGCTATACGACCTACGAACGACCTTTTATTCGCGTTGCAAGGAATTCGGCGTCGCGGATTCAGCGCGTGACGAGTTCGTCGGACATTCTCTCGGAGCTCTTGGAAATGCCTACACCGATTTATCCGACGAATACCTTCTTTCAGAAGGTAAAAAGTTGAATAAATGGTAAATTCCCCAAAAATTCCCCGTTTTTTATAAATTCATAGTTTTGAAATAATAAAAAACGGTGATTTTCAATAGGATAACCTATCAAAAACCACCATTTTGGCGCAGAGAAAGGGATTTGAACCCTTGTATACATTCCTGCATAACACGATTTCGAATCGTGCGCGTTCAACCGCTCCGCCATCTCTGCAAACAGCTTTTATATTATATACCATTCCTTTCAAAAAATCAACTATTTTTTATCGCATTTTAAGAAAAAACGGAGTAATTTCTTTCGAAACTACTCCGTTTGTTTTTTTCCTTTATACCGCGCAGCCGATCGTTACCATCAAATTGGACGCTATCACGATAAGCACGAGCGCGATCGGATAGGTCGCCGCGTACGCCGCCGATACGTCGTCCGTACCCGCTACGTTGATCAACGAGCCGAGCGCAGGGGTACTCGTCATACCGCCCGTGATCGAACCGAGATTGTTGAAGATCGAAAGCTTGAACACGTATTTACCAAGGATAAATCCGACTACCATAGGTACGGTCGTCAAGATGATACCGTAGAGGAAATACCAACCGCTGAAGCTGTCGATAAAGCGGATACCGGCAGGAACGCCCGCACCGATCAGGAACAGCATCAAGCCGAGCTCGCGGAAGAAGTTCAAGGTCGCTTTGGATACTTTCAAATTGATCTTACCAACGTGTCCGAAATGACCGACGATCAAACCCGAAACGAGCGTACCGCCGCTCGAACCGAGGCTGAAATTGATCCCGGGTATCTTAATAGCGCCGATAAGCAAGCCGAGCACTACCGTCAAGCAAAACGGGAAGAAGCCGAAATCGTCGATATCCACGCGCTTCACTTCGTCCTGTTGTAACGTAACCGAGCCTGCCGCGATAAAGTTCGCGCGCTCTTCCTCGATATTCACTTTCAATATCTTGGGCATGATCTGCACGAAAAGCACCACGCCGAGCACGCCGTACAAATAACCGATACCGTACCCTGCCGCAACGCTTGCTTCCAAGGAATCGCTGATTTGCTTCGCCGCTTCCTTTGCCGCGGAGAACGCGGGCGTGGAGGTGAGCGAACCTGCCAAAAGACCGGTACCGAGCGCCATGTCCATACCGCCAAGCGCGGAAATAAGAATGGTCATACCCGCGCCGAGCGCAATGATGATAGCGCCCATTGCCACGTAGGAAATCATACTCTTATTGAACGAACGGAAGAATTTCGGACCTGCAATCAAGCCCACCGCCGTTACGAACATTGCCGTACCGATATTGGAAACCAAATCAAACAGTTTTTTAATCGAATCGTTATAAAGACTGATCGTTTTTCCGCCGATCGTGAACGACAGGGATATCGAATCCCCTACCTTCTCGCCGCAAAGGCTGAAAACGATACCGAGCGCAAGCGCGACCAAAAGCACGCCTGCCGTACCGAGGGAAATCCCCTTGATCTTTATACCGCCTATTAAGTAGCCGAGCGCCGCAATGGCAAACACGATAAACAGCGTCGTCAAAAGCGACCCGACTACTCCGCCTAAATACTCCATAATAATTTTACTCCTTTTTCTTTGACGGACGAAAACGCACAAAAAACCGTGCGTCTTGCCTTTGTATTTTCATTCTTTTCCTATCAATTCGCCTGTCTTCTATAATCGGGAAGAAGCTTAGGAGAAGCTACGTCCGTCGAAATACCCGCCGCTTCCAGCTCTTTTTCGAACGCCGCAACGTGGTCGAGCGTCAATTCTTTCAGTTCTACGCTCTTACACTTTTCGCCTGCCTGCTGACCTGCGTTTCTACCGAATACGATAATATCGAGGAGCGAGTTGCCCATAAGACGGTTGGTACCGTGGATACCGCCGACCGCTTCGCCCGCTACGTAGAGATTTTCCACGCAAGTCATACCGTTTGCGCCGATATCCAAGCCGCCGTTTTGATAATGCAGCGTGGGATAGATCAAAATGGGCTCTTTACGGATATCGATACCGTATTTGCCGAACATACGAAGCATGGCGGGAATACGCTTTTCGATCGTGCCCTCGCCGTTGAGGATATCGATCAGGGGAGTATCCAACCAAACGCCCTCGCCGTCCGTCGTTTTGATGCCGTTGCCGTTGGCTCTGCACTCGCGGATAATGGAGGAAGCCGTAACGTCGCGCGTTTCCAACGAATACACGAACGCTTCGCCGTTTTTATTGACGAGCTGAGCGCCGAGCGAGCGTACCTTTTCCGTTACGAGCGCGCCGTAAATTTGCGTAGGCTCCGCCGCGCCCGTGGGGTGATATTGCAGCGTTTCGGGATAGAGAAGCTTTGCGCCCGCTCTATAGCCCAAAACCAAGCCGTCCGCCGTCGCGCCGTAGTGGTTGGACGTGGGGAAGCCTTGATAGTGCAATCTACCCGCGCCGCCCGTTGCGATAACGACCGTTTTCGCGCGCGCGATAAGTATCTCTTTCGTTTCCATATTCATCAAGACCGCACCGGCTATCTTGCCGTCCGTGTCCTTGATAAGCTCGATCGCCGACGTGAAGTCTACCACCGTGATACCGCGGTTGAACACTTCGTCGCGAAGGGTACGCATAATTTCCGACCCCGAATAGTCGCGGCAGGCGTGCATTCTCTTTCTCGAAGTACCGCCGCCGTGGGTGGTTACCATAGTGCCGTCCGCTTCCTTATCGAACATAACGCCGAGATCGTTCAGCCACAAAATCGCTTCGGGCGCTTCGTTGACGAGCTTATACAAAAGCTCGGGCTTATTTTTGAAGTGTCCGCCGCCGAGCGCGTCCAAATAGTGGGTCGCGGGGCTATCGTTGGGCTTATCCGCCGCTTGGATACCACCCTCCGCCATCGCCGTATTGGCGTCGCCCAAACGGAGCTTGGTGGCGATCATAACGTTTGCGCCGCGTTCGTGCGCTTCGATCGCCGCGGACGAGCCGGCGCCGCCGCCGCCGATCACGAGTACGTCTACGTCGTAGTCGATCTTCGTGAGGTCGATATGCATATCCCTGATACGGGAATGACCTTGCAAAAGCGCGGCGAGCTCGTGAAGCACCTTTCCGCCTTTATTTTTCCCAACTTTCAATTCTTCATACGCCGTCGTGATGTAGTCGGGGTGAAATTCCGCCAGGACGGCGTCCTTTTCCTCCGCCGTCATTCTTGCGTGAAGATTTTCGATACGGGAAGCGCGCGTCGCTTCTACCTTTTTCATAGATTCAAGTTGTTCTTGGGTATATTGATACATACGCTTTTCCTCACTTCTCGATCTCTCTATGGTTATAGAGGTTCTTTTGCTCCTCCAAAGGCGTATTCATGATCGCCTCCAAAGCCGCTTTGCAATCCCCTGCGTCGATCTCCGCCACGCGGTTGATCAAGTGCTCGCTCTTGGGCGCAAGATATTTACCCGTAAGACGGCGCGTCAAAAGCGCCACCTGCGGATGCGAGATACCTGCCGGACAACGGGAGGAGCATACGCCGCACATTACGCAGTCGAAGCTCTCCTCCGCCGCCTTTTCGTATTCGCCGCGCTGCGCGTAGGCGATATACTGCATCACGTTCAAGCCCTGCGTACAAGCTTTCGTGCAAGCGTTGCAGCCGATACACGAATAGATCTCGGGATACAGCTGCATCATGATTTGTTGCGTGGGTTTGATCTTCTCGATATCGTAAACCTGCTTTACGAGGGGGAAGAAGGGAAGCGTCGCTACGTACATACCCTCCTCCACCTGCTGTTGACAGGCAAGACAGGTCTTTAATTCCTGTTGACCGTGAATACGGTAGATGGTAGCGCAAGCGCCGCAAAAACCGTTTCTGCAACCACAGCCGCGAACGAGCTGATAGCCTGCGTATTCCATCGCTTTCATAATCGTCAAGCTTTCCGGCACTTGATAGCGTTTGCCGAAAAGATATACGTTTACCATTTTTTCCATCGTACTATTCTCCTTAATACTCGTCGGGCAATTCGTCCAGCTCCGTCATACGGAACACGGGACCGTCCTTACATACGAACTTGTCGCCTACGTTACATCTACCGCACTTACCTACGCCGCACTTCATGCGAAGCTCCAACGTCGTATACACGCGAGATTTATCAAAGCCAAGCTCCAACAGCCCTGCCAAGGTAAATTTGATCATAATGGGAGGTCCGCAAAGCACCGCCGTCATATTCGGGTCCAAACCGAGCTCTTTGACGTAGGCAGGTACGAAACCAACGTGCCCGTCCCAGCCCTCCTGCGGACGGTCGATCGTGAGATAAACGTCCATATTCGGCTCGTTCATCCACTCCGTTTGGATCTCCTCGATATCCACGAGATCGTCCTTGCTCCTCGCGCCGTATACGATCACGACCTTGCCGTAATTGCTACGGTAGTGGCGTACGTAATTGATGACGCTTCTAAGCGGTGCAAGACCGATACCGCCTGCAATAAAGAGCAAATCCTTGCCCTTGAAATCCTCCTCTACGGGGAAATTTTTACCGTAGGGGCCGCGAACGGTGATATGTTGTCCTACCTCGAGCGAGTGAATGACCTCCGTTACGCAACCGCATTTTTTAATGGAAAATTCCATATATTCTTCGTTCGTGGGCGAGGAGGTGATGGAGAACATACATTCGCCTACCCCGGGGACGGATACCATGGCGCATTGCCCCGGCATATGCTTGAACAGCTTTTTGCCGTCCGTACCCACTACGCGAAAGGTCTTTACGTCGGGGGTATCCTTACGTACGTCGGTGATGACGCCCACTTTCGGAATGAGAGTTTCTTCAATCATTGTCTTTACCTCCCAAGGTTTTGATAACTTTCACGATATTCAAGCGCTGCGGGCACTTGTTGACGCATCTACCGCAACCCACGCACGAATACAAACCGTCGTTTTGCGAGGGATAGTATACGAGCTTGTGCATAAATCTTTGTCTAAATCTCTGCATTTGCGTAGTACGGCTGTTTCCGTGCGCCATAAGCGTAAAGTCGGAATACATACACGAATCCCAGCAACGGTAGCGGATAACGCCCTCGTGCGTTTTGAAATCGCGAATGTCGAAGCATTGACAGGTCGGGCATACGAACGTGCAGGTACCGCAGCCAAGACAAGCCTCGCTCATTTCCTCCCAAGCGGGATCGTCGAACAGCTCGTTCAAGTTTTCGGGCTGGAAACGACTCAAATCCAAGCTTGCAAACGGCAATTTTTCCATAATCGCCTGCGTAGCCGCCTGCTGCGCCGCAACCTCCGCTTCGCCGCCCTGCTCCGCCATATCGGCTACGATTTGGGTCAACGCTTCGCCCTTTTCGGTGTTCGGCTGCCAATAGAGATACTTCTCGTCCAGCCAAGTGGTCACGTCGCCCTTGGGCGCGGTGGCGTCGACGCCGAACGCGTTACAAAAACAGCTTTCCTCGGGCTTGGAGCAAGCGAGCGTTACGATCGTAAACGCCTCTCTTCTCGATTGGTAATAAGTATCTACGGGGTCGGCAAGGAAAACCTTATCCAATACCTCGATCGCCTTGTAATCGCATGCCTTGACGCCGAAGATCACGAACGGTTTCTCGCTCTTATCCCAACGGACGTCGATGATCTCGAGGTTCTTGCCCTCCGTTTTGAACTTCATCAGGTTTTCGCTTGCGGGGAAGAACGCGTTCTTGGGGGATTTGACCGTTTTGAGCGTTTCCAAGGATACCTCTTTCCCCTCGCCCCAAACGTGATAGTTCACCTCGCCCGCCTTTTTGATGGGAATGAACAGCCCCATACTTTCGGCGATCTTCGCATATAACTCGTTTAATCTTTCTTTTGCTATTTTCAACATTATTTTGCCTCCCCGTCTACAACGTCGTTCGGCTCTTTATCCCCTTCCGTATAGGAGGTAAGCGGCGTTTTGCCCTCCGCCGTTTCGCCTGCCTGATATTCGCCGTACAAGCCGTCGATATCCTTGATGAACTTTCTGTTCAACAGGTGCAAGGGAATGTTTTGAGGACATACGCGGCTGCACTCGCCGCAGTCGGTACAACGACCTGCCACGTGGAACGCGCGAATGATATGGAAGAGCTTTTCTTCAAACTCCGAATCGTTCGCCTTTGCCGCGATACCCGAAGCGGGGTTATCGAATACGCACTTGATGCACGAGCACGCAGGGCATACGTTACGACAAGCGTTACAACGGATACATTTTTGAAGCTGTAATTTCCAAAACGCAAATCTTTCCGTTTCCGTCATAGCCTCCAGCTTTTCCACCTCGTCGAAACGGTTGTTTTTGCTTTCGGGCATTTCGTGAAGAACGATCTCCTCGTCCTTAGCTTGATGCGTTTTGCTCTTACAGGTAGCGCATTTTACCAAGAGGATATCCTCTTTATTCAGCGTGGTTTCGCCGTAAAGCGAGGAAACCTTGACGGTATCGCCGTCCTCTTCCACCTCCGTAACCGCACTCACGCCCTGCGCTTTGATCTTTTCGATATCCAGCTTGCCTTGGCACTCGATCGCGATCACGTGGATATTTTCTCTTACGATACGGTGTTCTTTGACGAGTTGATTGAAGCTGTACGAATCGCAGGGCTTCAAAAAGATCGCCGTTTTACCCTCTTTCTTGCTCATTTGGATAAGGTATTTGGAGAGGTTTGCACCGCAAAAACCGTTATATACAAAGTCGCTGAGCTCCTCTACGCTTTCAAAGGAGGCGGGAACGGGGTCGAAATAAAATTCGCCCTTTTTCCAGCCGATCACGCGCGCAACCTCGCCGCTTCCCAAAAGCGCTTTGGCGCGTTCGAGCATTTTCATTTCAACGTCTTTCATCTTATTCGCCCTCCTTTACGCGCAAGTCGGTGAGCTTTCTGTTCTCGCCAAGCGCAGTCACCGTCTTTACGAAATCGTTCATAACGGCGGAGAAGCGCTGACCCTCCGCGGCGGAAACCCATTCCACGCGCGTACGCTCTTTCTCGATACCCATATAATTGAGGAAGCTGAAAAGGAGCGACATTCTTCTTCTTGCGTAATAGTTACCCGTTACGTAATGGCAATCGCCGGGGTGACAACCGCAAAGGATAACGCCGTCCGCGCCCTGTTGATACGCTTTCAAAATGAAAGAGGGATTGACGCGGCAGGAGCAGGGTACGCGAATGATCTTCACGTTTGCAGGATAGCTCAAACGGCTGGAGCCGGCAAGGTCCGCGCCGGCATACGAGCACCAATTGCAGCAAAACGCTACGATATTGGGCACAAATTCTTTCTTTTCCGTGGTTACTTCTTGCATATCGCTTCCACCTCCGACATAATTTGCTTGGAGCTAAAGCCTTTCAAGTCCATCGCTCCCGAGGGACAGGTTACCGTACAAGCGCCGCAGCCTTGGCAAACCGCAGGGTTGACGGACGCTACGCGACGGACCTCCGTCTTGCCGCCGCCGAGGCGGAATTCTTTATCGATATAGGTGATCGCACCGTACGCGCAAACGTTCGCACATTGACTGCAACCGTTACACATCATTTCGTCGGGCGTCGCCACGCAAGGGTTGGTCTTTAATTTGTCTTTTACCAAAAGCCCGATCACCTTTGCAGCGCAAGCGGAAGCCTGCGATACCGTTTCGGGGATATCCTTCGGACCTTGGCACATACCGGCAAGGTATACGCCTGCCGTGGGGCTTTCCACGGGACGAAGCTTGGCGTGCGATTCGGTGAGGAAGTTGTTGGTGTCGATGCTTGCCGTCAACAGCGTTGCGATCTTTCTCACGGAAGGCTCGGGTTCGATAGCCGCCGCCAAAACGACGAGGTCGGACTCGATCGTGACCTGCTCGTTGTCGATAAGGTTGGAGCCTTGCACCATCAATTTGCCGTTTTCGTTATATACTTTGCCGACCATACCCTTGATATAGTCCACGCCGTACTGTTCCACCGCGCGGCGGAAGAATTCGTCGTAGTTCTTCCCGGGGGTACGAACGTCGATATAGAATACGTGGACTTCCGTATCGGGATATTTTTCGCGAATGAGCATAGCGTGCTTTGCCGTATACATACAGCAAACCTTAGAGCAGTACGGCTTACCGCAACCGCTCGTATCGCGCGAGCCTACGCATTGAATAAAGGTTATTACTTTCGGATGCTCGCCGTCGGAGGGACGGAGCAGCACGCCGTTGGTAGGACCAGCCGCGTTCATCAAACGCTCCAATTCGAGCGAAGTGATGACGTCTTTATTATCGTCGTAGCCGTACTCGTTGAAGCTTTCGAGGCTGATCGGCTTAAAGCCCGTCGCAACGACGATCGCGCCGTATTGACGTTCGATAAAGGTATCCTTTTGCTCGTAATCGATCGCGCCCACGCCGCAGAATTTTTGGCAAATACCGCACTTGCCCGTTTTGAGCTTGATGCATTGCTCGGGATCGATCACCGCTACGTTGGGGATCGCCTGTGCGAACGGGATATGGATCGCGGGACGGGTATTTAAGCCCATATTAAAGGTGTTCAAGCCCTTTTTGGAGGGGCATTTTTCCATACAGATCTTACAGCCCGTACACTTGGTTTCGTCCACGTATCTCGCTTTCTTGCGAATGGTTACGGAGAAGTTGCCGACGAAGCCCTTTACGTCCTCGATCTCCGAGTAGGAAAGGATATCGATCTTCTCGTGCTGCGCGCAATCTACCATTTTGGGCGTGAGGATACAAGCGGAGCAATCGAGGGTGGGGAACGTCTTATCCAACTGCGCCATTCTGCCGCCGATGGTCGCGTTCTTTTCCACGATATCCACCTCGAAGCCTGCGTCCGCAATGTCGAGGGCAGCCTGAATACCCGCGATACCGCCGCCGATGACCAGCGCGCGTTTTACCACGGGGCTCTCTCCTGCCGTAAGCGGAGCGTTGAGTTTTACTTTTGCGATCGCGGTACGGACGAGAACGACGGCTTTTTCGGTCGCTTCCTCCATATCCTTATGTATCCACGAACAATGCTCGCGGATATTGGCGATCTCCACCATATACGGGTTCAAGCCCGCCGCTTCCGCCGCTTTGCGGAAGGTGGCTTCGTGCATTCTCGGCGAACACGCGCCGACGACGATTCCCGTCAAATTGTGTTCTTTGATGGCTTGCTTGATCAGCTGTTGACCGTTTTCCGAACACATGTATTGGTAATTCGCGGAATAGACGACGCCGGGTTCGCTTTTCATGATCTCCGCTACCCTTTCGACGTCTACCGTTGCCGCGATATTACTGCCGCACCAACAAATAAATACACCTATTCTTTGCATTTTCGTTATCTCACTTTCTTTTGATTTTTTCGATTATTTATTGTACTTTCTATACGCGCTGACGAGAAGCTGTTGAGGAATGAGCTCGTCTACGACGGGCGGGATATCCTCTGCTTTGACGCCGTTGTTGCCCTGCATACGCACCACCGTATCGCGCACCGCTTCCACGACCGCCGCAGGCGCTACGCCGCGCGGACAACGCTCTACGCAAGCCATACACGAAAGACAGTGCCAAATCGCCTTGCTTTCCAAAAGCGCGTCTACGTCGCCTTTAACCAGGAGGGAAACGAATTGATGCGGCTTGATATCCATATCCTTGAATGCCGGACAGCGCCCCGAGCATTTACCGCATTTCATACATTTTCTTACGTCCGTACCGCTGATGCGGTTGATCGTTTCTACGTATTCTTCTTTCGTCATACCTGCACCCCCAATGCCTCGGCAAGAAGCTCGGTGAAGTATTTCACGGGAAGCGTCCCCTCGCCGTTTACCTGTAAGTTATACAGGCAAAGCGGACAAGCGGTGATGATCTCCTCCGCGCCCTTTTCCTTTGCGCTCATAAGTACTTTTTTGCTCTTTTGCTTGGGCAAATCGCTATTCTTTAAGGATACGTACGCGCCGCAGCACTCGTTACGGAAAGGATAGATAACGGGCGTGCCGCCGATCGCGCGAATGAAATCCTCGATGATCGTCGGGTTTTCGGGGTTGTCGAACGCCATTACGCCGCTGGGACGAAGGAGCAGGCAACCGTAGTACGCGCCGATCTTGCGCTTGACGGGATTGACCACCGCTTTTTTGATATTGTCGAAGCCCACCACCGTCTTGAGCATTTCCAAGTAGTGCAGGACCTCCGCTTCGCCGCCGTACGGCTCGTCGAGCTGTAGGTAGTTGTTCGCACGGAAACGGATATCGTCGTTGGTCTTCATATCCTCGTTCGTGCGCTTGATAACGTTGTGGCAAGCGGAGCAAAGGGTCAAAAGCTTGCCGCCGTTATGCTTTGCGTGATCGAGCGCGCGCACCGCCGAAAGCTTGGTAGCGATCTCGTCCGTAGCCATCGGGTACACCGCGCCGCAGCATTGCCAATTTTCGATTTCTTCCATTTCTACGCCCAAAGCTTTCGCGCAAAGACGTGCCGTTACGTCTAGATCTTTCGCTTTCGTTTTGAGCGTACAGCCGGGATAGTAACTGATCTTCATAATTTTTCTATACGCCGCCTTTTGATAGATTGTCTTACGACTTATTTTTGCGGATACGCCATTTCTTCGGGACGGAATACTTCGTCGAATTTTTCCGCCGTCAGGAAGCCGAGCGCCACGCAAGCCTCTTTCAAAGAGATGTTTTCCTTGTATGCCTTCTTCGCCGTCTTTGCCGCGTTCTCGTAGCCGATATACGGGTTGAGCGCGGTGACCAGCATCAAGGAATTAT
>JAFURP010000050.1 GCA_017471785.1 Clostridia bacterium | reverse complement strand
TTCTTTTACCAAGCTCACAGCTCGGTGCCTGTCCCCTCGCGGCGACAGCTTGTATATAATACCACAAACCTCTACCGCTTGTCAAGTGTTTTTTCTAAAGTTTTTTAACTTTTTTTATCTTTTTTTTATTTTTTATTCACTCGACGCCCAGGTTCTCCGCCCTTTTTAGGCGCTTCCCTCAGGACAGCTCGTCTATATTACCATTTTATTTTTTCCTTGTCAACTCTTTTTTAGTACTTTTTTACAATTTTTTCATTTTTCTTTTTTCGACGGGATTTTCAAACGGCGCGGCGGCTTTTTCTTGACTTTTTACGCGCGCGCGTGTTACAATATATATATTATATACTATGGGAGCGGCAAGGTATGCTTTTATATTTGCAAATCGCGTTCATCATCATAGCGGCGGTATTCGCCGCGGCGGCGTTGCCCGTCGGCACTTGGTTGGGGTTTCCGTGGGCGATCGCCTGCGTTATGCTCGCCCTGCTCTTTTTTGGACTGTGTTTGCTTTGCAAGCAAAGCCGCGCAAAGCACGAGGAGCCGCCGCAAGAGTTACAAGAACCGTCGAAAAACGACAAAGAAGGCGAATAATTTTCCACGAGGCTGTTGACAAAATCCCAAAGGTGTAGTATAATAGTAGTAGAAAAATTATTTAGGAGGAAACTTTTTATGGCAAAATGGTTCTATAAGCAAAACAAGCTGGTTCAGCTGCTCCTGCTTTTGATCCCCGGCGTTAACTGGATCGTAGAAATTTGTATCCGTTGGTCGGCGTTCCTTAGCCGTCCCAAATTGCTTACCCTCGTGTTTGCAATCATCGCTACGGTTACGGTCGGCGTATTCGGCTGGATCGATCTTATTTGGTTGTTGCTTTTCAATCACCTTATCTTTGCGAAGGCTTAATCAATTAGTTTTTGGAGGTTTTTATGCAGTTCGATAAATGGTTTAACGAACAATCTACGTTGGTAAAGGCGATCCTTTTGCTTCTCCCCGTCGTCGGTTGGATTTGCGAATGTCTCGTCAGACTTTCCGTTATGCTGAGAACGAAGAATATCGTACATATCGTCGTATTCGTACTGTTCTTGGTCGTCGGTTGGGGTTGGTTCTTGGGATTGATCGATCTCATCTATCTTTTGTTGAAGGGACACCTTATTTTAGCGGAGTAAAGAAAACGTAAAAAGCGCTCGTCGTTATTCGACGAGCGCTTTTTCTCGTAAGAAAAAACCGTTGCGTTTACCGCAACGGTTTGATTTTTCCTTTTACGCGGCGAAAGCCGCTCGCATTATTGCGCGTCCGCTACGGGATACACGCTTGCCTTTTTCTTGTCTTTGCCCAATCTCTCATAACGAACGACGCCGTCCACGAGCGCGAAAAGGGTATCGTCCTTACCGATGCCTACGTTTGCGCCGGGGTGGATCTTCGTGCCTCTTTGACGAACGAGAATGTTGCCCGCGAGAACCGCTTGACCGTCGCTGCGCTTCGTGCCAAGTCTTTTCGCTTCGCTGTCTCTACCGTTGTGCGAAGAACCCGTACCTTTCTTATGAGCGAATAAACTGATAAAAATCATTTTTATTTCTCCTTACTTTAGATTTTCTTATGCTCTTTATCAAGAGCGGGGGTGCAATCAAAGCTCGATCTTTTCCACTTTAACTGCGGTGAAGGGTTGTCTGTGACCCTGCTTCTTACGCTCGTTCTTTTTCGCTTTATACTTGAAGACGATGATCTTCTTCGCCTTGTCTTGCTTAACGACCGTAGCGGTAACCTTCGCGTTCGCAACTTCCGCGCCCGTTTTGATACCGTTCTCGTCCGAAACCATCAATACCTTGAAGGATACCGTGTCGCCTTCGTTCGCCGCGAGCTTCTCCACGCGTACTACGTCGCCTTCCGCCACTTTGTATTGCTTGTTTCCGTTATCGATAATAGCGTACATAAAGTTTTACCTCCTCTTTCCAGTCTCGAAGAACCCAAGGCGCGCTTTCTTTCGGTCTTTTCCGAAAAATCGCGACTTAAAAAAGCCCGTTCCTATCGGCTCGCGTATAACTATACCACATTTTTCTAAGCTTCGTCAAGCGTTTTTGCCCGTTTTTTGCGATTTTTTATTAAAAACGCGCTTTTTGCGTATGATTTTTCCCCGCCTTGCGAAAACTGTCAAAAAGGAGAGTGAAAAATGGAAAATCAAACGCATAAAAAAACGGAAGAAGCGCTTGCGGAGATCTACCGCAACGCACAGCTTGCTTTGCAATCGATCGCAGACGTCCTCCCTCAAGTGGAGGATAGCGAAGTGAAAGACGAGCTGCACGCACAGCACGAGGAATACGAACGCTTTTCCGCTAAGGCGGCAATGCTCGCAAAGGACAAGGGCATCGAGCTAAAGGAGCCGAACGTGTTCAAGAAAATGATGATGTGGGGCTCGATCAAAATGAATACCCTCACCGACAATTCGCGCGCGCATATTGCGGATATGATGGTACAAGGTACGGTAATGGGTATCAATTCCCTGCGCACGACGGCGAGCGAGCTGGCCGTAGACGGCGACCAAGAGATCATAGAGCTGCTCAACGAGATGATCGCGCAGGAAGAAAAATTCGAAAAGAAGTGGAAAGAATATTTATAATTGAAAAACGACGCTCCCTGCGAGCGTCGTTTTCGTTTTTCGTTCGTTAATCTTTCTTTTCCGCGTCGTCCGTCGTTGCGTCCGTTTGATCGGCTGCCGCCTCTTCCTCATCCGTCTTTGCCATTGCTTCCGCGTACTCGTAATAATAATATTTACCGTAGTAGCCTCCCTTCTTCTCCGCGGAGGTGTAATCGTTCACGACCACGCCGAGCACGTTCGCTTTCGCAAAGGACAGGGTGTTGAGCGTTTTGGCGATATCGCTCACGAAGGAGACCTCGTGACGGCATACCACTACCGTACCGTCTACTTCGGGTACGAGCGCAAGCGCGTCGGGGATCAAAAGCACGGGAGGCGTATCGATAATGATATAATCGTACGTTTCCTTTAATTTGTTCAAAAGCGCTTTCATTTCCTCGCTTTCCAAAAGCTCGTACGGGCGAGGAGAATGGGTACCGCAGGTGATATACGAGAAGTTCTCGTTCTCGGGCAATTTATGAGTAACCTCTTCGAGCGTTACCTGTCCCGCGAGGCAATCGGTAAGCCCGGGGGCGGATTTTTTACGGAAATATCTCGCCACTCTACCCTTTCGCACGTCCGCGTCTACGAGAACGATCTTGGCGTTGGACATAGCGTAGGTGAGCGCGATATTCACGGCTACCATCGTCTTGCCGTCCGCGGGGCACGCGGAAGTCATCATGATCGTCGTGCCCTTTTTGCCCGTTTCTCGGGGCATGGACACGGAGAGGGACGCTTTCAAATGGCGGAACGCTTCCATGGTTGCAAAGGATACGTTTTCGGTAACCAAATAATCGTTCCTGCGCGAGGTCTTGTTTTTGGCGATCCTATCGGCGCCGCCGAAAAGCTTTTGCAAAAAACTCATTTTTGCACCTCCGTTTCCGACTTATTTTCCGTCATTTTTTCATTCTCGTTGATAGTGGGGATAACGCCCAAAACGGGTACGTTAAATTTCTCCATCGTCGTTTCGTAATTTCTCAATCTCTTGTTGGAACGGTCGACTACGATCACGACCACGCACGCGATAACGAGCGACGCCAAACCGAAGATCAAACCGAATTTCACCGACGTCGAGAGCATATAATCGGAGTTCGTAAGCTCCACCTCGTTCAAACGGGTGATGCGCTGACAGTTGGTGCCGATATAACCGGAGGGCACCGCCATATTCGTTTCCACGTAGCGAGGAAGCATTACGAGGATCTGATCGAACAGATCGTTGGCAAGCTCTTCGTCGTTGAGTACGGAGATGTTTACGTAAATGAAGCTTCGCGCCAAATCGTCTACGTCCGTTTCCGTTTCGTCGTAATAGGTATAATCAACGGATTCGGTAACGGTAACGATAAGCGTTTCGTAAAGCTCCGTTGCTCTCCAAAGCACACGCGCCGCTTCCACCGCGTCGTTCGCCGTTTCGATCGCTTTCGTTTCCGCGATCTCCGCGAGCTCTTCGTTATCCTGCGCCGTTTCCAAAGCGCGCTTGGCTTCGCCCAAGCACTCCTCTCTCGCCGTTTCGATCTCCGTCGTCGTAGCGTTTCCCGCTACGAGCGTTTGGAGCTCCGCTTCCCATTCTTTGACCTTTTCATTATAAGCGACCTGCGCCTCCGCCGTAGCCTCACGCGCCGCGTCCGCCGCCTTGACCGCGGATTTTTTCATTTCGAGAGGCGCGCCTGCCGCCGCGATCGCCGCGTCGATCTCCGTTCTATTTTCGTCGGAGAGGAACAAAGGCAAACCGTCGTCGTTGAGCAAAAGCTGTTCGGCAAAGCTTTCCGAGCCGAGAAGCTTGGTCATATTATCCATAACGTGCCGACCGTAGGCGCCGTAAACGCCGTACTGGCTTTCGTTACTCACTTGGCTTTCGTCCTTTTTGGGATTTACGTAAAATTCGATGACGGTGCCGTAATATTTGACGTTAAACGTACTGAGCACGCCAACGCCCACACCGACGAACACGCCGATAAGAAGCACGAGAATAAGTAATTTGATTTTCCGCAAAAGAATTTTGAACACTTCAGCCAAGCTGATCTCTTCCTGCGTGCGGATATTTTCTTCCATCAATATCTCTCCTTTTCCTCAAAGCTAAACGCACTACGCGCATATACGCGTGTACATTCATTAGATATTGTACCATCTTTTTTCACAAAAGTAAAGCGTTTTTCAAACAAAAAAAGAGAAACCGTGCTTTTATCCCCCTTCGAAATCGGACAAAATTTTTCCATTTTTATATCACTATACCTTTCACCGCTGCGCCAACGGAATTTTTTATCGACGAAAAAATACGGACAAAGCTGATGTCGGCTTTGTCCGTAAAAAGTATTTTTGCTCGTTTATAATATGGATAAACGGCAAATCAATCGCTTCTACTTTATAGGCTTCTTCGTTCTTTTTACGCGTTGTTTTTCGGTGCGCGGACGGAACACGAAACAATCCAATCCGTTGGTAACGTCGCAAAATTCGCCGAGGATCGCATACACTTTTTTCATATTATAAAATCCGCCTTTTTTGATAAAATACATCATCGCGCGATCCAAATCGAGCGCATAATTTAATACAAACCCCGCCGAATACAATAGCTCCTCCGTCTGTTTTTCATCTAAACGAAGCGCAATCGCAAGCGCAAACACGTTTCCGCGCTCCACGTCGGGGAGCTCGCCGCTCTTGATCCTTCCCCACGTGGATTTTCCGATACCCGCCGCCTTGTATATATCTTGATTTTTAGGCTCTTCTCCGTCGAACCTCTCGTAAATATGCTTTTCGTCGCACATAAATTCTTCAATCTTGCGCGCCAATGACCAAGAAGCCGTTTCGGGCGTAGCGAGCAAAAGCTCGCCTTTTTCGTTTTGCACGCTTCGCATAGCGGTTTCCCAAAGCCGTATCGCTTCGGAATGCGTAACGGCTTCGGGGCACTTGAAGGGTTGGCTGAAAACGTTGCTTTTATCTTTTTCCAATTCGTAAAAATCCAAGCTCATTTGTGTTTCTTCCTTTTTTCTATTATAACACGACCGCTATGAAAATGCAAGTATTTTACAAATCCTCAAACAAAAACGCTTTTGACTGCATTGAACGAGAAAGCGCTTAGGAGATAGCATTCTCCTCTACAAGCGCGGCAAATTTTTGCGCCAAGGGATATATTTTTTGCTCGATCAAGAAGCAATGAAGCACGCAATCAAACAATACCCCGTCTATTTCATCAAGCGCGGCAAGCATATCCTTTTGTAAGGCTTTCGCACGCCCCCTTCTCCTCGGCGGAAGGGTGATAGAAAGCGTTTCCTCCCCGTCGCTTAAAAGCTTTACGCTCTTTCGTAACCATTCCTGCGCTTCATTTTTCAGCCTTGCAAGTTCACCCTCTCCGCTATTGGCCGAAGCAAGTATTTCTTCTAACGCGCGCAGTTTTTTGATCTCGTCCTTTACCGACGCGATAATCGCTTCCGTATCGGATATCTTTCGTCTTCTTTTGAAACAACACATTACGCGTTCTCCTCCTCTATGGTTGATACGGACGCTATTTCCGCCTCGGGCGCTGTGGAAGGAAGCGTTTCGAGCGCAGCTTCTCTCGCACGCATACCGCCGTCGTATTCGGGCTTCGTACCGACTATCGTTCCGTCAGGAAATTCGAAGTAGCCGTAACGAAGATAATCCTCCGCCTTAGGCGTAAGGCTTCTACCGCGAGAATTGATGCTGATAAAGCCGATCTTCATCAAAAACGGCTCGTGCTCTTTCGTCAATACCTTCGGATCCAAATACACGCGAGCGGCAAGCGTTTCTTCAGAAATAACCCCCTTCGGTTCCTCGGCAACCGCCTGCAAAATCCTTCTTTCAATTTCCTTTAAGCCGATCGCGTCAACACCCGCTCGAAGGAAATATTCCTCTACCATCGCTTGCGTTATCACCGTCGTCTTTGCAAGCACGGCTTTGGAATACAAGCCTTTGATAATCGCCGTCACGTCGCGAATGGAGCTGCGACAGCGGTTGATGCAAAGCCGTATCACTTCCTCGTTCGCCGTCAAGCCCATACCCCGTAGCTTACTTAAGAAAATACGGTAAAGCTCGTCGCGCGTATAATCCTTCATCATAAAGGTAAGATTACTGCAACGATCCTTCAACGTCGAAAGTACCGCGTCGTAGTCCGTCGTCGCCGCGATAAAAGTAAACTCGGGCATTTGCAAATGCTTCGTACCGCTTTCCGTTAAATAGCTGTAGACGCGGTCGTTGAGCATCGTTAAAAGGTTGGATTGAAGTCTAACGGGCAACGTGTGAATTTCATCGAACACAATCGCCACCGGCTCGTTCGCATTGGCAATGCGCTGAATAAACTCGTGAAAGATGCGTTGGGATCTTACGTCGTTCATAAACGAGGTACAATCCACGTATTCGTAACGCACGCCCAACTCCTCGGAAGCCAAGCGGGCAAGCGTACTTTTGCCCAGCCCACGATTTCCTTTCAACATAATGTTATCCAAGTGCTTCTTTCCTAAAATACGTGCGACTTCGATTTCTTCCTTTAGTCTGCTTACGATATGTTCTTGCCCTATAAACTCCTCCAATTTTTTAGGCGCGGGCACGTCCGTAACGGCAGGCATTTGTCCCGTTCCGCTTTCTTGCGTCACGGGTACGGCAGGCTTTTCCGCCGTCGAGGACGCGGGAAGCTCCTCCGTAGGCATCGGCGCTTCCGCGGTGAACGCCACGGGCGGCGGAGGCGACGGAAGCTCATCGACGCTTTGGGGCGCCGTCGGCGTTTCTTCCCTCCAATCCATCGACGCCATAGGCAAAGGCGCGATCGGTTTTTTTACCGTTCCGCGCCCGCTACTGATCTCGCCAAAGGACGGCGCGTCTTTGCTCGCGGAGATCAAACCGAAAAAAGCGCCCACTCTTTCGTCCACGAAGCCGTAGTCTTCAAGGATACCGATAACGTTGTCGATGCTTTCAAATAAATTACGGCATTTGGCTCTTTCCATATACGAAGTCGAACCCTCGTACAATTTTTTGCAGTGCTTGGAAATTTCTTTTAGATATGCCGCCGCGCTTTGCGCCTTTTCCGGCGACGCTTCTTTGGCAAGCTTCCTTGCATTTACAAAAAGCTCTCGAATTTGTGATAAGGTTTTCATTTTTTCCTCCATAATTAAAGCTCGAATTTTTCTTTCCATTCGTTGATCATTTTTTTCATCTCGTCCGCAGGCGTTGCGTTGGTAAGACCTTGCGTCTTTACCGTTTGATTTCCGCGCCGAACGGAAACCGTAATGGATTTATTGATTCCGACGCATTCGCCTTTGCGGTTGAGTACGGGTCCACCGCTATCCCCATGATTGGAGGGTGCGGTATATACCATATCGTTATTATCCCGTACGTGTGGAAATTTGACCGTACCCGTAATCGGAGCCAAACCGTACGAAAGCGCGTTGCCGATCGCCATAACGTCCGTCCCTTGACGAACGGCGGCATACTCCTCTATCAAGGGAATAAACGGAACGCGTCGATCGCCGATCTCCGCCTTCAAAAGTGCGAAGTCGCGTTTTTTGTTCGTCGCGATAAAGGTTGCTCCGCACCGAATTTTTTCATCGCCCGAAGCCACCCGAATTTGTGTACTCAAACGATTCCCGTCGTGTACGACGTGATGATTGGTTACAAATAGCCCGTTGGGTGAAACGAAGAACCCCGTCCCCACGCCGTTTTCCGTTTCTACGACCAACGTTGCAGGCAAGCGTTTTTCGAAAACGTCCGCAATCCATTCTCCCTCCCCGTTCTCCTCTACGGAAGCCGGCTCGTACTCCGCCTTCGGAGAGGAACAAGGAATAGGCGCGGACGGATTTTGCAAGAGGGCACGACGTTTTCCAACGCCCTCTTTTACCACTCGTTTTACCCGTTCGCTGACGCCCTCTCGGGCAATCATAACGGCAATATTTTCATACCAATCCGCTTCTTCACTAACCCACGCTCGTTGAACGAGATCTTTTACGACGCTTGCCATTTCACGCAATACCTTAACGTATCCGACGGCGTTCCGTTTCGCATTCTCGCGATCGCCCGTTTCCAAGCATTTATGAAATTCGTTGCGATAATACGCAGTCTTTTTTGCGTAACTCATTTACCCGTCCACCGATTATTGAAATTGATCCTTTAAGAAAGTCAGGTCGTATTTTTCACCGAATTCCCGCTCGATATAACCGCTTGCGCACAGACTTTTGAACCAAGACCGCTCGTGCTTGGAGAGCTCCAATCCGTTATAAACGGCACGAAGAATTTGATCGCATTTGACTTTCATATACTCAAAGCCGTACTCCATATTCATTTTGTAGGCGTCAAACTGCATAAGCATATCATTCGTAATCGAATTGATATAGCCGTTGAATACCTCTTCAAAATCCTTACGCGTTACGCAATCGCACGCGCGGTTGCCTTTACTCATAGCCATAATCTCGCGCTTCAAGGGACGGTTGACCGCCTGACGGCAAATCGCCTGAACGTCCGCGCCGGCATAACCCTCCGTACGATCCACCAGCCAATCGATCGTAACGTCTTTGGCACAAGGCACGTCTACGCGGTTTGCCACTCGCTCGTCTTTCCCCAGAGCAAGCTTGATCAGTTGTCTGCGCGCTTCCTCGTCGGGCAGGGGCACGTAGATTTGCGTATCAAAACGACCGCCGCGCTTTACGGCGCTATCTAACGCCCAAGGTCGATTGGTCGCCGCAATAACGATACGGATTTGTCCCGGCTTGGTCTTGGAGGTAAAGCCGTCCATATACGTCAAAAGAGTGGTGAGCTGTTCTTTCGTATACCGAGAGTCCTCTCCCTCACGGCTCGCTGCGATCGCGTCGATTTCATCAAAAAGAATGATGCATCTATCGTATTTGTTTGCCTGCTCAAACACCTCCGCGATTATTTTCGCGCCGTCGCCGACGAGATTAGCCATAACGTCCTTCACCTGTACGAAGGCGACCTTACAACGAAGCTCCCCTGCCATACACCTAACAAAATGTGTTTTTCCCGTTCCCGGGGGCCCGTATAAAAGGAGCCTGATCCCACTTGCTTCCCCGCGGTATTTTTGATAAATGCCCGAATATTTCGGTGACATAGGCGCGAACACGTTCACGATCACCTCGTCGCAAACGTCGCGAAGCCCCGCAATATCTTTCATTCCCAAATCGGGAATGGGCGCGGCAAACCAGTCCGTCGTTTTGATCTTGTCCTCCGACGTCCCTATACTCTCCATGCCCTCCTTCGCGGCGCGTAACGCGTTGGGATTGGCAAGGAAAACGCCGATAGAGCTTATAACGGTTTGATAATATTCTTTATGTACTGCGTTCAAATTGGGTTTTTTCAGCTCGTCGCCTGCGTCGCGTACCGCTAAACGCCCGTATTTGATTGCATTTTCCACGTCGTTGGCATTGCGCGCTTCGTTGTAACCGTTTACGTATTGCCCAATTCTATCCATCGTCGATTGTATCACGCTTCGTTCTCCTTACCGTTTACCCACGTCTTTTTTCTTCGTCAAGCATAGCCGCGATCGCGTCGACTTTCGCCACGTCCTCCGCACTCACGCTTTCCTGCGCCGTCGTAGGCGTGGGGCTCACAGCCGTAGAGCCGATGATCCTTGCCTCCAACGCTTTCTTTTTCTCCTCCAACCGTTGCGCGTACTTTGGCTCCGTCACTTTTCTGCTTTCTCCGAACACCTCCGCATAAACGGGATCGTTCGTTTTGCCAAGGCTCGTACGGAATTCCTTGAATTGATCGCGCGCCGTACCCAGCGATTCCAACAGGGAAGCCATATCCTCCCCAAGCTTTTTGAAATCGGGCCCCTTGCAAAATACGTTTCTACAAGCACCGAGCGCTTGAGGAAGCTCGCGGAGTTTTCCAAGCGTTTTCGCGGTGATCGCCGCCGTCCTGATCTTGACTTCCAAATATTTAAGATTTTCGACAAAATCTTCCAGCTCGACGATCGTTTCCAGCAACTCGTTGGCATAATCCTCTTGCCCAAGCTGCACCGCTTCAACGGCAGCTTCAAAATCGTCGGAAGCAAGCTTTTCGATGTCCTCTCTTTGCGTTCGGATATCCACGATCGTTTGCGCGATGAGTTTTTCCTGTTCGAATTGTTTTTGGGATTTGGTTTTCATAATATTCCTCCGTATATGATTTATATTTTTTTAAGATTTTATCGAGGCAAAGCTCGCCGTTGTCGCCGTGTTCTCCACAGGAACGGGCATGACCCCGACGGTAATCTTCGCCCTGTTTCTGATTTCTTCCACGGCGCTTTGCACGCTCGTCGAATCGTCGCCCACGTATTTCTTTTTCATCTCCTTAGAAGTGTCCTTGATGCGTTTCATCACCCTTTCGAACTCCCTCTTGTCGATAATCGTCGCCGCGATCTTATCCTCGATTTTTTGCAAGATCTTTTGCGTGATCTCCATTACCTTGATCAAATCTTTTTGCTTCTCGGAGCGAAGCATCTTAGGCAGCTTCCGTTCGGGCACGGTGCGGATCACGTAACCGTACCATTCCAGCGTCAAAAGCGCGTCAAGCTCTACGGTAAGATCCAATAAAACGTTGCGCACCGCCGAGAACACGGCGATCATACCGTCGGTGAAATCGATCTGCTTAATCACGAAATCCCTATCCTCGATCATACGCTGAATCACCACTTCGTCCTCGCCTGCGTCCGCAAAGCGAAGGATATCCTCCTCCATCTCCGCCACGCGCCGCTTCGACTTATTGCGCTCGGTCGCCATCATCAAGACCTTTTCTTCCATACGAACTTTACACGCATTGACGATATCGCGCTCTTTCGTCGCTCTTTTAACCTTGCCGGTTGGCTTCGTCTTTTTTTCGTTGCTCATTTCCAGTTTCATTTTTTTCTCCTTGAACTTTATTTTTTCGTGCTCCATACGTTTATCGTGTAATTATAATAACACGATCATCAATAAGTTTCAAGGTTTTACGTCCCAAAAAACGGGACGTTTGCTTTAGGAGGATTTTTATTTGATTTTTTGTGTTTTACCTCTTTTTCCTTTCTTGTAAATCAGTCGTGTTTCTTGCTTTTTCGGCATAAACCGTAGCGTTTTTTTTGCTACAATATTTATAAAAAAAGCCCTCTCTTTTCAGAGAGAGCGATTTACGCAATACGGAGTGTATTATGAAAAATAAAACTTTTTACGGCTTCGAGGGATATTATTACGATAAACTTTTGGATTTTCAATTAACGACGATCTCCAAAAAACGCGCGTTGACCTTTCAAAAGGAAAAGGAAACGGACGGTATTCCCGTCAAAAACGCGGCAAATACCGTTTTGACCGTATTCCGTCAAGATGAAACGGGCGCGCGAACATATGTGCGCGTGGATATCTCTACCGCTTGCCGCGACGGGGAGTCCGTTTTGCTATACGTCGTCCCGACCCCTACGCCCACTCTATTCGCCTACACCAATCCGAATTGCTTCGGCTGGTTTCCGTTGTTTGAGCAAACGAACGAAGCTTTGACCCCATGAGCGCAGGCGCGATCAATTCGAGGAAAATCTTTTCTTATATTCTTCCACTAGCCTTTTCGCTTCCGCCTCCGAAAGCTCTCCTAATTTGAGC
>JAFURP010000006.1 GCA_017471785.1 Clostridia bacterium | reverse complement strand
CTCGGAAAACGCGGTGCAAAAAATTTTAGCCGAATATTTCGACGTCGAAAACGCGGCGATACTGCGTACGGAAAATGGAAAACCGTATTTGGAAAAGGGCAAAGATATTCCCCTCTTTTTTTCCGTTTCGCATACCAAAGACGCGCTGTTTATCGCCTTTTGTGACGAAAACGTGGGGATCGACGCGGAACGTCTTGACAAGCAAGTCGATTACTTACCCATAATCAAACGTTTTTCGGATACCGAACGCGAGGAGATAAACTCCAAGCAAGCGTTTTTACGGAATTTTACCGCTAAGGAAAGCGCGGTGAAGTGGCTGGGCGGCAGTCTTGCCCGTGATTTCCGTAAGCTGCAATTCGTAGACGGAAAAATCGTTTACGGAGAAATCCGATTGCCCGTTTACACGGCGTTCCCCGCTTTCGACGGGTTCGTAGTCGCCGTAACCTCGGAAAGAGATTTTTCCCGAGCGGAAACGATTTTATTATAACATATTTCAAAAATAAACACAACTAAAAAGGTATAGGTGAACAATATGATCGGTGCAGTGATAGCTATGCAAAGCGAGGCGGATATTCTCCTTAGCGAAATGAAAGTAGAACGGTGTTTGACGGTGAGCGGAAAAAAGGTATGCGTAGGTAAGGCGTACGGAAAAGACGTCGCCGTATGCGTATGCGGCGTAGGCAAGGTAAACGCCGCGCTCGGAACACAGCTTCTCGTGAGTAAATTCGACGCGGAAAAACTACTCAATTTCGGCGTAGCCGGTGGTTTGAACGATAAAACGGCGCTTTGCGGCGTTTATCAAATCGCCTTTGCGGTACAATTCGATTTCGATCTGACCCAGCTCAACGGCACGAAGATCGGGACTTTGGACGAATACACGGAAAACTATCTTGCGCTCAATTTATTGAAGCTGCCTTACGAAACGAGAAGCCTCGGCACCTCCGACCGTTTCAACGACTCCCCCGCCGATTACGCGCTGTTGACGGAGGAGCTGAAAGCGGATATTCGGGATATGGAGGGCGCGGCGGTCGTACAAGCGGCGTACGCGGCAAAGCTGCCCGTATATTCCGTAAAAGCCATTTCCGACGTCGCCGGCAGCGGTAGCACCACCGAGCAGTTTTTGGTCAATAAGGACAAGGCGCTTCAAAATTTGAAAGCGGCTTTACCCGCTATCTTCGAACAATTATAAGAGAAGTTTTACCAAGGAGGAAAGTATGGTCGATTTAGGCGATTGGAACGAACGACTTGCGCCGCTTTTTGCGGACGAGCGATATCAAAAAATCCGTCGATTTTTGATCGAGGAATACCGCAATCACGTGGTATATCCCGATATGTACGATTTATATAACTGTTTCCGTTTTACCCCTTTTTCGGGCGTAAAAGCGGTTATTTTGGGGCAAGACCCCTATCATAACGAGGGTCAGGCGCACGGGCTTTGTTTTTCCGTACAAGACGGTATCCAAAAACCGCCGTCGCTGGAAAATATTTTTAAGGAGCTCAAGTCGGATATCGGTTGCGATTTGCCCAAATCGGGTAATTTGACCAAATGGGCAAAGGAGGGCGTATTGCTTTTGAACACCGCCTTGACCGTTCGGGCGCATCAAGCCAATTCGCACGCGAAATGCGGTTGGGCGTGGTTTACGGACAGCGTGATCAAGCTCATCTCAGACGAAAAAGAAAACGTCGTATTTATTCTTTGGGGCGGTAACGCGCGGAGCAAGAAGCCGCTCGTCGATACGTCGAAGCACTTGATCTTGGAATGTGCGCACCCCTCGCCCCTTTCGGCGTACAACGGATTTTTCGGCTGCAAGCATTTCTCTAAAACGAACGAATACCTTTTATCCAAAGGCATTTCGCCTATCGATTGGGATCTAACGAAATAGTTTATATTTTATTATAAAAGCCACGCTCAAAAAGCGTGGCTTTTATAATAAAAATTTTTTACATCAATTTAGCAAGCATCTTTTTGAGCGCGTATTTACAATGCTCGTAGGTCAAGCCACCTTGAAAATACGCCGTATACGGCTCTTTTACGGGTGCGTCGGCGGAAAGCTCGATCGACGAGCCCTCGACGAAACAGCCTGCCGCCATAATAACTTTGCTGTCGTACCCCGGCATATCCCAAGGCTCCAAGGTTACGAAGCTATCGACGGGCGAGGCTTCCTGTACCGATTGGATAAACGCGCAAAGCTGCTCCGCCGTATCGAAGCGAATGGCGCGCGTGATATCCGACGGCGTTTTATCCAGCTTGGGAAAATTCTCGTAGCCGAGCGTTTCCATACATTTGCCGATCAAAAAACTCCCCTTTATCGCTTGATTGACGGTGTGCGGCGCAAGGAATAAGCCTTGATAGAAAAGCCGATATCCGTACGCGTACGAGCCAACCTCGTTGCCGATGGACGGCGCCGTGAGCCGCCTGCCGATATTATCGATATATTCCGCCTTTCCCACGATATAGCCGCCCGTCGGCGCTAAGCCACCGCCGGGGTTTTTGATCAACGAGCCAACGGCGATATCCGCGCCTACCTCGCAAGGCTCTTGCTTTTCCACGAACTCTCCGTAGCAATTATCGACGAAAATACACCCCGTAAAGCCCAAGCCGCGCACGAAATCGCATATTTCTTTGATCTCCTGCACGGTGAACGCGTCGCGAAGCTCGTAGCCGCGCGAACGCTGTATATAGATCATTTTCAGCGATTTTTCAAGGCGAGCGTATTCTTTTTTTATCGCCTCCGTATCGAATTTTCCGCTTTCGGTCAACGCAACGCAATCGAAGGATATCCCAAAATCCTTTAACGACCCGTTTCCCTCGCCGTAGATCACGCCTCGTAAGGTATCGTAAGGCATTCCCGACACGCAAAGCACGCTATCCCCCGTACGAAGCACGCCGAACAGCGCCACCGTCAACGCGTGCGTACCGCTAAGAAGTGCAGGCGAAACGATCCCCGTTTCCGCCCCCAAAGCCTCGGCGTATACCTCGCCGAGCGCGTATCTTCCGTCGTCGCCGTAGCCGTAGCCCGTCGTGGAATTGAAATGCCGCAACGCGATCGAACGTTTATTAAAGGCCTTCAATACCTTTTCTTGATTATATTCGCTGATCTCGTCCGCTTTTTTGAAGTGTCCGACAAGCTTTTCTTCGCTATCCTTGATAAGCTCTTCTACCGTCATTGGTTTTCTCCGTGTTTTTTATTATTACGCCACACATAATTACTATGTCTGACGTTGATACTATGCCACACATAGGTATTATGACAGGCATAGTAGGTCGTTTTAAGGCGTTATAGGAGGTTTAATACCTCCTCCACCGTCGCCTTTTGCGGGTACAGGGCGTAATGGTTTTGCATACGCTTGAAGAAAGTAATTTGGCGCTTGGCATAATTGCGCGTATTCTTTTTGATCAGCTCTTTGATCTCTTCCAAGGAAAAACCCTTTTCGACTCCCTCTACGATCTCTTTATATCCGATCCCTTGCATACATTGCGCGTCGCGCTCTACACCGCTCGCGAGCAATCCACGCACTTCGGTCATTAAGCCGTCCGAAAACATTTGCTCTACGCGTAAATTGATCCGTTCGTAAAGAGCTTCGCGCGGATAATCGATTGAAACCGCCGCAAAATCGAAACGGGGCGTAAGCGTATCCTTTTGCTCCGATTTGGGTCTACCCGTCGTATCGTAGATCTCAAGCGCCCTAATCACCCGTTTCGTATCGTTTTCGTGCAATATTTTCGCGCTTTCGGGGTCCTTATCTTCAAGAATTTTATGCAAACGCTCCTTGCCGTATTGCGTAAGGATTTGCTCGTATTTCTCGCGAATTTCGGCGTTTGCACCTGCGCCGCCGAATTGACTTTTATATAATAGAGCGTTGATATAAAAGCCCGTGCCGCCGCATATAACGGGCGTTTTTCCCTGCGAAAGCAAGCTTTCCACGATCGGAAGCGCCGCCGCTTCGTAATCGCTGACGGAAAAGCTCGCTTGGGGCGAAACGGTATCGATCATATGATGTTTAACGCCGCCCCGTTCCTCTTTGCTCGGCTTCGCCGTACCGATATCCAAGCCTTGATATACGAGTAGCGAATCGGCGGAAACGATCTCCGTATTTAATTTTTGAGCGCACGCAACGGATAACGCCGTCTTTCCCGAAGCCGTCGGTCCGCAAATAACCAAGACCTTGGGCGTCATACGATCCTCTTAAACGTTTTTTCGAGCTGCGTACGCGTCATTTTTACGACGACGGGTCTACCGTGAGGACATTTCAAGCCCATATCCCCGTCCATTTGCACCAAAAGCGCCTCCGCTTCCTCTTGCGTTAAGTCCATACCGCCCTTCACCGCCGCTTTACAAGCCGCGGAAGCTAATTTGTCCTTTAAGATCTCCTCCAACTTAATCGCCCGATAGTTATGCAAATCGCCTAAAATGGAATTGAAAAACATCGTCAAATCGATATTTTGCAGGTCGGCGGGAATGGAATACACCTTAAAGCAATTGCTCCCGTCGTCTTGCACGTCAAATCCCATCTCCTCGATCGCTTTCAACTGCTCGCGGATAAACGCCGCCTCAAAGGCGTTTACCTGCAATTCAAACGGCAACAGCATAGGCTGACGGACAACGCTACGGTTTTGCATTTGCGCCTTTAACCGATCGAAGATCAACCTTTCGTGCGCCGCGTGCTGGTCGATGATATATACCTCCTCGCCGCGCTCGTACAGTAAATAGGTATTAAACAGCTTCCCTGCGTATTTGCAGGAGGCTACCTCGATCTTATTTTGCTTCGCCTGCCTGTCAAGCTCTTCCAAATACCGTTTATTCGCTTCGAAATAATCCTCTTCCTTGCCCTCCGCTTTTGCCTTTTCAAAAGCAGGGTCATCCACCTCTAATACCGTGCGCTCGAAATAAAGACCGGGAAATTGCTTCAATAATTTTTCGGGATCGCTTTTGCGCTTTTGCGAGGCTTGCGCGGTATTTTTACGCGTGGGCGCGCCCCATTCGGGACGATATTCACCGATATCGGACAAGGGCGTTACGCCTTTCGACGGCACGTTCTCTTGCTTTGCGACAGGCTCCGTATCACGCAAAGAAAAACGCGGCTTACAAAGCTCGATCTCCCTTTTCGCGTCCTCGTAGGAGATGGTTTCAAAGCCGAACACGGAATTGGTTTTGGGCGCCGTTTTCACAGGCTCGGCTTTCGCCGTTTCCAAGATACCGTCGGAAATGGTCTTGCCTACGGTATCCTCCCGTTCCGTTTCCTCCAAGCGCATTTCGCGTAAGGAAGCCGCCGAAATCCTTTCCGTCCGTTTCTCCGCCGTCGGCGCGGCGACTTCGTTTGCGTTTGGCACGACGTAATCGAGCGCCTTGGATTGACCGTCCAAAACGGCGGAAATAACCGAATAGATACACCCGTAAACCAGCTGATTGTTCGCAAAACGCACGTCCGTCTTATTGGGATGGACGTTCACGTCAACCGTTTGCGGAGGCAGCTCGATATGCAATACGTAAAAAGGATATTGGCGTTTCATCGCATATCCCGAATACGCGCCCGTGATCGCCGAGGAGATCGTTGCGTTCAAAATATATCTACTGTTCAAAAATACGGATTGATAGCTTTTATTCGACTTGAAAAAGTTTTGATTGCTGATATAACCGCGGATACGAACGCCGTGTTTTTCCGCGTCGAGCTTATAGCAATTATCCAAAATAGACGCACCGTAAACGCAAACCATCGCCTCCTCGTCGCCGCCGCCGAACGATTGCAGCTCCTTTTTACCGTTGAGATGATAGGTAAACGCAATATCCGAACGGTTCAGTATAAACCGCGCGATAAAGGTGGTGATATCCGCCTCCTCCGCTTTATCCGATTTCAAGAAATCCAAGCGTACGGGGGTATTGAAAAAAAGATCTTCTACGGTCACGTCCGTACCCCTTGCGCCGCTTGCCGCTTCCGCGATCTCCCCCAAATTGCCGCCCGTGGAGCTCAGCCGATAGCATTTGCCCTCCGCCGTTTTGGAGGTGATCGTCATTTTGGAAACGGAAGCGATCGAAGCCACCGCCTCGCCGCGGAAACCGAGCGTAAGGATATTCTCCAGATCCTCCGCCTTAGCAATCTTGCTCGTCGCGTGCGGCATAAACGCCGCGTGCAAATCGTCGCGCTCGATACCCGAGCCGTTGTCCACCACGCGAATAAGCTGCTTGCCGCCCTTTTCTACGTATATTTCGATCTCCGTAGCCCCTGCGTCGATCGCGTTTTCGACCAATTCTTTTACGACGGAATACGGACGATCTACTACCTCGCCCGCCGCTATTCGGTTATACACCTTTGCAGGTAGAATATTGATTTTCGACATATCAATTCTCCGCTTTTAATTTTTCCTTCAAATCCCCGAGAAGCATCAACGCTTGAATGGGCGAAAGCGTGTTGATATCGGTATCCATCAAGATCTCCTCCACCTCGCTCAGCGTTTTTTCAACCGTTTCCTCTTCCTCAAAATCGGTTATCTTTTTCTTGCCCGAAAGCAAATCGTTCCTTTCAAGCGCTTTCAATATCTTCTTTGCGCGCGCCGTTACCTCTTTAGGCACGCCCGCAAGCGCGGCGACCTCTATACCGAAGCTTCGGTTTGCGCCCCCTCTCGCGATCTTACGCAGAAATACGACCGAGCCGTTCAATTCGCGGACGGTCACCTTGTAATTTTTAACGCCCTCCAAATCGTTTTCCAGCTCGGTAAGTTCGTGATAATGGGTGGAAAACAGCGTTTTCGCGCGGATATTTTGCGCCAAGAATTCAATGACCGACCAAGCGATGGAAAGCCCGTCGTAGGTACTCGTACCCCTGCCCACCTCGTCCAAAACGAGCAAGCTGTCCTTGGTTGCGCGAAGCAAGATGGAAGCCACCTCCGTCATTTCCACCATAAAAGTACTTTGGTCGAATATGAGATTATCGCTTGCGCCTACGCGCGTGAAGATACGGTCGGTCAGCGGAACCTCCGCCTCCCTTGCCGGCACGAACGAGCCGAGGTGCGCCATCAAGGTTATGAGCGCGACCTGCCGCATATAGGTACTCTTACCCGCCATATTCGGACCGGTAATAATCGCGCAACGGTTTTCTCCGTTATCCAAAAGAGCGTCGTTGGGTATGAAGCGTTCCTTGGAGATCGCCTCGACGACGGGGTGCCGACCGTCGGTGATTTTCAGCGGCAACCCGCTTTCCATTATCTTCGGACGGGTATAGCGGCGTTCCTTGGCTACGGTAGCCAACGAAACGAGACAATCGAGCCGAGCGAGTGCGGAAGCGATCTTTTGCAGGTCCTCGATCCTTTCCACGAGCATTTGCAACAGCCCGTCGTAGATACGCGCCTCTAACACGAGCGCCTTTTCGCTGCTCGTCAACACCTTTTCCTCCAGCTCCTTCAGCTCTTGCGTGATATATCTTTCGCCCGTGGAAAGCGTTTGCTTTCTGACATAATCCTCGGGCGCTTGATCCTTGAAGGAATTGGTGATCTCGATATAATATCCGAACACGCGGTTATAGCCTGTTTTGAGCGTTTTGATGCCCGTGCGTTCCCGTTCGCGCACTTCGATATCCTTGATGACTTGGCGGGCGTTTTGGTTCATATGGCGAAGCTCGTCAAGCTCTTGATTGAAGCCCTCGCGAATATAGCCGCCGTCCTTCACGAGCGACGGCGCGTCGGGATCGATCGCCGCCGTCAAAAGATCGGCAAGCTCTTTCAGGTCCAAAAGATCGGCATTGATTTGCCGTAAAATTTTTGAGCTAAAACCGCTGAGCTGCAATTTAAGCGTAGGCAGGGCGCTGAGCGCATTCGCGAGCGCAAGACAGTTCCGAGGATTGAAATTGCGGTTAGATATCTTACCCGTAAGCCGCTCAACGTCCCCGACGGTATGCAAGTTTTCACCCATACCCACGCGTACGACGGAAGCGTTTACAAGCTCCTCTACGCCGTCCAAACGCTCGTTGATCGCCTCGATATCCTTTAAGGGAGAAAGTATCATACGACTTAAAAGCCGCGCGCCCATACCCGTTTTCGTCTTGTTAAGCACCCAAAGCAACGAGCCGAACTCCTTGCCCTCGGCGTTGTTTTTGACAAGCTCAAGATTTCGTACCGCGATATTATCCAACTCCATATATCGTTTGGTGTCCACGACCTTTATAGAGTTGATGTTTGCAAGGGAGTGTTTTTGCGTTTCACGCAAATATTCCACGAGCGCGCCCGCCGCCGCGATCAAATCGTCGTTTGCACCGATACCGTAAGCCGCCAAAGAAAGGGCCTTGAACTGTTCGAGCAAATTTTTCTCGGCGTGCTTTACGTTGAACGCCCAAGGCATATAGCACGAGAAAGGCGGCAACAATTTACGCTCCACCTCTTTCGCGTCCTTGCTCTCCAACAGCATATCCTCGTTGCAAATGATCTCCGCCGCGGAAATTTTTACAAGCTGCTCGATCGCGTTTTGCACGGCGGTCTCGTCCGTAAATTCCTGTGCGAGAAATTCGCCCGTCGTGATATCCGTCCAAGCTAGCCCGACGCCTTTTTCCGATTTGAACGCGCAAGCGATATAATTATTTCGCCCCTCGTCCAAATACTCCTCCTCGATCACCGTACCTGCCGATACGATACGCACGACGTCGCGCTCCACGAGCCCTCTACCGCTTTCCTTGGGATCGGAAACCTGCTCGCAGATCGCTACCTTTTTTCCTTTGGAAATCAGCTGCGCGATATATTCCTCCGAGGCGTGGTGCGGTATGCCGCACATCGGCGCGCGCTCGGCAAGCCCGCAATCCCTGCCCGTCAGCGTTAAACCGAGAAGCCGAGATACCTCCACCGCGTCGTCGTAAAACATCTCGTAAAAATCGCCTAAGCGGTAGAACAAAACGCAGTCCTTGTATTTGTCTTTCATTGCAAGATAATGTTGCATCATTTGTGAAAGCGCCATTTTTTATATATAACCTGCCTTAATAGTTTCCGATCTTTAAGATTTCGCCGCGTTTTCCGTCGGCTCGCCGAACAGAGAAATGCCGTTGGCTTTCGTAATTTTCAAGGTCACGAACTCACCCACGCGATTTGTATCGCTGTGGAAATATCCCATTCTACCAAACTCGTCGCGACCCAAATACGTTCCCTTTTTCTCGTCGTAATCCTCGCAAAGGATCTCTACCTCTTTCCCCACGTACCTCTCCGATTTTTTACGGGTGAGCGCGTTGACAAGCTCGACGAGCCGCATGATCCTGTCCTTTTGTACCTCTTCGGGTATTTGTCCCTCCATCGTAGCCGCTTTCGTGCCCTGACGGGGAGAATATACGAAGGTGAACGCCGAAGCGAAATCCACCTCCTTTACGAGCGCCTCCGTTTGCAGGTAATCCTCCTCCGTTTCCGTGGGGAAGCCGACGATAATATCCGTCGTCACCTCCGCTTCAGGCAAGCGCGTTTTCAGCGCTTTGATCTCGTCAAGATACTTTTCACGGGTATAGCGACGGTTCATCAGCTGCAATATCCTGTTCGAACCCGATTGCACGGGCAAATGCACAAGCCTGCATATTTTAGGGTGCTTTTCCATGACCGCGACGACCTCTTCCGTGAAGTCCTTGGGGTGGCTCGTCATAAAGCGGACGCGGAATTTACCCTCGATACTCGCAACGGCGTCGAGAAGCTGCGCGAAATTCATACCCGTAGTGCCGTCCTTGCCGTAGGAATTGACGTTTTGTCCCAACAGGGTGATCTCCTTATATCCTTGCTCGACGAGCATTTTGACTTCGGCAAGAATACGTTCGGGTTTTCGCGAACGCTCGCGACCGCGCACGTAGGGTACGATACAGTACGAGCAAAAGTTATCGCAACCGTAGGTGATATTCACCCAAGCGTTGGGATAGCTCGTCCGATACGGCTCGATCGTTTCGACGATCTCGCCCGCCTCGTCGCGAATTTCCACGACCTTTTTCTTTTGCCGTTTTTTGCGGTTGATAAGCGTTTCGAGCTCCTCGAAATTGAGGGCGCCGAACATAATATCGATAAAGGGAAATTTCTTTTTCAGCGTTTCCGTTTTTCCCTTTTCCTGCGTCATACAGCCGCCGACCGCGATCAGTAAATTCGGGTTTTGTTTTTTGAGCTTTTTAAGCGCGCCGATATTGCCGAACGCGTGATTTTCCGCGTTTTCGCGAATACAACAGGTGTTAAAAACGATAATATCCGCGTCCTCGATCGTAGCGCTTTCTTCGTAGTGCATACGGCGTAAAATGCCCGCGATCTTTTCCGATTCGTGGACGTTCATTTGACAGCCGTAGGTTACGATATGATATTTTTCCGACATAAGCATTGTTTACCGTATAAAATGATTTCTTCTATTATACTCTTTTTTTTTATTTTTATCAAGTCTTTGAGGGGTTTTATAGGCGAATTGGCTAATAAAAACCAAAAAAAGACGAATACTGATACAATGAAAGTTTTGCGTAAAATCCTTTTGATCTCCTCCCTCGTTTTTCTCGCTTTGCTTTTGACGGCATTCGGTTATTATTTCGCCGTGACGAAAGGCGTTAAACTGCAACCGCAAAAGCTCGTTTTATCCGAAAAAAACGTGGTGATCTACGACGAAAACGGAGAGATCGCAAGCGTTTCCACGGGAAGCGTGCGCCAAACGGTCGCCATTGAAAACGTTCCCAAAAAGACGCAGCTTGCTTTCGTCGATACGGAGGACAAACGGTTTTTTACGCATAACGGATTCGATTTCCGTCGGATCGTTAAGGCAGCGATGGCGAATTTGCGCTCGGGCTCTTTTAAGCAGGGCGCGTCCACCATTTCGCAACAGCTTATCAAAAACACGCATTTAAGCCAAGAAAAGACCTTACGGCGCAAACTGAAAGAATGGAAATTGACCCGAGAGCTCGAACGGAAATATTCGAAAGAAGAAATCCTTGAAAAATATCTCAATATTATCTACTTCGGGCACAACTGCTTCGGCTTGACCTCCGCTTCGGAATTCTATTTCGGGAAAACGCCCGATCAGCTCGATCTTGCCGATTCGGCGATCTTGGCAGGGCTCGTAAAATCACCCAACAACTATTCCCCTTTCAAGAACGCGGAAAACTGCAAACGACGCAAGGAAACGGTACTAAAGGGTATGCTGAAAAACGGCAGTATCGCGGAAGCGGAAATGCAAGCGGCGCTTGAAAAGCCGTTACCCGAAGCGCCTACCGTCAATACGCGCGACGTGGGCTACGCGCATTTCGTCTTTGACGAATTGACCGCGCTGTCCGAGGAATACGGCTTTACCGTCGGCGGCAAGATCGAGATCTACACCTATCTCAACGAAGATTTGCAAAACAAATTGGTTGCATTGGCGGCGGATTATACCGATACGGATATTACCATGAGCGTTATATCGTCCGATACGCACGGCTTTTCCGCGTGTCTTTCCACCGTAGGCGAGATCAAGCGTTTACCCGCCTCTATTTTGAAGCCGCTACTCGTCTACGCGCCTGCCTTAGAGGAAAATATCCTCTCGCCTGCAACCCCCGTTTTAGACGAAAAGATCAATTACGGCGGCTACACCCCCGAGAATTACGACGGACGGTTCCACGGATACACGAGCACGCGCGAATGCGTGGCAAAAAGCTTGAATATCCCTGCCGTACGGATATTGGAAACGCTCGGCGTGAAAAAGGGCGCGGCGTATTTGGAAAAGCTCGGACTGTCCGTAGACGAAGCGGATCTCTCCCTTGCTCTGGCGCTCGGCGGTATGCAAAACGGGTTTTCGCTGCAACGGCTCGTAAACGCCTACTCCGCGTTGCAAAATAACGGCGAATATATCGAAAGCGGCTTTATTCGCACGATCAAGATAGACGGCAACGAGGCGTATACGCGAAAGATCGCGCCCCGACGGGTGTTTTCTAACGATACCGCCTATTTAATGACGGATATGCTTCAAACGGCGGCGCGATCGGGCACGGCGAAAAAGCTTCGTAATCTACCCTTTGAGATCGCGGCAAAAACGGGCACGATGGGTACGGATAACGGCAACACGGACGCCTACGCGCTTTCCTACACTACGCGCGACGTTGTCGGGGTATGGCTCGGAAACGCGGACAATTCCTATATCGATTGCACGGGCGGCGGAACGCCGTGTAACTTTCTTTTACAAATCAACGAATATTTGAGCGACGCTTATGATAAGCGCGGGGAAAGCATCGCACCCTTTGCAAAGCCGTCCTCGATCGTACGGGTAGCGCTGGATAAAACGAGCTATTATGACACGCATACCTTAAGCCTCGCCGACGACAATTCCCCTATGGAATACCGCATTTTCGAACTATTTAAGCAATCGGCTATCCCTACGAAAAAATGCGATATTTTCAGCAATCCAAGCATAATTTCGCCCGTTTTACGCTATGAAACGGGTAAAGTGATCATCACCTTCGACGACAAATCCCCTCGCTTTTATTCGTATAAGATCGACCGTTACGATTATGCGACGCATACTACCGTATATTTGGGCGAATACACGAAAGAATTCGTAGACGAAAAGGTGATAAACGGTAAAAATTATCTATATACGGTCACGCCTATTTACAACGAAAAGGAGGGAAAGGCGATCGTACTTCCTACCGTTACGACCAAAGAGGGAGAAATCGCAAACCCGAAAGATTGGGAGATCATTCAAAAAAATTGGTGGGATTATTAAAGAGAAAACGCCCTCGCTATAAAGCGAGGGCGTGCGTTTTTTTATAGCTTGCACTTTTCCATCGTAGTAAACGCTTCGGCTATCAAGCCCTCCACGTCCAGCTTGTTTTCTTCGCGCAAGATATCGCACAGCTTAGGACGGATCGCAGGGAAATCGGGCAAAAATACCGTACAGCAATCCTCAAAGGGCAGTATCGATATCTCGTACGCCCCCATTTTGACCGAGCGTTGAATGATCTCGTCCTTATCAAAACCGACGAGCGGACGAAGCACGGGCAGCTTTTTCACGACCGAGTTGGAGGAGGTCATACCCTCTATCGTTTGACTGGCTACTTGTCCCAAGCTTTCGCCCGTGATCAAGCATTGCGCGCCGATATGCTCCGCGTGTCGCTCCGCAATACGGAACATAAAACGACGAAGCAGGGTTATCATCAGTTCGGGCTTACATTTCTCGTGGATCGCTTCCTGAATATGGGTTACGCTGATATTGTAAAGATTGACGCCGCAAGCGTATTCGGATAAAACGGTGGCAAGCTGTACCACCTTTTCTTTCGCTTGCGCGTTCGTGTACGGATAGCTGTGGAAATGCAAGCAATCGACGGTCATACCGCGTTTCGCCATCATATGCCCTGCCACGGGACTGTCGATACCGCCCGAAATGAGTAACAATCCGCGTCCCGCCGTACCGACGGGCATACCGTTTGCGCCCTCGATAAACTCGGTGAATACAAGCGCAACCCCGTTTTCCCGAATATCCACGCGAACGGTAAAGGACGGCTCGTGTACGTCTACGCGTAAAGCGCCCTTGGAATGGGCGAGCAAGCGACCGCCAAGCTCTCGGCTGACCTCGATAGAAGTGAGCGGATATTTTTTATCGCCGCGGTGCGATTCCACCTTGAAGGTGCCGCTATCGCGTGCAAGCAGCTTCGCCGCCTCAAAGAGAGAATCCATATCCGAAGCCGTTTCCAGCGCTACGCTGAGCGTATGCACGCCGAATACCTTTTTCAGCTTTTCAATGAGCGTTTCCGTTTGCGTTTGGTCGAAATCGCGCACGAAATACCGTCCGCTTTGTTTGATAAATTGATAATCGAAGCCTTTCAACGCGCGGTGTACGTTAGTTTCCAAAGCACGCTCGAAAAAGCCCCTGTTTTTGCCCTTTAAGAAAATCTCCGAATATCGGATTATAATTACCTTTTCCATACCGTTACCCTCTCACGCCATTCGGCGCTTCAAATCGCGCCCGATCTCGTTCAAAATTGCCGCCGCTTCCTCTATCTCCTTTTCCGTCGTATCCGTCGAAAAGCTCAACCGCAGGGTGCCGTCCGCCGTCTTTTCGTCGTAGCCGCACGCAAGCACGATCCTATTGTAACGGGTCTTGGCGTTGGACGAACAAGCCGAGCCCGTACCGATAAGAAGTCCTTTATCGTGCGCCATATGCAATAAGATCTCGCCGCGAAGCCCTTTCGCGGAAAGCGTAAGGATATACGGCGTGCCGTCTACGGGCGAGAGGCGCGTATATACCTCCGTATCCAAAAGGGAACAAAGCTTTTCACGATACCCCTCCAACCGCTTACCGTCCTCGACGAGGTGCCGAAATTTTTCTTCGGCGGCGTATTCGAATTGCTTGATACCGAACACGTTTTCCGTGCCGCTCCGCTTGCCCGTTTCCTGTCCTCCGCCCAAAATATAAGGAGGAAGATTTAACGACTTGCGCTTAACGAGTGCACCCACTCCCTTCAAGCCGCCGAGCTTATGCGCGCTGACGGAATAAAGATCTATATCCCTACTCAAACGGAACGGAAGCTTTCCGTACGCTTGTACGCCGTCCGAATGAAAGATCACGCGCGGATTTTTTTGCTTGACGAGCCTTGCGATCTCGTTGATATCGTTGATCGCGCCCATTTCGTTATTGACGTGCATCACGGAAACGAAGCTCGTCTTTTGATCGACCAGCGACAGCAATTTTGCAATATCCACCCTGCCGTCCTTTTGCAAGGGCGCGATACGGCTTTCGATCACACCGCGGTTTTTTAACTCGATAAAGGGCGCGGACACGGCGGAATGTTCCCCTGCCGTCGTGACCGCGTTGCCTCGACGGGCAAAGGAAAAGATCGCTTGATTGTCCGATTCCGTGCCGCAGGAGGTAAAAACCAACTCGAACGCCGTTTCGTCGGCTACCTTGGAAAGCAAAGCGGAGCGCGCTTTTTTAAGCTCGCTCTGCAACGCATACCCCTCCTCGTACAACGCCGACGGGTTATAAAATTGTTCCGTAACGAATTTCCTCGCTTTTTCGAACGCTTTTTCGCAAGGCTTGGTCGTTGCGGCGTTGTCCATATAGATCATAGTTATTTTTGCTTTCTCTCCTGCATAACGTAATCGCTTTCCAAAACGCCGCGCTTGGCAAACTTCATAATATTCATGAGCAATAATTCACGACACTCCAACACGTACAGCTTTTTACCGTTGTAGTTTGCAAGGACGTACATAAAGAATTTACCCTCCGCCGGCTCGACGTTAGGCGTACAGATCACCTCTTTGGTCATAGGGTCGGCTTTGAAACGGTCGTACGAACCGTTGTCAATATCGCCGATCTGTATCATATCCTCGCACTCGATCCGCGCGACCAGCTTTCTTTTATTAATATTGAAAACCTTGGAAATACGCAATTCGCCCGACACGAAGCAATAGTCGTAGCTGACGTTATAACGTCTTTTCAGCTTGTAGAATAGGAACCAAAAAGCGAGAAAAAACGCGCCCTGCATACCCAAAAAGATACTGATCGAGCCATACCCGCTTCCGTTATCGCCGCCAACGGGAATATACATCACGCACGAAACGAGCAAAATGACCGCAATGATCATAAAAATATACGAAACGATATGAAATAACCTATAACGCTTGCTCTCTTTCTTCGCGTTGCCGTTTACCGCGCTTTCTTCGTAAAAAGCATCCATCTTTTCCTCTCCTTTGCCCAGTTAGATCTCCAACGTGCCCTCGTACACCGTCTTTACGCTACCCAACAGCTCGACCTCGCCGTTTTCGTGGTAGTTTACCGTCAGATCGCCGCCGCGAAGCTTTACGGTGATATTCGTTTCCTTTTCGCAATGACCGCCGAGCACCGCCGCAACGACCGCCGCGCAAGCGCCCGTGCCGCACGCCCAGGTTTCACCGCTACCGCGTTCCCAAACGCGCATTTTTATCGTTACCCTGTTCACGATACGGATAAATTCCGTATTGATCCCTTCGGGGAAATATTCGCAGCTTTCGAATTCCGCGCCGATCGCCTCCACGTTTACCGCGTCTACCTTGTCGCTGTAAATAACGCAATGGGGATTACCGACGTTGACGAGCGTAACCGCGTAATCGTTACCGCCTACCTTGATCGTCTTGTTTACGATCTTATCCTCTTTGAATACGCAGGGGATATTTTCGCCGGCAAGCTCGACCTTGCCGAGGTTTACGCTCGCGGAATTTACCGCGCCGCCGAACGAATACACCTTGACGTCGCAAACGCCCTTCGCCGTTTCGATCTTCATATCGTTTTTGCGAACGATACCCTTTTCATAGAGGTATTTACCGATACAACGGATCGCGTTACCGCCCTGCGGCGCTTCCGAGCCGTCCTTATTAAAGACGCGCATTTTCGCGTCCGCGATATCCGAGTTTTCAATGAGCGCAATACCGTCGCCGCCGATACCGTAGTGCGGAAGCACGTAGTTTACCGCGATCGATTCGGGACAGGTGATCTTGCCGTCGCGGTTGTCGAATACGATATAGTCGTTACCGCAAGACTGCATCTTCGTAAAATCGAGCTTTAACTTCTCGCTTCGAAGCGCGTTGATATCGACGAGCTCGGTGTTATCCTCGGTAAACCTACTTGCGATAATATCCGCAAGCGCGTTTGCCGTATCGAGCGCGGTCAATACCGTAATGCCGAGCAGGATCGCGTGGTGATGCAATTTGATGAAATCGTTGATGGATTCCATATCCGTCTTACCCGTATAGACGATATAATCGATCTTACCCTCGTCCATAAGCTTGATGACGGTGTCCGTCGCGGAAAGCCTTTCCACTACGCTACAATCGATACCGAGATCGTTAATGACCTTTGCCGTACCCTTGGTGGCGTACATCGTACAGCCCAAATCCCCGAATTTCTTGGCGATCGTAAGCAGATCCAGCTTATCGTTGTCGTTGACGGTCATATACACGCCGACGGGACGGCGGTCGGAGGGATGGCACATCTTGAAGCCGGCGGAAACGAGCCCCTTGAACATAGCCTCCTCTATCGTCTTACCGATACCGAGCACTTCACCCGTCGATTTCATTTGCGGACCGAGCTGCGAGTTTACGTCGTTGAGCTTTTCAAAGCTGAATACGGGCACCTTGACCGCAACGTACGGCGAGGACGGGTATAAGCCCGTGCCGTAGCCGAGTTTTTTAAGCTTCGCTCCCACGATGATCTTCGTGGCAAGCTCTACCATCGGTACGCCCGTAACCTTGGAGATATACGGAACGGTACGCGAAGCACGGGGATTTACCTCGATCACGTACAGCTGTCCGCGATAGATCAAATATTGGATATTGATAAGACCTTTGGTCTTGAGCTCCAACGCAAGCTGCGTGGAAACCTCGATGATCTTTTCAAGCATCGTGTCGTCGAGGTTGTACGGAGGATATACGGCGATAGAGTCGCCCGAGTGGATACCCGTGCGTTCGATATGTTGCATAATACCGGGGATCAGCACGTCTTTACCGTCGGAAATGGCGTCTACCTCCAACTCCGTACCCATCAAATATTTATCGCAAAGCACGGGGTTTTCAATGCCCTGCGCCAAGATAACGTCCATATAACGGCACACGTCCTCTTGCGTAAACGCGATCGTCATATTTTGACCGCCGATAACGTACGAGGGACGGAGCAGTACGGGATATTCGAGTTTTTCCGCCGCCTGCAACGCCTCTTCCTTGGTCATGACCGTCAACGCTTTCGGACGGGGAATGGAATACTTGTCGAGAAGCGCTTCGAAACGCTCTCTATCCTCCGCCCTGTCCACGCTGTCCGCGGAGGTACCGAGGATACGGATTCCGTGCGTATCGAAATACGCGCAAAGATTGATCGCCGTTTGTCCGCCGAAGGTGATGATGACGCCGTAAGGCTTTTCGATATCGAGCACGTGTTGCACGTCCTCGGGCGTGAGCGGCTCGAAATACAGCCTGTCCGCCGTATCGAAGTCGGTGGAAACGGTTTCGGGATTATTGTTGATGATCGCCACTTCGTAGCCAAGCTCTTTGAGCGTCCATACGCAATGCACGGACGAATAGTCGAATTCGATCCCCTGACCGATACGGATAGGACCCGAGCCGATTACGACGATGCGTTTCTTATTACTCTTGGCAATAAACGGCTTCGCTTCGTCGTGCGCGTTGTCGTCGAAGGTCGAATAGAAGTACGGCGTTTTCGCAGGGAATTCCGCCGCGCAGGTATCTACCATTTTATAGGCGACCTTCTTGCGATACGGGATCTTTTGACCGCTGATCGCCGCGATATCCTTATCGAGATAGCCGAGGCGTTTGCCCTCTTCGTATAGCGCACGAGTAAGCTTTTCGTTTGCGATCGTTTCCTCGTACGCGATCAGGTTTTTGAATTTATTCAAGAACCAACGGTCGATCTTGGTGATGTTAAACACTTCGTCCACCGAAACGCCCTTTTTGAGCGCGGCGTATACGACGAAGATGCGCTCGTCCGTTTGTTCGGACAATTTTGCTTGCAGCTCCTCTTTCGTACTGTTCACGAACTTTTTATAGTTCATCGTGCTCGTGGAGATCTCCGCACCGCGAACGGCTTTCATGATCGCCATTTCAAAGGAGGTACCGATCGACATGACCTCGCCCGTCGCTTTCATTCTCGTACCGAGCTCGCGCTTTGCGTACAGGAATTTATCGAACGGCCACTTGGGCATTTTTACGACGAGGTAATCGATCGTCGGCTCAAAGCAAGCGTAGGTATTGCCCGTAACGTCGTTGACGATCTCGTCGAGCGTATAGCCGAGCGCGATCTTGGAGGTGACCTTGGCGATCGGGAAGCCCGTCGCTTTGGAAGCAAGCGCCGAAGAACGGCTGACGCGGGGATTTACCTCGATCACCGAATATTCGTAGGAATCGGGGTTGAGCGCGAATTGTACGTTACAACCGCCCTCGATACCAAGCTCGGTGATGATCGAAAGTGCCGCCGTGCGGAGCATATTGTATTCCTTCGTCGAAAGGGTCACGGCAGGCGCAACGACGATGGAGTCGCCCGTATGGATACCGACGGGATCGACGTTTTCCATCGAGCAAACGGTGAGTACGTTGCCCTTGCTGTCGCGAAGCACCTCGAATTCGATCTCTTTCCAGCCAGCGACGTATTTTTCAATGAGTACCTGCGTGATCGGGGAAAGCATCAAGCCGTTATGCGAAATAAGGCGAAGCTCTTCCTCCGTGTACGCCACGCCGCCGCCTGCGCCGCCGAGCGTGTACGCAGGACGGATAATGACGGGATAGCCTAATCTATCGGCGATCTCCACACATTCCTCCACCGTATAAGCGATATCGGAGGGAACGCAGGGCTGATGGATCTTTTCCATCGTTTCTTTGAAAAGCTCTCTATCCTCCGAACGGTCGATCGCGTCCAGCTTGGTGCCGATAAGCTTTACGCCGTGTTTTTCCAAAAAGCCCGATTTTGCAAGCTTACAGCCCATCGTAAGACCCGTTTGTCCGCCGAGGGAGGCAAGTAAGCTGTCCGGTTTTTCTTTAATAATGATACGCTTTAAGGTTTCTTCCGTAAGCGGTTCGAGATAGATCTCGTCGGCAAGCGCCTTGTCCGTCATAATCGTTGCGGGGTTGGAGTTGCAAAGTACGACGTTGATCCCCTCGCTTTTCATCACACGGCAGGCTTGCGCGCCGGCATAGTCGAATTCGGCGGCTTGTCCGATCACGATAGGACCGGAGCCGATCACCAAAACTTTTTTAATATCACTTCTCTTAGGCATTTTCTTTCTCCTTTTTCATCAGCGCAAAGAATTTTTTATACAGGGGATTTTCCACGTTGCCCAAATCGCACGCTTCGGGCGCGAACTGCACCGTAAACGCGTTCCGTTCGGGATAATCGATCCCCTCGCACGAGCCGTCGTTCACGTTGACGAAGTTGACCGTGCCCTCTTTTACCGTTTCTTTCACTACCTCGTAGCCGTGGTTTTGCGAGGTGATATACACCCTACCGCAATCCAAGCATTTGACGGGCTGGTTGCCGCCGCGGTGTCCGTATTTTTGCTTCGCCGTCTTTGCGCCGAGCGCAAGCGCGACGAACGCGTGCCCGTATTCCATACCGAACACCGGTTTTTTACCGAGCAGCTTTTTCACTTCCGCAACGATCGCGCCGTTTTCCGCGGGATCGCCTGCGCCGCCCGCCAGCACGACGCCGTCCGCGCCCGTGGCAAGGATATCCTCCGCCGTCGAGCTTGCCGGCATATCGATCACGTACAAGCCTTGCGCGACCAAGTTGTTTACCGTACTGTTCTTAACGCCGAAATTCCAAAGCGCTACCGTATACGCCGCCGATCGCTCGCCGTGCGTTTTTTGCGCTTTGGGCGCGACCGTTTGAACGGCGTGCTCGGTGGAGCAAGCGGACAATTTTTCGATCTCTTCCTCCGTTAAGGGTTTGCTGCTGACGCGCGCGTTCATAGCGCCCTTTTCGCGGAGTATCTTGGTCAACTCGCGCGTATCCACGCCGTATACGCCGATCACGCCTTGTTCTTTAAGATAATCCTCCAGCTTGCCCTCGCTACGGAAATTGGAGGGCTCCTCGCAAATTTCGCGAACGACATACGCCGAAGCCCAAGCCCTTTCGCTTTCCGCGTCCTTGCGGATCGCGCCGTAATTACCGATCAGGGGAAACGTTTGTACGACGATCTGTCCGTAATTAGCAGGATCGGTCAGCGTTTCCATATAACCGACCATACCCGTCGAAAAGACGAGTTCGCCCGTAATTTCGCCCTCTGCGCCAAAGCGGTAGCCTTGGAACGAATCGCCGTTTTGTAACGTTAAATACACTTTCTTCTTCATAAGCAATACCCTCTATATTTATCCTTGTTTGATTTTTCGCGTTTTTGATCGCACCTGATTTTTTCCAAAAAAAAGACTGATTCTCAAAAATCAGTCCCCTACGGTTAACGGTGAATACGGTTGAAAAAAGGAAAGACGGGGACCGTCGATAACGCCCTGTGCTACTGCGGCGCTCGCCGCCGTGTTTTCCGTTTTCAAACCGCTGTTTTCGTAAATCATTTTTGCAACCTGCCAAATTTTTTCTATTATAGCACAACCGATTTCGTTTGTCAACCTTTCCAAGCCGTTTTTGGGTAAAAATTAAAAAAGTTTTTACCCGTCGTTGCCGATCGCCTTCGCTTGGTAATTTCCCTCGTTCAAGCGGATATCCACCTCTATCTCTCTATCCCCGAGAATATTTTCCAGCTCCGCAAGCGACGTAGGCAAGCGCTTTCCCTCCTCGAACAGCACGAGCGCGCCCCTTCTCGAGCCGACCGCAATTTCCGTTTTGGATAAATCGAACGCCTCCCCCGTACCGCACAAGGCGCAAAGCAGGTCGTCTACCTCCATTACCCCCTTGGAAAGCTTATGCTTGACCCCGTTTGCACTTACGACCGCCTTAGCCATCGTTCGCGCCGCGCGAACGGACCTTGCGCCCGACGCCTTACAAACGAGCGATTTCCGCTCGGGATTATCCGTTACGATCATACGGCAAACGGAAAACAGCGTTTCCTTCAAGGCATACGTAAATTTCTCGTATTCGCTGTCGGCGCGGTCTATGATATAATTGCCCGCCCGACCGCTCGCCATAATGCAAGCGCAATCGTTGGGCGAAAAGATACCGTCTACGGTAAGCATATTCAACGTATCGTTTACCGCCGACGAAAACGCCTTGGAGAGCGCTTTGGGGGAAATATTGACGTCCGTCGTTACAAAACAAAGAGTGGTTGCCATATTCGGGCTTACGCGCGCGTTCCCTTTGCAAATCGCACCTATCTTACAGGTTATATCTCCGATCTCAAAGGAAAACGCAAGCTGTTTTACGATCATATCCGTCGTCATAAGCGCGCGCGCCGCGGCAAGACTGTTATTATGCGCGGAAGCCGCGCCGTTCACCAGCTCGTCCGTCTTTTCCAAAATCGGCGCTTCGCAAAAGGGCACGCCGAGCCTCCCCGTCGAAGCGATCACGATCTCGTCCTCGGATATTTTCGCTGATTTTGCCAGCGCACGACAAATCGCGCGCGCCGCGCCCTCCGCCCCCTCGCCGAACGCGTTGGCGATCCCGCTGTTTGCGATCACCGCCCTCGCGTATCCCGTTTGTATATGCTTCTTGGAAATTCGAGCAGACGCACCGCAACGCTCGCTCGCAAAAACGCAAGTCGTCGGATACCGCCCGTCGGCTAAGATCAACGATAAATCCTCGCGCGAAGAAGCTTTCGTTTCACGTGAAACAAATTTCACGTTTTGCGCGATACCGCAATGCACGCCGTTCGCCCGAAAGCCGCTCGGGGCACAAACGCCGCCCTCGATAGCCGTAAGCGTCCTGTTTACGCCGTTCTTTCTCACTTTTTCTCTCCGTATATTTATTCGTCGAACGCGATCTGTGATTGCACGACGATCTCGTCCTTTTCGTTAAAGCCGTGCGCGAGATAGCTTCCGTCCTCCGCCTTTTTTAAGTAGAAGCGTAAGGTATCGTTCTCCTTGCATTGTTTGACGTAAGAAATGGAAAAACGCTTGAGCTTCCTTTCCGCAAGCTCCGCAACCGTAAAGCAGTTAAAGCAATAATCGGCGTAGCGCGTATTGTTCACGTGCATATTGTGGTCGTATTCGGAGTTGGCGATCGTGATGGTAAAACGGAGCGATCCCTCCTCCGGCTTAAAGGCGGGGATCTTCCATCGTACCTCCTCGAGCGCTTTCGCCGTGTTATAGGTGGAATAGTCTTGATTTTCGATCACCTTGGATTGCAATAATCTACCCGTTTTCATATCCACCAAACACCAGCGGGAGGACGCGTTTATAAGCGCTTCACCCGCTTGGGAAAGAAATTTATATTCTCTGCCGAACACGACGTAGGACGGAGGCAAAGGCCAAGTTTTCACGGTGATAAGCTCGCCGATGCCGATAGGTCTCAAAAACGAACAGCACACGTTCGTAACCATAAACGCGTAGCCTTTCGGTTTGACGTAAGCGTAACCAAAACCGAGCTCGTCCGCGCTCGAACAAGCCACCTCCTCCATTAAAGAGAGCGCGACGGAGGGCTTTAATTCGTCCTTGAAATCCACGTCGCAGTATTTCACTTGAAATTTTTGAATATGCTCGTATGCTTTCATAATATATCTATTATAATCTTTACAGGCGAAAAAGTCAATGACGAAAGTTGGAATTTTCAGAAAAAATCGCGTGAAATTTGTCCTTTTTCGGTTTTTTGTCAGTCATAATATTGACATTTATTTCTATTTGTGATATAATACTTTACGTAGAGTATTTTATTAGACAAAATAAAACGTTACGGAGTAGTTTTATGGATATGATAGAAGTCGACAACGCAATAACGGGCGGCGAGGAACAAAATTTCGGCATCAGCTCCGACCTTATCCGCGGGCACATCAACACCATTATTTTACGCAGTTTATACGACGGCGATAAATACGGTTACGACATCATCAACGAGATCGAAAAGAAAAGCGGCGGGCTGTATACCTTAAAACAGCCCACCCTTTACAGCGCGTTGAAGCGTTTGGAATCCCTCAAATACGTACAATCGTATTACGGTGAATTTTCCAACGGCGGCAGGAGAAAATATTTCTCCTTGACGGACGAGGGTAAATCGATCACGGAAAAGAACCTGTCCGAATGGGAATATTCCCGCACGATCATCGACAGCTTGATCTCGGACGGAAACGCTCACTACGATTTCTCCTTTATCACCGAAAAGCAAAAGGAATTGACCGAACTGAAGCGTGCGCTTACCGCGCGTGAGGAGGCGTTGGAGGAAGAAAAAGCGGCGCTCGGCGCTTTGAAAAACGAGCTGCAACGCGAACGCGCGCTCCTTTCCACGCAAACCTCCACTCTCGCCGAGCAAAAGACGGACGTGAAAGAATTAAAGGAAAAGGTGGAAGCGCAAACACGCGAGCTGGAGGAAAAGCAAAACGCTTTGAGCGAAAAGGAAGGCGTGATCGCGGCAAAAGAGTTAGAGCTTGCCGAAAAGGAACGGGAGATCGAGGAAGCCAAAGCACAGCTCGAAAGCCAAAACGCGGAGATCCGCGCGTTAAAGCTCCTTTTGGAGGAACAAAAGCAGCAGCTGGAAAACGCGGCTACGCAAGCTAATAACGAGGAGCTGGAGCAAGCCAAGACGGAGATCGACGGCTTGAAATCGGAGCTGGAGGAAAAGAAGACCCTGATCTCCACCCTCAACACCGCCGTTTCCACGCAAGAAGAAACGATCGCCGTGCTGAAAAACGATTACGAGAGCAAATCGACGGAATTTTACAATCGCGGTTTAGAGCTTCGCGCGCAACAGGCGCAGCTCGAAGCGCAAAGGGATAAAATCGAAAGCGATAAACGGCAATTAGAGGAAAGAGAAAACGCTTTAATCGAACGGGAAAGCGCGCTTGCTCAACAATCGGAAGAAGCAAACTCCACCGCCCTCGCGCAATTGGAAGCGGAGCGCGAAGAGCTGAAAAACAAAAGGGACGTTTTAGAGGTCGAGCGCGACACCTTACGCGGCGAACACGACGCTTTGGAGCAAGAAAAAGCCAAATTACAAGCGAGCCGCGAGGAATTAAACGCGTTGCGCGAGTCGTTGCAAGCGGAACGCGCGGAGATCGATAAGAAAAACTACGAGATCACGCAAAGGGAATATTTGCTCGAAGAAAAACAAGCGGCGCTGGATATCCGTCAAGAACAAAAGGACGATCTGCAATCGCGCGAAACGGAGCTCTCCCGTGAAAATTCCAAGCTGCAAGAGGAATTCAACGAGCTACAGCAACAGCAAAAGGAATTATCCGCAAGACAAGCCATTTATAACCAACAGCAATTGGATTTCATCACGCGCAAGAACGCGCTTGCGGCGCAGCAGTTCGATTTTGCGGATAAATTGAGCGCGTATAACGCACAGGTAAAGGTTTTCAACGAAAATTTGGAAAAGATGGAAGCGGAACAAGCCGCCCTGCAAACGGAAAAGGCGCAGATAGAAGAACGCTCTAAAGAGCTGGACGCTTTGAAAACCGCGCTGGAGGAGGAAAAGACGGCGTTTAACCGTTCTAAGGAAGAAGCGGAACGCGTTCTCCAAGAAACGCAACAAAAAGCGACCGAGGACACCGCGTTCCTGCAAAGACAGGCGCGGGAATTACAGGAACGCGAGATGAATTTGGCGGAGCGTGAAAACGCCTTGAGCAACGCTATGCAAAGCTTCCGCAACCGTCAATACGCCGCGGCGTATCAAAACAACGAATTCGCTTACGGCGTAGCGCAAAGCGCGCAATACGCCCCTACCGCAAACGCGCAAACGGCTTATACCTCGACGGAATTTAATTACGGCGATCTTCGCGAACGGGCGCAAGCGGAGGGTATCCGTTTACAAACGGCAGGCGGTATGAAAACGACGACCGCTCAACCCCAAGCGCCCGCAGTCGCAAGCGCAAGCGGTTGCTTTAATATGGGCTTGACCCTTTTCAAATCGGCGTTCATTATCTTTTGTATCGTCGCCTTTGAAAGCTTGTTGGTGTTCTTTACGCGCGGTTACCTCGGCGTTTCCGCCGCGTACCCCGCCGTCGGTTTTGCCGTCGGGTTCGTTCAATTTATCGTTTGCGCGATCCTGTACGCGACGGGCTACCGTCCGCGTGCGAGACGGAAAAAGCACGCTTCGTATATTTTGACCGCGGCGGTCGTATTCGTGATCACCGTGATCCTCGTTACCATGATCGCGGTATATTGCAAAGCGCAGCTTTCCGTCCCCTCTCAGCTTTTAAGCTTTATCGTTATACCCGTCGTTTATTTAATGAATATTTTGTTCTTCGTTGCGTTCTTCTATCTTTTCTCCGTTCGCACGAAAAACGACAAATAACCAAACCGATTACCGCTTGAAAAAAAATTTTTTAAGCGGTAATTTTTCTTTAACGAAATTGCTATTTGCCTTAAAAAACGATTGACGAAGAATGATTTATTTGCTATAATATCAAAGTAGTTATTCGTTGATCGTATCGGAGGCGTAGCTCAGTTGGTTAGAGCGCTACCTTGACATGGTAGAGGTCGGAGGTTCGAGCCCTCTCGCGTCCACCACCACACCGCAGGAATTATCCTGCGGTTTTTTTCATTAATGGTAGAGGTCGGAGTTCGCGCGAGCTATGCGAAGCTTTGGCGCAAGCCAAAACGCTCTCGCGTCCACCACCACACCGCAGGAATTATCCTGCGGTTTTTTTCATTAATGGTAGAGGTCGGAGTTCGCGCGAGCCATGCGAAGCTTTGGCGCAAGCCAAAACGCTCTCGCGTCCACCACCACACCGCACGGCATCGTGCGGTTTTTATATTTTACATACGAAAAAAGAGATTTGCGCTTTTGCAAATCCCTTTTTTCTTTTATCTTTTAGCTTACGCTTTCATAGCTTCTTCGATAGCAACCGCGCAAGCAACGGTCATACCGACCATCGGGTTGTTACCGGCGCCGATCAAGCCCATCATTTCTACGTGCGCGGGCACGGAGGAAGAGCCTGCGAACTGCGCGTCGGAGTGCATTCTACCCATCGTATCCGTCATACCGTAGGAAGCGGGACCTGCCGCCATATTGTCGGGGTGAAGCGTTCTACCCGTACCGCCGCCGGAAGCAACGGAGAAGTACTTTACGCCGTTTTCGTTACACCACTTCTTGTAGGTGCCCGCAACGGGGTGTTGGAATCTCGTGGGGTTGGTGGAGTTACCCGTAATGGATACGCCGACGTGTTCGAGCTTCATGATCGCAACGCCCTCGGATACGGAGTCGGCGCCGTAGCATCTTACTTTGGCTCTATCGCCGTCGGAAAACGCTTTCTCGTAAACGATATTAACCGTTTCGGTAGCGTGGTCGAATTCCGTTTCGACGAACGTGAAGCCGTTGATTCTCGAAATGATATAAGCTGCGTCTTTACCAAGACCGTTCAACACGACGCGAAGAGGGTTCTTTCTTACCTTATTTGCGTTCAACGCGATGGAGATAGCGCCCTCCGCCGCCGCGAACGATTCGTGACCGGCGAGGAAGCAGAAGCATTCCGTTTCGTCGGAAAGAAGCATCGAGCCCAAGTTGCCGTGACCAAGACCTACTTGTCTGTTTTGTGCAACCGACCCGGGAATACAAAACGCTTGCAAACCGATACCGATCGCAGCCGCTGCGTCCGCCGCTTTCGTGCATCCCTTCTTAATGGCGATCGCGGAGCCTACGGTGTACGCCCATACCGCGTTTTCAAAACAGATAGGTTGTCCTGCTCTAACGATCTTATCGCAATCTACGCCTTTGGAAAGGCAAATATCTCTACATTCCTCCACGGAAGAAATGCCGTATTCCTTCAAAACGCCGTTGATTTTATCAATTCTTCTTTCGTAACCTTCAAATAATGACATTTTGCTTATCCTCCTTATTCCTTACGAGGGTCGATAAATTTCACAGCGCCTTGCTCTTCGCTGAATCTACCGTAGTGCCCCATCGCCTTATTGTACGCTTCGTTCGGCTCCATACCCTTTTTGATGAAATCGGTCATCTTGCCGAGGGATACGAATTCGTAGCCGATAACCTCGTTGTTCGCGTCGAGCGCAAGGCGGGTTACGTAGCCCTCCGCCATTTCAAGGTATCTAACGCCCTTTTGCAGGGTGGAGTACATCGTACCTACCTGCGAACGGTGTCCTTTACCGAGATCCTCAAGACCCGCGCCGATCGAAAGACCGTCGTCGGAGAACGCGGATTGCGAACGACCGTAAACGATTTGCAAGAACAATTCTCTCATTGCCGTATTGATAGCGTCGCAAACGAGGTCGGTATTCAACGCTTCAAGAGGGGTCTTTCCAGGTAAAATTTCAGCCGCCATAGCCGCGGAATGGGTCATACCCGAGCAACCGATCGTTTCCACGAGCGCTTCTTGAATGATACCGTTCTTGATATTCAAGCTAAGCTTACAAGCGCCCTGCTGCGGCGCACACCAGCCGATACCGTGGGTGAAACCGCTGATATCTTTAATCTCTTTCGCGTGAATCCACTTACCTTCTTCGGGAATGGCAGCGTTTTCATGACGAGCAACGCCTGCGCCTTTTGCAACGCAGTACATCTGTGCAACATCTTGTGATATTGTCATTGTGAAATCCTCCAAATATTTTTTCCTGTTTTTACGCCGTTTTTACGGGTTTTCACCGAGCGCAACCGACTTTTTCCCGTCGCGCTCGGCAAAAATTCCGCTTAAACTAAATACAGTATACCATATTTAGAGAAAAATTTCAAGCCCACAGCGGCATTTTTTTTCTATTTTTTGGGATTTTCAAGGAATTTTTTCGCTTTTGTCGCAAAAGGTCAATCAAGGAAATCCTCCGCCTTAAGCTTTGCGCGCAATTTTTCCACCGCGTGCTTTTCGATACGGGAAATATACGAACGGGATATCTTCAAAACGTTCGCAACCTCCCTTTGCGGCAACGGGATCCCCCCTTTCAAGGCGTATCTAAGGCAAAGTATGGTATACTCCCTTTCGCTCAAGATATCCTTGATTTGCTCCAAAAGCTTTTCCCTGCGAACGGAGCGTTCCACCTCCTCGAACACGCAATCCTCTTTTTCAAAGAGCAGATCCATCAAAGTAAGCTCGTTGCCGTCCTTATCGATACCGACGGGATCGGACAAAGAAAGCGTGTTTTTGTGCTTCTTATTCGATCTAATCAGCATCAAAATCTCGTTTTCGATACATCTTGCCGTATAGGTGGCAAGCGCCGTTCCGTGCCCCGCTTGATACGTCCCTATCGCCTTGATCAGCCCGATACTCCCCACCGAGATCAGATCGTCCGTTTCCGCTGCGCCCGTATATTTTTTCACGATATGCGCTACCAAACGCATATTGTGCTTTACCAAAATATCCTTCGCCTCCTTATCTCCCTTTGCCGCCAACGCCAAATACTTCTCCTCATCCTCCTTGGAAAGCGGTTTGGGAAATGAGTTCTTCGTGCCTATCGTACCCGTGAAAAATACGATCCGTCCAATGAGCGACCATAAAAAATCCAAAAACATAGCTCTCGCCTCCTTACGCTGTTTATCGTATGAAAGGGAGAGTTTGTACTATGTCAAATTTCTTTTTGATTTTTACGTACTATGCTCGACGTAATTATTGTGCGTCGCATAATACCCTTATAAATAAAGGGTTTGCAGGCAGTATTATGCGTGTCGTAATACCTATGTCTGACATAATAGCCGTAGCTTTGGCGCAAAAAAAGGACGGGCAAGGCTCGCCCGTCCCCTACGCTTTATAAAGGGATTTGAGTTTGTCTGTAAGCCGAGTTCTGTCGTGTACGGTCATTTATCTAGGCTTGCCGTCGCCGACAAGCTCAAGCGATATTCACGGTAATTCGTCGGACGAACAGCCCTATATGACGAACACCCAATCTTGCAGCGGGTGGGGTTTACATGGCATAGCTTGTTACCAAACTATCGGTGAGCTCTTACCTCGCCTTTCCATCCTTACAAGACGAAAGTCTTGCGGTTTATTTCTGTTGCACTTTCCTTAAAGTCGCCTTCACCTGACGTTATCAGGCACCCTGTTCTATGCTGCTCGGACTTTCCTCATTGTCTTAAAAGACACCGCGACCGTATAACAAACTCAAATCTTTATATATTATACCACTTTGTTTGAAAAAAATCACTCGATTTGCTTGCTTTTTTTTGAAAAAAATAGTAGAATTGTATTGATTTTTTTCGTTTTGAAAAAAATCTATCATTTATAAGAGCTTTTGCTTATGGAGAGAGTATGAAAAAAACCAAAATTATTTGCACCATCGGTCCTGCAAGCGATACCGAAAAGACGATCGCCGCGATGACGGAAGTCGGAATGGACGTCGTCCGTTTGAATTTTTCACACGGTACGCACCAGGATTACGCTAAAAAAATCGAGATCATCAAACGGGTACGTGAAGAAAAGCGTATCCCCCTGCCCATATTGTTGGATACGAAGGGGCCGGAATTCCGCATCAAAACCTTTGAAAACGATAAGATCCTCTTAAACGAGGGCGATCCTTTCATTTTTACGACGGAGGATATCGTCGGTAATCAAGAGCGCGTAGCCGTTTCTTACGCGGGAATTTGCGGGGATTTGAGCGCAGGTGATAAGATCCTGTTGAACAACGGGCTTATCGTATTCCGCGTGGTCAAGGTACAAGCCCCCGAGGTGCATTGTATCGTGGAGATCGGCGGCGTACTGTCCAACCGCAAGTCTATGTTTTTCCCCGACAAGGAATTGCATATGGAGTTTTTATCGGAGCAGGATAAAGCCGATCTGTTATTCGGCATCGAGCAACAGGTAGACTTCGTAGCGTTATCCTTCGTTTCCAAGGCGCAAGACGTTATCGACGCGAAAAAATTCTTAGCAGCGCACGGCGGCGAGCATATCGACGTGATCGCAAAGATCGAAAACCGCGCAGGCGTAAATAATCTTCTTGATATTATGAGCGTTTCGGACGGTATCATGGTAGCGCGCGGCGACCTTGGCGTGGAAATTCCCTACGAGGAATTACCCGATATCCAAAAATATATTATCAATCAATGCCGCATACACGGCAAGCGGGTCATCACGGCGACGGAAATGCTGGAGTCTATGATCCATAATCCCCGTCCCACGCGTGCGGAAATCTCCGACGTAGCCAACGCCGTTTACGACGGTACTTCCGCCGTAATGCTTTCGGGCGAAACCGCCGCAGGCGAATATCCCGTGCAATCGGTTTCGGCTATGGCAAAGATCGTAGAACACGCGGAAAACCACACCGAATACATTCAAACGATCGAAAACTTCGCCATTCAAAACACCTCCGAAGCCCTGTCGCACTCCGCGGCAACGCTTGCCAAGGATCTGAAAGCAAAGGCGATCGTCGTTTGCACCCGTACGGGCGGCACGGCGCGTATGGTGTCCCGTTTCCGTCCGAATATCAACATTATCGGTCTTACCACCGATCCGTACGCCTATCGCAAGCTTGCGCTTTCTTGGGGCGTTTTACCCGTTATGGCGGACGAATATTCCTCCATCGACATCCTGTTCTATTTCGCCAAGCAAGCCGCAATCAAGAGCAAGCTCGTAAAAAAGGGAGATATTATCGTCATTACGGGCGGCACCCCCAACGGCAAGAGCGGCAATTCCAATCTCATCAACGTAGAAACGATCTGAATTCCCCCTCGTTATAGAAAGCTCCCTGCAACGAACGGTTGCAGGGAGCTTTCGTTTTTATTCGTTCGTTTCCTCCGTCGAGGCTTCGATCGCCGCCGTTTCGGAAATTTGTTCTACGTCCTTTTTTCTCGAAAAGATTTGCTTCCTAAACAGCAATATGTTCATCGCCAAAAGGAACACCGCAAGAATGATCAGCGTCAGCACGGGTCTTTTAGGCGCAAGCGTGGCAAGCAACATCATCGGAAAGCCGAACACGATAGCGGGGAAATTTTGATAGACGAGGTTGTCGGCAACGGGCGTTTTGAAATCGCCGTCGAGCTCACGAAGCAAGATCACGCCCGTACTCGCCGTCCCCGTCAGCATACCGTACATCATCAAAAACTGCTCCTCCGAATAATTTTTGAACAGTTTTCTTGCCACGAAAAGGTTATAATAATAGGTAATAAACGCACCCACGACGCCGAGGATTATAATGACCAGCCAATAGCTTTTCAAAACGTCCAAGCGGATCGCTGCGATACCGGCGACCACCATAACGTCGAAGCAAGCGTTGCTCACGCGCGTCATTAAGAAATTATTGACGTATTTCTTTTTCAGTATTTTTTTCTTGCGAAGCCCTTTCAAAACCGCTTTAACGAGCGCGGCAACCAAAACGCCGATCAAGAAGTTGAAGCCGTAAACGACTGAACGCATACCGGGTAAAAGCAAGCCAAGCCCCCACATAATCAAATACGAAACCAAGTAGGTGAGCGCAATCAAAGCGATCTGCACGGTAAGCTTATCCATACTGCCGTTCATAGGGATATCCCCGTCCTCCTGCACGCTTTCGGAGGAAAGCTTTTCATCCATCAACGGCTCGAGCTTGATCTTTCCCTTTTTCTTTAGTATGTTCAAATGGATAACGCCGCCGATGCTCGCGCTCAAAAATCCAAGCGCAGCGATCGTCAACCCGAAGCTTTTACCGCCGACGAAGCCGTAATCGCTTTCATAGATACTACCGTAATTGAGCGCCTGTCCCGTGCCCTGTCCGTAGCCGAAGGGAAGTAAAACGCCCGCCGCCGCAAAGAAATCGGTCATGATCAGCGAAGCGATCAGCGTGATACCAAGCCCCACGACGCCTTGTACGAGATAGGTGGAAACGGTGGTCACGCCCGTATTGAATATCTCCACGCTACGCTCTTTGGTGATTTTCTTATCGGATATCTTCAACCCCGTCGCGATAAACCCGAGCGCTAACGCGTGGTAGGTAATGATCTCCAGTCCCGAAGCCCCGTCGCCGCCGAAGAACGCGGTATCGAACATATTCTCGTCCGTGATCGCGCCGTAAACCGCCGCTACGGCGAGCAAAAGCAAGCCGCCCAATACGGAGGTCGGAATCAAGGAAACGCGCAAGAATTTGACCGTTTTCTTCAAAATATTCGCCACCAACAAGCTGATGAGCAGTACGGCTATCAAATTGAACGTGCCCCAAACGCTAAAGTCCCAAAAATTCGCCATCTTCTTCTCCTTTCGTTACGCTTTTATAACGGTAACACACGTTTACGTATTTCAGCGCGTTAAAGCGCTTTTCGCCCTTGAATTGATACACTTTGTCTTCAAAATAAATATTCAGTTTATTTCTCCCCAAAACAGTCGCCACGCTCACGCGGTCAAAAGGCATTTCCATAACCCCCGCCGCCGTTTGCACGACAACGCGGTTTCCGTACAACGCAAGCTTTGCGTTTTTTGCACGTAAGACCTTTTTCTTGTACGGAAAAACGTCGAAGATATTCACAGTATCCTCGTACAACGGCACCTCCGTCGCGCTCGATGGATCAAAGGAACGGATAAAACGGGCTTGCGCCTCGTACCACTCGCCCATATGCTTAAAGGGAAATTCGCCGTCGATCCCCTCAAACGTCTTATCGGGCAAATACCGCGCCGCTTTACCGCATTTTTTACACGCTATCGTATCGTTACGGCTTTCAAAGGTAGAGAAACCGCAGTCGGGGCAATAATAGACGGCGCGTTCGAGATATTCGGCGCTTTTTTGATGAAAAAACTCGCCGCCCGTAGTATTTTCATCCACGAAAAGCTCCTTTTTCATCACCGCGTAAAGCTCGTCGTCGGAAAGCGCAAGATATTCTTCCGGCTCCATTACCTTGGAAATATACGCGCGCATTTTACCCTTACGCACCACGTCGCTCCATCTCGGATGCACGCCGTAGCCGCCCTCGATCCGCAAAAAAGCAAGCGGTAAGCGGAGGATCTTCGCAAGCCCCACCACCGCCGATTTGAAATATTCGGTCTTACCGCTATACGTCCTGTTGCCCTCGGGCATCAGCGCGATCGTACCACCCTCGCGCACGACGCGCTTGCAGGTCAACACCGCTTGCACGTCCGTCGCTTGTTTTTTAATGGGAATAGGCGCGACCGCCCACTTCAACAGCTTAGAGGATAAACCGTTGGTGAAGATATCCTCGCTCGCCACGTAATAGATTGGACCCTTCACCGCCATACCGATAAAAAATTGATCGAACGCCGTTTGGTGGTTGGCAACGATCAAATATTGCCTTTTCGCTCCCTTATACCGTTCGACCGCTATACCGTATTTCCATTTTATGTAAGGGCTCAATAGAAAAGAGGCGAGATTTCTGATCACCGCGTGGCGGCGTTTCACCCATTGTTTCTTTTTCTTCTTTTTATTCGGCATAAGACCTCTTTTAACCTTCGTTTGATATAATTATAGTATAATTTTTCCATATTGTAAAGTTCGCAACGAAAAACAAACCTTATTTTCACCAAAATTTCAAAAAAGCCCGAACGGTAAACCGTTCGGGCTATCTATTAGTCTTTATTACAATAAAATTGTGTGGATTCCGCCGCATTCGGTTTCCTACCGACGGAAGTATTGTCCTGCCGACGGTTGCGGAGCTCGGGCACGGGGCTAGGCGCGACTTGATAACGGTAATCGGCGCCGCGGCGACGGATAAACGTTTCGATCACGCAATGCGAAGGCACCATTTGCACCGTTGGATTGATGATATTTTGATAGCGGAAGAAATCGGCGTCAGCGGGCAAATCCTTGAGCTTGACGTAATCCTCCTTCAGCGAGGTATACTGCACCGTTTCACCCAAGATCTTACGCACGTAGTCTATATTCTCGTGCAAGGAAATGGGTGCGGGGAATTCGCCGTCTTTGATGACCTCGTTCCATTCTTTCTTTTCGTATTTTTTAAGAAGCTCTGCCGCTTTGTGCAAATGGGAGATCTCGATCGCGAGATTTTCCTCCCAAAAAACTTTAATGCGTGGATCCGTTTCCGTTTTATAGCACGACCAATAAAGATAACATTCGCAATATTCGTGCCACAACAACATTTCAAACCAAGTGGCGTTGGGGTCCATAAGCGCTTCGTATTGCGTTACGTGCTCCTCTTCAACGAGCGCGATCTCCTGATACAGCCTCCGCCCGATATCCGAGCAGGCAAAATTAGTGACGTTCATATAATAATTCATCGTTTGCTGTTCAGCCGCGGTGATGATCATAGTCGAAAGCACCGTTTGCGTGTCCGAGCATTTTGCGTTGACGGCACGCTTTACGTTATCCATAGGATATCTATGATGCGCGATCGTCGGACGGCCGGGCATGATCTCCGTATATCTACCCACCAACCATTCCGCGTAGATACCTTGTTCCATTTCCAAAAGATTCGCGTAACGGTAAAGGTGATCGAAATCCTCCAAAAGCGCGAAATCCAACGCCGTTTTTACGTTGCAATCCAGCTCGCGCTTGGCAAGCTCGGCGGTGAGATCGACGGCGAGCTGTTCGTAACCGATCGTATGCTCCAAAACCGTTTCGTTCATAGGCTTGAGCAAGGATATCTTTAATTGCTGCTGCTTTTCCACGGCGCGCGTAAGCGCAAGATCGCGGCGCAGGTCGTTATCGTCGGTATGACGGGCGAATTGATGCGAAAACCAGTTCGCCTCGAATTCCGTACCGTTCATTAAGATAATGCGAGTTTTGGTATACGGATCCACCTCGCGCTTATCGTAAGGCTTGGGATACATTTGCTGCCAATTTTGCAAGGCGCTCTCGATCGAGATCGGTTTTTCGTTAAACGGATTCATTGGGTTACTCCTTTTCATTGATTTTCACTACTTAGAGTATGCCCAAAAGCGAATTTTTGTATACGAAAAACCGACGGCTTGCTTTCCGTCGGTTTTTTATCAAGCCACAGCTTTCTATTATTTTATATTCTTATACATAGGACCGTACGCCCCACAAGCGCGGTAATCCTGACCCTCTTTATCCATTCCGAACGCATTCCAGCACGCGGGACGGTAAATATCCTTCTCGTCCACGTTGTGCATACATACGGGGATACGGAGCATAGAACACATCGTAATTAAGTCCGCGCCGATATGCCCATAAGATATTGCGCCGTGATTTGCCCCCCAATTATTCATCACCTCGTACGCGCTCTTGAACGCACCTTTACCCGTCACGCGCGGCGTAAACCAAGTGCAGGGCCACGTATAATCCGTTCTTTCCCAAAGCTTATGCGTCACCTCGTCGGGCACGTTCACCGTCCAACCCTCCGCTATTTGCATTACGGGACCGAGCCCTTTTACCATATTCAGCCTGATCATCGTGCACGGCATTTCCGCTCTCGTTACGAAACGGGAGGAATAGCCTCCACCGCGGAAATACCCAAGATCGGCGTACGGCCACGTCGTCGCTTGCATGCACGCGTCGATATCCTTGCCCGTCATTTCCCACCATTTTTTCATAATAGCGTTACCGTTTTCGTCCTTGACCACACCGCAAGCGTCCACGCAGCACGCGCCCGAATTGATCAAATGAATAAATCCGTCCGCCTCTTTCGCCTTGCCCTCGATCTCGTACCCCGTCACGCGCTTGACCGCCTCGCCGCTCCAATAAGTACGCACGTCCGCGAACATTTGCGCTCTACCCGTTAACAGCTTACCGAACAACATACAAACGCCGTTCAGGCTGTCGTTTTCGGTGGCGAGGATATACGGCTCTCGCGCGCCGTTCCAATCGAACGTGGAATTCAAGATGCTTTCGGGGAAATCGCAGTTGGGATAGAAATCCGTCCATTGTCTTTGTCCTTGGAAGCCCGCCGCAATCGCGTTATGACCGACCATCTCTTCCTCCGCGCCTTTGGGTAGGTTGGAATTGCCGTTCATCAGGTCTTTGATAATACACGCCATTTTCGCCGTGAACTCCCAATCCTTCGCCTTTTCTTCCGCCGTTCTTTGCAAGCTTTCGGGGTTTTTGTCGAAGTCGGAATTACACTTCGCTTTCACCCACGCAAGCGCTTTTTGATATTCCTTTTCGTCGTAGATACCCTCGCTCATTCGGCGGATAATTTCCACCTCGTCCACGCTCTCTACGCGCATACCGAGGTATTCTTCAAAGAAATCTACGTCTACGATAGAACCTGCGATACCCATACAAATCGACCCGATCTGCAAATACGATTTACCGCGCATCGTCGCTACCGCCACCGCCGCGCGTGCAAACCGCAAGAGCTTTTCCGCCACGTCCTCGGGAATATTCGCGTCGTCGAGATCCTGCACGTCGTGTCCGTAAATCCCGAATGCAGGAAGTCCTTTTTGCGCGTGTCCTGCCAATACCGCCGCAAGGTATACCGCCCCAGGGCGCTCCGTTCCGTTAAAGCCCCAAACCGCCTTGATCGTCATAGGATCCATATCCATCGTTTCACTACCGTAGCACCAGCAAGGGGTTACCGTGATCGTGGTATCCACGCCCTCTTTTTTGAATTTATCCGCGCAAGCCGCCGCTTCCGCCACGCGACCTATCGTCGTATCCGCGATCACCACTTTCACCGGCTCGCCGTTGCTATAGAACACGTTTTCGCTAATGAGCTTCGCCGCGTTCTTCGCCATATTCATCGTTTGCGTTTCCAAGCTTTCGCGCACCTTTAACGGTCCGCGCCTGCCGTCGATCGTCGGTCTAATCCCGATCACGGGATAGCTTCCTATAAGTCTACTTTTCGCCATAATTTTTCTCCTATACCCTTATTTATTCGTAATTATACCATTCCAGCCCACGCGTTTACATAGCCTATTTTACTCAAAAGTTATGATTTTTTACGTTTTTACCGTCCAAACTAACCATCAGCATAGCAATAAAAAAGAAAACTATAAATAGTAAGTATTATCGCAAAAAGTTCAACAAGCAAAAACGACCGAAAAAATCGGTCGTTTTTTGGTACTCCCGACGAGAATCGAACTCATAATTGTCCCTTAGGAGGATATATCTGACCCTAATGTAGGGTTTGCAAAATACCTAAAATGCATATTTTACACCATTTTCGCCGTTTACTCGCCGTATTTTGCGTAATTTTTACGCCGTTTAATAACTTTTATAGCGTTCAAAAAACCAAGGCAACCAAAAAGGTCACCAAATTTGGTGACCTTGATTTAACATTTACTTGATTTTATTGTAAAATGACACGTCATTTTCCGATAAAATTTTATAAAAATTACGCTTTTTGGATTCGTAAATTTTTACCTTCTTCCCAAGCCTTAAATCATTAAACGCAACTTCGTATGCTAGTAGCCAATGTGTCCCTGTATAATCCTCATTTTTTATTAAATTTGATATTATTGCAATTTCTTCAGTAAAACAGGAAATAAGATCTTTAATTTTTTTAAAATAATTTTTGCTTTTGCCTGTATATTGGTAAATATTATATGGATTCGTTTGAATTGAATCCAAGCACATAATTATCAACAGGTCATTTTCTGTTTTTATTGCACGTTTCAAATTGTCCACGTCAATAGGTAATCCCATTTTTGTCAAAAGATACAATAACCACAGACTTTCATGGTCATGCCTTTCTTGTAATTCACGGCTTAATAATTGATTTATTCGTTTTTCATTTTTAATTAAAAAACGTTTATCTGTTGGTTTTTCTAAAAGTTGTATTCCTAAACTAGATACTTCAGGTATATTTATTACAATACCTAAAATCATATTAAGCACCGTTTGGTCTAAACTATCAATATCACCTTTAGCTAATAACATTTTAAACGCATATTTAATTGCCCCTTTTTTCTCTTGCTTATATAAACTAAGGGCTTTATGTAAAACTGCGTATAAATTATTGTTTTTTATGTCATTTTCAAAAGCTGATCCAAAATCGTCCAACAAATCATAGGGATAGGTTTCAATTTTAATTTTGCTCGAATTTATAGAAAGATTATATTCTCTGAATATACTAGCTATTACTTCTATTTTTGCTTCGGCATCAGCTTTAGAATAAAAATAAAATCCGTAATCATCAACATAACGAGTAAACGCAAATTCTAATTCCGTTAATTTTCTATCAATCTCCGATAAAACAATTTCGGCAAATAAATAGGAGCTATATGGACCAGTCATGATTCCATTTGTTTGATCGCCGTTTAATTTCCTTGTAGCCCTATCAATTTTATCACCAATTTCGTATAACGGAATTAATGATGGATCCATATCATGAGATTTATTAAAAATCTTTTTTGCATTTTCCTTTCCGACTAATGCCCACGATGCTGAATGTGTGTATATTGAGTCAAAACAATTAGCGATATCAATATTCAATTTTACTTTATAACCAACAAATTTGTTATTACGCTTTCGAATAGAGCTTTTAAAATTTGTGTTATAAGAAAATGGCACTACTAAATTAAATTTTGATTCACTATTGTCGGAAACAGCTTTATCCGCTAAAGCAATCCAATTCTGTTCATACACAGATAGTAATTGTATATAACTAACTAAATTTGGTACGCTTATAGTTCTTCTTAATAAAGAATTTTTACTCATCGTAAAAGATAAAGGGAATGACGGTTCCGTCGTAATTTTACTTAAATCTTCCTTTATTATAGGGTATTTATCGGCGAAAATTTTTGTTGAAAAACAATACGGAATATGTTCGCAAAATAACCCCTCGTGTTCCAAAATTTTTGAAATTAAATTCGTTGATGATAATTTTAACGGATTTGTTTGTCCCATATCATTTTCCTTCGTGAATTTTTAATGCTTGATATATATTATAATGTTTTTCGCGGAAAAAAGCAAGTTATATAATATATACACAAAAATATTACACACTAATCAATTGTGAAAGGAAAACTTTGGCAATAAATTAAGCCGTTTTAAGACGATTTAAGCCAAATTAAGACGATATCTGGTGTATAATAAATAAGGGAGCAGGTTTTAGAAAAAGCTAATAAAAATTCTTCTCTTATATACACAACCCGTCCAAAGTGTCCATCCGCCCAACAACAAATACCCTTATACATAAAATGGGGGTATATGTCCTTTATATAATGTGTCTTTTTTGGACGGATGGGCATGTTGGACAGTTAGTGTGTATAAGGAAATAGCCCCTGAAAACGAAAATTTTCAAAACTATATGAAAAATCTATAAAACGCTAGACAAAACTAGACGAAACTAGACAAAATTGAACGATACCCGTGATATAATAATTATAGGAGTAAAAATTAATCAAAAGTAGACATTGGTTATACAAAAGTATACGAAAGTAACCATAACCCATGTTATAATAAAATTGACAATAACCTACTTACATAAGCATGAATTCCATACGATACCATACGCATTCCGTGGTATAATGACGCTGAGAAGATGCATTCTTAACCTTTTTAATCCCCGAAATACATTTTTACAAGCAATACCACTATTTAAAATTAAATAGTGTATTATAACCGCTAAAAGCAGCGATTGAGTTCTCTGCTTTTTTCGTTTTGTAAAAAAGAAACTATAACGCACTACATACAAGCCGTCATATCGGCAAAGGAGAACATTTATGAAACAACCATTTTATTAGATTTGTGTTTTGTACCCCCCCAGGGGGAGGTCAAATCTCTACGCAAATCGACCTATAAGCGGGCGCACAGTCACACGCAAATTTTCGCGTAATCAAAAATCAAAGCGCAAAATCAAAATTTCTTTTCAAAATTCGTTCAAGGTGGCGAAAACGGCGATTTTTATAGCAAAACCATTGAAAAACTCTAAAAATTCGCCACTTTGCTCGGTTT
>JAFURP010000049.1 GCA_017471785.1 Clostridia bacterium | reverse complement strand
TCACGTCCTTCTTCGGCGCCACGTACCAAGGCATCCTCCGTAAGCCCTTTGTAGCTTGATCTTCTCTCTCTTTCTACTCGTCTTTTCGATTTCTAAAAATTCTATATTTCTTACTCGGCTAATTCCTTTAATTGCAGCTATCGAGCCTTAAAATTGCCTTTTAACGCCTTTATGCTTTATTAACCAAATTAGCTTATTCAATAACTAATATGAAAATTTTCTTTGCCTTTCGTACTCGTCTTTCATTGTTTCCAATAAAAAACTTTCACTATTTGCTATGCAGTTGTTAATCTTCTCTTCTATCTTTCTTCAGAAAGATTGCCGCCAAAAACGCTACCGCCTAAGTGACAGCCTAAACATAATACCATTTACAAACCATAAAGTCAAGCATTTTTGAAAAAAAATTTGAAAAAAAATTCAAAATTTTTTTGATTTTTTTTATTTTTATTAAAACAACGGGTTTTTACGCCCGTTGTTAAGATATACATTATATAATATGTCGCGCGCGAATAAATTAGTTCAACGATAACCCTTTGCTATTTATTATTTTGATAATCTCCAAGCATATATACATATTAATATAAGCACAACAGCCACGATTATCCCACCTGACACAGCTACAACAGATAATATCTTTCCCTTTTCTCTATTTTCTTCGATTTCTCGATAACTCATCAAGGAATATTCCACACTATATTTTTCAGAGTCTACTTCACAAACAACAGAGGAAATATTTGAATATACAACACTATTCGATATGGTTGTTCCCTCACTCCAACTATCAAACAACTCCTCTTTTATGTATAAATCCTCTTGATATATCGAGATAGTATCTTGCGCAACAAGTTCAAAACCTGCAAGATTTAATGTGGCTGAATAAGATGTATTTCCTTGTCTTTTGGCTGTGGCTATAATTCTAACATTAAGAACTTTTATCGTTTCTGCAGAAGAATTTGTAATTTGACCACTTATTATATATCCACCTTGTCCATTACGCTGTATCATAAACTCTTTTGATATATACAAAGGAGCATCATACTCATAATAAACCATTTCCTGTCCTGCTTGATACAAAAAAAACAAAACAATCCATAATAATATTATTAGGATGATTCCGCCTTGACCCTTTGACCTCATTTTTAGTTCTGCTCCTCCGCTCTAACAAAAACATATATCATTAAACCATTTACACCTATTACTAATTCATCATCATAAATGTAGTTTTTATCATTATCATCAGTAAGAATCGCAACCTCTTCATGTATTCTTTCACCTCTACCATTAATCCCACTAAAATAGAATTTTTGTGAAAATTCCATAGTTGTGTCCCTATGCCTACTACTTCCTGCATTGCTCCACTTAAAGTCATCAATGGATTCTCCTATTTGCAAGTATCCGTCGATTTCACCATTTATTTTATTGTCCGAAAACATAAAACTTGTCCGTCCCCAATATTCACTGCCTATTTCATTAAACAATACTGTATATGCACCATTTCCTTGCGCCGGATAAAACAATTGATACAATGGATTAACACTTGCAATATATGTAATTCTCGATAATTCCCACTTTCCTACATACCATTGCTCATCTGATGTTAATTCTTGCACTGTTAAGGCTTGCTTGAAGCATGCCGAAAACGAAGATAATATTATTGTTAATAGGCATAAAATACTAGTCTTTATTTTTCCTTTCATTCTCTTTTTTCGCCTCCTTATACCTGTTCCATTTCTTACATAAATAAGTTGCCAATGCGCACTCCCCTGCAAAAATTAAGGTTTTCAACAGTGGCGAAAGATTAGGTATAAAGGTCATAATAAAACCACCCACAATCATACAACCAATCCAAATTAAAACTTTCATTGTATTTTCTCCCAAACAGAATTAATTGAACAAGTACAGGTACGATTATTTTCTTTGGCTATAATATCAATAGCCCTCACAATTTCCCTACCTTTGAATACTCTACTTGGCGATTGTTTATTCAAGCGTATATTCGCCTTTATCAAATTTTCATCCTCAACCAAATCAAGCCAATCTATAATATAATTACTCAATAAGTCCAATAAAGAAAATCCAATTGTATTATCTATTGTTTCACCACCTACGCTCACTTGCCCCATAGGAATATCACTCGGCAAAACTACAAATGCTACAATATTTTCTTCTTGTCGTTGGTGCATACCCTTTCCGATATAAATATCAAAAGTTAATTTTTTCATAAATCCTCCTAGAGAGAAAATTATTTTCTATTTTTCAATATTATACAGTATTATTATTTCTATGTCAAGTAAATTTAGCACTTTTTTTGGTAATATTGTTATAGGAGGATTTCTCTTATGAAATTAAAGATTAAAGAGTTTCGCGAAGAAATGCATTTAACACAAAATGAGCTTGCCCAGAAAATTGAAAATGTCCAAAGAAATGTAAGCAACTGGGAAAACGGCACTAGTGAGCCAGATTGTGAAACAATATTAAAACTTGCCGAATTTTTTGATATTACAATCGACGAATTGTTTGGTAAAAATTCTTCCATTTCAAGCTCACACCCTGTTACAGGAGTTGAATTAACGATTTTGAAATTTATTCGCAAACTTACAGACCCTCAAAAATTTGCACTTTTACAATTTTTAAGAGAACTAAAAAATGAATAACAACAATACGCCTCTGAAGTTCTTAAACTTCAGAGGCGTATAAATATCATGTATTCTTATTTTTATCTACAACCGCCGCAGGTTTTGCAATTTCCCGAGCATTTTTTGCTCGTCTTTCCCGTTGACGAGAACATATCCCCCGAATAATCGCGAGAAGTCGCGCCACCACAATCGGGGCATTTGACTTCGTCTAAATAGCTTTTCACCAGCTCGTCAAAGCGTTTTTCGCACTTTTCACATTTGTATTGCAATAAAGGCATTTCCACTCACTCCTTTTTCAATACCTTTATTATACTCTTAAAAACGGCGTTTGGCAAGCATTTTCGTTACAAAATCGCCTTTCCACTTAAAAAGCTGTCGAAAAAGCCGTGAACGTCCAAGCCCGTTTTTTCAAACGCCGCGATCAGGTCGGCGGACGAGGCTACCGCGAATTTGTTCGTAGCGTAATACTTTTTCAAGGAGGATAGAAACTGTTCGTCCCCCACGCTCTTTCGCAGGGTATCGAGCATCACGAGCGGCTTGTCGTAAGCCAAGCACTTGTACTCGTAATCGCTCAAATAGTCCTTTAAGTGACGGGTCATTCGAGTATCCGTGCGTCCCAAAACGCTTCCGTAAACGTCGTAATAGGAGCGGTATTCTTTGAGCGCTTTCATCACGGTATCCTCGCGATTGAAGCCGTATTTTTCATAATTTTCGAAAAAGAGCAAGGCGGAATATTCGGCAAGCCCCTCGTCCTGCCACGCCTCCTCGATCTGGTTGCTTCCCACCACGCCGTACCACCATTGATGCGCCGTTTCGTGCACGATCGCGCGGCTCAATTCCGCGGCAAGCAGGTCGTCCGAGATCATCGCGAGATTGGGGTATTCCATACCCGCAAGGCAAAAGCCCGTTTGCGCCACGCTATACCGCGCGTAGGGGTAATCCCCGAAGGTATCTTCGAAATAGGCGAACGCCTCCGCCGCCGTGGCAAGGGTCTCCTTCGCGGAGGGATCGTCGTAATAGTAGTAGACGAGCTCGGTATCCCCGACCGTCTTTTCCATTACCTCGAAGTGATCGGAAAGGACCATCGCGAAATCGCGCACGCTTTGGGCGGTGAAGATATGCTCCTTTTTGCTTTCCAAGCTACGCTCGCTCACCGTTTCGCCCGTAGCGGCGATCAGGTAATCCTTGGGCGCGGTGATCGTTACCTTGAAATCGGCACATTCGGACAGGAAGGGATCGCCGTCCGAATAATAGGCGCACTCGTAAAAGCCGCCATCCTTTTCCGCGCAAAGCACGGGAAAAAAGTTGCCGAGATTGACCGTCTTTTCGGTAACGCCCGTCCGATGATTAACGCGCGCGAGCTTCAGCAAAAAACCGATATCCAGCACCACTTTATCGTCGGGAAAAAGGGAGCGCTCGAGATAGACGTAGAGAATATTTTCGTCCTCCCCCATCACCTCCCAATTTTTCGCGCCGTTGACGGAGGAGATCACCATTTCGCCGTAGCTCTCGCCCGCGTAATACGCCGCGTTTTCGTACGCCTTGGACACCGGCTTAAAAAGCGCGTCTTTGCGGTAGGCGTTGGGATAGAGCTGAAATTTAAGCACGGAAATTTCATTATCTCCGCAATTTTCGAAGGTCAGCTTGGTCGTGCCGGCAAGAGTGCCGCTTTCGGGCAGGTATTCGGCGGTGATCTCGTACCTGCTACTTACTTTCGTTTCCTTTTTACAGCCGATAAAGCCGTAAGAAACGCTTAAGACGCACGCGACTGCGAGTATTAAACAAGCTATCCTTTTCACTATGCTATCCCTCCTATGGATAGCATACTATATGTTTTAGCGCAAAAAAATATGCACGGCGATCACGCCGTGCTATACGCATTTTTACCGTGCGCCGCCACCGCCGCCGCCAAAGCCCCCGCCGCCGAAGCCGCCGAAGCCGCCGCCTCCGCCGCTTCTACCCGTAAACGAGCCGCCGCCCTTGGGTTGCGGTCTTGCGGTAGCTACGATCATAGCGCGCGTCATCATACGGTTTAATATCCAATAATCGAATACCGTCATATTCGTACCCGTAGACCACGAAGGCGGTTCGATAAGGATATTCTCGAACTTTTTCTCCCATTCGTCCGTTACGCCCAGCACCTGCGCGTACGGGAGCACTTTATAGTACAGCTCGGGGTCTTCCTTGAGCATAAACGCGATCTTTTCCTCTTCCGTCACGACGATAAATTCCTTAAAGCCGAGGACGTCGCCCAGCTTATCGCAATACTTTTGCGTACGCGAAAGCACGCCGCGCGAGAGTAAGACGGGCAAAACGGAAAACACGCCGATAACGAGCCGTTCGTATTCCGTCGAAATATGCTTGGCAAAGCCCAACACAAAGATCAAAACCCCCAAAGCGACAACGATCAGCTGTGCCAAAGCCATACCTCTCCGTCGGCTTTGCTTCCATTTATAGCGGTAGTTTTCGCCGATATAGCCGATAAGCAGCACCGCCGCAACGGGCAGGGCGAACGCAATACCGAGAAAATAGGTATAGTCGCCGCCCAGCTTCAAGCCGAGCGCGAACGAAGCGATCACGGCGTACAGAACGCCGAGCACGCCGCCGAGAATAAAACCTACCACCGAGCGTTTTTCATACATTTGCTCGTGTGGCACCTGCTTGGTCGCTTTATCCACGTACACATAGAATTTTTCCGATAGATCGGACACCGCCACCCTATCGCCGCTTGCGAACAAACCGTTGAACAGCGTGCGGATATGAGGCGAAACGCCCTCCTCCAAGTTCGCCCGCTTTTCCAAAACGGGATCGTCCTCGTTGGAAAAATCGATCTTTAAGTACCCCTTGTGCGCGAAATAGTAGATCATCGAGGTAATATCCTCTTTGTCTACCGTCCCGTCGAGGAGCTTACCCATCTTCATCGGGTCCATACTCTCGGGTGCTTTGATATTGACCACCGTGACGATCTCCCGTTTCTTTTTGGTCAAGAAAACCACCGCCACGGTCAGCGCGGAAAACCCAACGCCCAAAAGGAGCAGCCACCACATATCGTCGGTGAAGAAGCGCGTTTTCAAGTATCCGTCCAAAACGCCCTCCTCCAAGGTGAAGTCGAGCGTTACGCCCTTGGCTACCCATTCGTCGAAATCCTCGCTATACGCGCGTTCCAAAACAGACGCCTCCACGATCAGCGTTTTGCCGTCCTCGGACAGCGTAGCCGTCGCCTCGCCGCCCGTTTCGGGCGTGCTCGTGCCGTAACCGACGAAAATTCGGAAATCGTCCCGTTCGATCGCGGCGGGAAAACGGACGGTCGCCTTTACGTTGTGCAACGGCACGGTGAAGCCGAAGGGAATAATATCGATCGTCATAGAGTCTTTCGTATCGAAATGGTTTTCCATAGTGTACGAGATATCGTACGTCCACGTTTTCCCCTTTTGCGCGTTACCCACGCAGTTGATATCGAGAAAACCGCTGACGTCGGGGTTGCTCGCCACGTAATAGGAAAAGGCGTCGTTGCCCTCGCAGGTCGCCGTAATATCCCCGTACTTCGCGCCCTCGGTGGGCAGGCTACGGTAGAACATCGTCAAGCCCGATTGCAAAAACCTGACGGTGATACGCTCGCGCACCTCCACCTTTCTATCCTCGCGGATAACCATCTCCGTTTCGAACGCGTTGATCTCGATCACGTCGGACGCCGCGCTCGCCGAAAGCGTAGCCGTTTCGCCCCTACCCGTAAACGGGAGCGCCAATAAAAATACGCTTAAAAAAAGCAATAAGGCGGCTTTCCAAAAGAACGAAAGCCGCTTTTGTTGACAATAGTTTTTCATCTTTTAGAATTGAACCTTGACGTTCTTACGTTCTTCTTCGCTATCCAACTCAAAGTAAGGCTGTTTCACGTAGTCCGCGCCCATACGCTTACCGACGATACAAGCGGGGAAAATCTCCAGCTTGGTGTTGAACGCCTTTACTTGACCGTTATAATAACGCCGCGCGCTTTCCAGCTCGCCCTCGATGCCCTTTAACTGCCCTTGCAGATCGAGGAAATTGGCGTTGGCTTGGAGCTGCGGATAGCTTTCGGAAACGGCGTTAAAGAAGGTACGGAGCGAGCTCGTCAACCCGTTTTCCGCCGCGATCTGCTCGCTCGGCGTTTTCGCGCTCATAGCGATATTGCGCGCCGAGATCACCTTTTGCAGCGTTTCGCTCTCGTGCTTGGCATAGCCCTTGACCGTTTCGACGAGGTTGGGGATCAGATCGTATCTCTTTTTCAAATAGACGTCGATGGTCGCCCAAGCTTCTTCGATCTTATTCTTCAAGCGCACGAACGCGTTGCGCGTTTTGATCCACCAAACGACGATGGCGATCACCGCGATCAGGAGCACTAAAAAGATCGCGCCCACTACGATACCGGCGATCGCGCCGCCGCTTAAAAGCAAGGAATGTAACATGGTTTTTTCTCCTTTTACGGAAAAATTTCTTTTTTCCGTAGTCTTATTATACTATACGAACGAAAAAAAATCAATACTTTGACGAAAATTTTTTACCGCGCGCATAAAAAACAGGACTCCTTTTTAACAAAAGAGTCCCGTTTTTCGTTTTTCGGAAGCCGCCAACGAAGCGGAAATCAATCCGCGCGTCTGCTCTTGAGCCACAAAACGCCGTCCGTGATCATGGGCGACAAAATGAGCCAAAGCGCCGCAAGTGCAATAAGCGTGTAGGTGATGATAGAACCCGCCGTTCTCGCACCGCTGAAGATCGAGGATACGAGGTTGAAATTAAAGAACCCGAATAAACCCCAGTTCAGCGCGCCGACGATTACCAAAATATAAGCAATGATATTGATAATACGCATAATCTTTCCTCCTGCAAGCAGTATGTCCCCCTTTCGAGGTTTTATGCGTTTGCAAAAGCAAGAATATCGTCGAATACCTTTCGTTGGTCCGTTTCGTTATGGATCTCGTGGCGCATCCCCTCGTACAGCTTGCCCGATACCGATTCGTAGCCCACCTCGCGCATAGCTTCGATCGCCTTGAACCATTTCAGCTCGTCCACGATCACGGGATCGTCGCCGCCTGCGATAAAATGGATAGGCATCGTAGGATTTTGCACCCTGAACCTTTTCTTTTGATAGGTGCGCTTCATCAGCTTGAACAGGTTTTCAAAGCCGTTGCAGGTAAAGGAGTACCGACACTTATCGTCCGCGAGGTATGCTTGCACCACCGCACGGTTTTTACAAAGCCAAGCGCATTTTCCCTCGCCCACAAAGCGTTCGTTGCCCTTGCCCGTCGAAAGATAGGTCAAGAGCTTGCTTCTATGCCGCTTGCCGCAAAAAAGCGCTATCGTCTTGGCAAGACATACCGCAACGCCCGCCAGCGGATTTTGGCTGGGCGAGCCGCAAACGATCAGCTTGTCTATCTTATCGTCCGCCGTTTGCACGAAGCAACGGGCGATCATCGAGCCCATGCTGTGCCCGAACAGGGTGATAGGCAAATTAGGATACGTCGTTTTGATACGCTCGGTTAACTGAATAGCGTCTTGCACGACCGCGTTTCCGCTTCTTTCGTAGAAATAGCCCAGATCGTCGGGCGTTTTCACGCTGTCGCCGTGACCGCGGTGGTCGTGGCAAACGCATACGAAGCCGTGACCGCTCAAAAATTCCATAAGCGGCAAATACCGTTCCTTATGCTCGCACATACCGTGTAAAATTTGGAACACGCCCTTTTTCTCGCCGTCGGGCAAGACCTCCAAAACGCTTAACTCCAAGCCGTCGAAATTCGATCGAATCGTATAATTGTTCGTTTGCATATCGATACCCTTGATAGTGAATCGGCGGCTATGCCGCCGTGAATTGCCGCCTGCGGCGGCGTTGCCGTTAAAACGGCGTAGCTACAAGCAGTTCAAGGCGCGCGAGCGTTTACAACTATAGTTGTATACTCGGAGCCAAGCGAATTAAAAATGCGGAGAGGGCGGCAGGTTGCCGCAAACGGCGGGTTGCACCCGAAAGGAGATTTACTTTTAGTAAACGAGTGAGGGTGCGTTCCGGCTTTGCGGATAAGATGCCGTGCTATACGCGTTTTTACTCCGTGCGGAGAGCAATAACAGGATCCTTCTTCGCCGCCGCCTGCGCGGGGATAAGACCGCTGATCAAGGTCAAGCCTACGCTGACGCAGATCATGATGAACGCCGAAAGGAAGGGAAGCGAAGCGAGCGTCGCGATGCCCGTGAGCGAGCCCAAGATCGCGTTGATGACGATAGAGAGCAAGTAGGTTACGGCTACGCCGAACACGCCCGAGGTCAAGCCGATAATAAAGGTTTCGGCGTTGAACAGGTTCTTGATATCCTTTTTACGCGCGCCGAGCGAGCGCAAAACGCCGATCTCCTTGGTACGCTCCACGACGGATACGTAGGTGATGATACCGATCATGACCGACGATACGACGAGGGAGATCGCCGTGAACGCCACGAGTACGTAGGTGATGGCGTTGAGCATGGATTCCACCATCGTCATCATCATACCGATCGTGTCGGTATAGCGCACCTGCTCCGCCTTTTCGTGGTTGTCGTTCCACGCGTCGAGGTAGACGAGCATACCCTCTTTCGAATCGAAATTGTCCGTGTATAAAGAGATCGCGTTGGGGTTGGATTTACCTCCCACGCTACGGAGCGCGGTGTCCCCGTACAGGATAGAGATATTGTCCATCTCGGACGAGGTCATATAATAGGAAGCGAGCGTGGAAGCCGCCGCCTTGATATATTTTCCCTCCGAAAGCAACAGCGTTTGGATCTGCGTGGCGATTTGACCAAGCTGCACTTGATAATCCGCCGCCGTAGGGTCGAGCTTTTCGATTTGCGTTTGGAACGCTTGCAGCTGCGGTATCAAGGTAGCCTGCTTTTCCGCTTGCGTTTTGATCTCCTTGACGATCTCGCTTTCCATTTGCACCGTTTGGAAGTCGTTCATCAGGTTTTCGGTAAAGAACAAGCCGCTGCCCAAGCACCCGTAATTCATACCCTCCTTCAAACGCAGTATGCCCGTGACCTCCACGCCGATACCGCCGCTTGCGCCGTATTGGTCTAAGCTCGCTCTACTACCTTCGTAATCGAACATATACGTACCGGTCGCTTCCGCCGCCGTATAGATAGCGTTGTTGTAATTGAGCATAAATTTCTTGCCCAAGATCTTCTCGAAATCGATCGTTTTCGTTTGCTCGTAGTCGGTGTTTTCCTCGCCCGCCACGGGGAACAGGGACATAAACAGCTCCTCGTCGATAAGCCCGAGCTGTGCAAGGGTCAGGTCGGTCACGTCGTTATTGCCGCCGATGACGAGCACCGCTTGGTTGGCTTGGGTGGGGAAGCTGCCTTTGACGATATCGTACTGCGAAAGCACGTAGTCGCCGCAGTCCTCTCGCGTCAAGTCCTTGGTTCCGGGAATGGTCCCGAATATCTCGCCCAAATAATCCACCATAGGCGCCAGCTGGGCGTATTTTTCTTCCTGTTGCGTGAGCTTGGTCGTGTAATGCGTTTTGAGCGCGGACAGGGAAATGGCGCGTTTTTCCTTTACGCCGTCGGTGTTTTCAAGCTCCACCTCCGTATACAGGTTGGGCGCGATATCCATACCCGTATCGTACACGATCGCCGTATACAGGTCCTCGTCCATCGCCTCCAAATAAGCGAGATAGTCCTCGGACAGATCGTTGGTGACCGTCATACCTTGCGCGATATTGGTCAAAAACGAATTGACGTATACCTTATCGCCGAGCTTATCGAGCTCGGGCATATCCTCGAGCGTGGTCATACCCGACATAATGGCTTCCATATCGAAGGTGGTTTCCGTAACGCGCACGGGGTTGGAGGAAAGCATATCCTCCTCCGTCTTCAATATGTAGTTATTGAAGCCGTTGGAAAGCGCCAGCACCAAGCATACGCTGATAATACCGATACTGCCCGCCACCGAGGTAATGATCGTCCTGCCCTTTTTGGTCAAAAGGTTACGCGCGGAAAGACCGAGCGAGGTGACGAACGACATCGCCGAACGCTCTTTTTTCGCCTTTTTCTCCTTTTTCGCCTTTTTCCGTTCACCCTTTTCTTCTTCCTCTACGGGCGTAAATTCCTCCCAAATCTCCGCTTCCTCCGCTTCCTCGCCCTCGTAGGGGTTGCTATCGGACACGACGAGCCCGTCCTGCAAGCGCACGATACGGGAGGAATACTGCTCGGCTAGCTCGGGGTTATGCGTAACCATAATGACGAGGCGCTCGCCCGCGATCTCGCGGATAAGCTCCATGATCTGAATACTCGTCGTGGTATCGAGCGCACCCGTCGGCTCGTCCGCGAGCAATATCTCGGGATTGTTGACGAGCGCACGCGCGATCGCCACGCGTTGCATTTGACCGCCCGAAAGCTGGTTGGGGCGTTTGTGAAGCTCCTCGCCCAAGCCCACTTTTACGAGCGCTTCCTCCGCGCGACGACGGCGTTCCGCTTTGGAAACGCCCGCGATCGTCAACGCAAGCTCGACGTTGCCGAGCACCGTTTGGTGGGGAATGAGATTGTACGATTGAAATACGAACCCGATGCGGTGGTTTCTGTATACGTCCCAATCGTGGTCCTTGTAATCCTTGGTGGACACGCCGCAAATGACGAGGTCGCCCTCGGTGTAGTGGTCCAAACCGCCGATGATGTTCAAAAGGGTGGTCTTACCGCAACCGGAAGCGCCGAGAACGGAAACGAACTCGTTTTTCCTAAAGCGCAGGGAAACGCCGCGAAGCGCGTGTACCGTCGCTCCGGCGGTCTTGTAATCTTTTTTGATGTTTTTAAGCTGTAACATTTTTTTATCCTCTAATCAGTCTTTGAGTTTAGCCTGCGCCATATTCACGAATTTTTCGTAAAGCTCGCACATCTTATAAAAATCGTCCTCGCCGAATTCCTCGACGACCTCGCCGACGAAACGGACGCACTTTTGTATATCCTCTTTGTACGTTTTCAAAATATCCTCGGAAATTTCTATGTATTCCACCTTTTTATCGGTATTCGAGGGTATCCTTTTCACCACGCCGCGCGCCTCCAAACGGTTTACGGTGTGCGAAACAGCCGAACGGGTCACGCCCAAGATCTTGGCGATCTGCGTGGAAAAGAGCCGACGGTTCTCGTAGCTCGCCGCGAGCACTTCGCTGATCAACCGCAATTCCGTCTTATTGAAATGCGTCTTTTCGCTCGAGATCACGAAGCTTTCCCGCGCTTTGAGGATACCGAAAACCTTGAATAAATATTCCTCGTTCTTATCCCCTTTTTGCAATGCGGTAAACGTTTCTTTCTCCATATCCTTCCTCTCCTTGTATTATTCATACAATATTATATACCCTTTTGCGATTTTGTCAAGCTTGTTACAACACCCTTTTTATACTTTTCATCATTTTTTCATATATTTTACCGTTCGTTAACCTTTTAGAAACATTTTTCGCGTAAAGGCTTGTCAAACGGAGGAAAAAATGCTACAATGGATATACGAAACAACGGGTTTATCGGAGAACGGTCATGGAAAAATTACTCGATTTTTTAAGCACTTCCCTCACGGCGTACAACGCCTGTGAAAATATCCGCGCGGTTTTATCGGAAAACGGCTTCAAGCGGTTAAAGGAAACGGAGGAATGGGAGCTTTGCGAGGGCGGTAAATATTTCGTCGAACGGGGCGGCGGCTGTTTGGTGGCGTTCGTCGTCGGCGATCTGGACAGCTTCTCCTATAAGATCGCCGCCTCGCACCTCGATTCGCCCGCGCTCAAGCTCAAGGAAAATCCCGTGGAGAAAAAGGGCGTCGTTGCTACGCTCAACACCGAGCCATACGGCGGCGGCGTTTGGTATTCCTTCTTCGACCGTCCCTTGAGGATCGCGGGACGCGTGGTAAAGAGCGAAAACAATCGGGTGCGCGCGGAAACGGTCGTTTCTCCCTATCTCGTCACCATACCCTCCCTTGCCGCCCATCAAAACCGCGGCGTGAACGACGGCTTTGCCGTCAATCCGCAGATCGATCTACAACCCGTCTTGGGCTTTGCGGACGGGGAAACGGACTGGCTGGAACGCCTTTCGGGCGAGGGCAAGGTGCTTTCCTACGATCTGTATCTCGTCAACGCGCAAGCCCCTTACTTCTTCGGCGTGAACGACGAATTTTTGGCTTCTCCCCGCATCGATAATTTGACGAGCGCCTACGCGAGCTTGGAGGGCTTGCTCTCCGCGGCGGAAAGCGACGGCGTGTGCGTAGCGGCGTTTATGAACGCGGAAGAGATCGGCAATCGTACCGCCCAAGGCGCGGACGGGGATTTCCTCGAAAACGCATTGCGTAGGATCGCGTACGCCCTCCGTTTCGACGACAACGAATATTACAAGGCGCTCGCCTCCTCCTTCCTCCTTTCGGTGGATAACGCGCACGCGACGCATCCCAATCACCCCGAAAAATCGGATACGACCAACAAGGCTGCGCTGGGCGGCGGCGTAGTGATCAAATCGCACGCGGGCGGCGCGTATATTACGGACGCGATCTCCTCCGTCGTCGTAAAGACCCTGCTCGATAAGGCGGGCGTAAAGCGGCAAAGCTTTTTCAACCGCTCGGACGTGCGTAGCGGCAGCACTCTCGGCGCTTCGGCGGTCACGCGTTTTGGAATGGCGGGCGCGGATATCGGTATCGCACAGCTCGCTATGCATTCCGCTTGCGAGTGCTTTGCCAAATCGGACTACACCGAGCTGGTCAACGCCTTAACGGCGTTCTATTCCTCCGATTTTCTCGTCGAGGAGGACGGCTATATTATTCGCTGACGCGCAAAAACGGCAAAAAAGGTTTTCCCAAGTCCGGGAAAACCTTTTTCTTTTGCGTAAAAATTATTTCAAGAAAGCGCGGAAAGCGAGATACACCTCGTACAAATCGGCTTTGGAGATCACCTCGAAGGGCGAATGCATCGAGATCACGGGCACGCCGATATCGATGGTGTCGATATTCATTTTGGCGATATATTTCGCCACCGTACCGCCGCCGCCTGCGTCTACCTTGCCCATCTCGCCCGTTTGCCAAACGACGCCGTTTTCGTCGAAGATCTTACGCAAGAAGCCGATAAACTCCGCGTCCGCGTCGTTGGAGCTGCCCTTGCCGCGCGCGCCCGTGAATTTGGTAACGCCCGCGCCGCAGGAGATATACGCCGTATTGAGCGGCTCGCATACGTCGCGGAAGTTGGGATCGTACCCTGCGTTCACGTCCGCGGAAAGGCATTTGGAATTGGCGCGCACCGCCGCCGAGGAAACGTTAAACGATTGCGCGATCGCGTCGATAAGGTCGGTGAACAGCACGCATTGCATACCCGTCGTTCCCTCGCTCCCGATCTCCTCTTTATCCGCGAGAATGACCATAACGGTATGCTCGCCGTCCGGCTCGTCGAAAAGGGCGGTAAACGCGGGATAGGAGCAAACGCGGTCGTCGTGCCCGTACGCACCCATAAGCGCGCGGTCGAAGCCGATATCCTTTGCCTTATAGGCAGGCACCACGCACAGCTCGGCGCTCAAGAAATCCGCCTCCGCCATACCGTATTTCTCGTTCAAAATTTTAAGCAGGTTTTCCTTGACGGTTCTATCCTTTTCGTTTTCCGCAAGGGTGTAGGGAAGATTGCCCAGCCACACGTTGAGATCCTCGCCGCCGATACCCTCCGCAAGCGACTTTGCGTTTTGCTTCGCCGCCAAATGGGGCAAAAGGTCGCTTATGTAGAATACGGGATCGTTTTCGTCCTCGCCTACCTTGATATCGATCACGCTGCCGTCCTTGAGCGCCACCGCGCCGTGCAACGCGAGAGGAACGGTCGCCCATTGATATTTGCGGATACCGCCGTAATAGTGCGTTTTCGCAAACGCGATGCCCTCCGTTTCGTACAAGGGCACTTGCTTGAAATCGATACGGGGGCTGTCGATATGGGAAGCGAGGATACGGATACCGTCCTCCTCCACGGGCTTGGTGCCTACCTTGATAAGGTACAAATTCTTACCGCGGTTATCGTAGTACACCTTATCTCCCGCGACGAGCTTTTGTCCGAATTTATACGGCTTATAGCCGTTTTTGATCGCTTCGCTTTTGGCAAACGCGCAAGCCTCGCGCTCCGTTTTGCCCTCGTCCAGGAATACCTTATACCCCTCCGCGTAATCGAAGATCTCCTTTAAGAGCTTTTCGTCCGCCTTTTCGTATACGTTCGTTCTTTTATAAGCAAGTTCGCTCATAGTTATTTTCTCCTTTGATAGTTAATGATACGGCTGGATTTTATATGAGATTGCCACGGTCGCTACGCTCCCTCGCAATGACAATAGTAAGAAAGCTGAACGCAATGACAAACGGGTTTTACAACTATAATTGTATACTCCGAGCCAAGCGATAAAAACAAAGCAAGATACAAGCAAGACAAGGAAAGCGCGGATTTCTCGACGGGAGATTTACGAAGGTAAACGAGCGAGAGAAAACGCAAGCTTAACGCCGTATTGCGCCGTATATTCTTTGTTTTTAATGTAGGAAGCCCTTGATGATCTGCTCCTCCGCTTCCTTTTCGGTAAGCCCCAAGGTCATAAGCTTGATCAGCTGTTCGCCCGCGATCTTACCGATCGCCGCCTCGTGGATAAGCTCCGCGTCGATATGGTTCGCCGAAAGACAGGGCGCCGCGGTGACCGCCGCGTCGTCCATAATGATCGCGTCGCACTCGGTATGCCCGTGGCAGGGTGCGTTACCGTTCATCGTCGATACGAAGTTTTGACGGGAGGTACCTGCCGCTACCGAACGGGACATGACGTCCGCGCTGCACCCCTCTCCGTTCATATCCACGATAAAATCGGTGTCCGCCGATTGCTTGCCGTGCGTATACAATTTTTCTTTGACGATAAAATTCGCCCCCGATTTCATATCCGCACGGGTGACGCGCTTAGTCGAATCGATACCCTTGATCTGGGTCGTTTCCATCTCCATTCGCGCGCCCTCCTCGAGATGCACCACCGTTTCGGGGTTCATCACGTTTTTACCGTTGCCGTCCCCCTCGCCGTAATGCTTTTCCACGTATTTCACCTTGGCGTTTTTCCCCACGTAAAAGGTATGCACGCCGTCGTGGCGCGAGGTCATATCCACGCCGCCGCAGTTGTGGATACCGCAGCCCGCCACGATCACCACGTCCGCTCCCTCGCCGATATGGAAATCGTTATATACCACCTCTTGTAAGCCAGCCTTACTGATAACGACGGGGATATGCAAGCTCTCGTTTTTCGTGTGGGGCTTGATATAGATATCGATACCTGATTTACCGTCCGTCTTGGTTACGATATCGATATTCGCCGTCGTATTGCGCGCGGAAAGCTCGCCGTTGCCGCGGATATTGTACGCCCCCTCGGGCACGCCGTGCAGGTCGGCGATTTTCAGCAATAAATCCTTTTCGATCGCGTCCATACGCCTACCTCCTTACAGCTTTTCCGTCAACGCTTTACAAGCGTCTTGTCCCAAAAGCGAGGGCAGCACCTCGTTCTTTTTGCCCTGCTCTTTGATCCTGCCGTTTGCGATCACGACGATCTTGTCGGCTATATTCAAAATACGCTCCTGATGGGAGATGATCAAAATGTTCCCCTGCGTTTTTTCGTGCATCTTTTCAAATACCTTGATGAGATTGCCAAAGCTCCAAAGATCGATCCCCGCCTCCGGCTCGTCGAACACCGAAAGCTTGGTGCTACGAGCGAGAATGGTGGCGATCTCGATCCGCTTCAATTCGCCACCCGAAAGGGAAGCGTTCACCTCGCGATCGATATAATCGCGCGCACACATGCCCACCTCCGACAAATAGGCGCAGGCGTCGGACACCTTGAGCGTTTTTCCCGCGGCGATATTGATCAGATCGCGTACCGTCAAGCCCTTAAAGCGTACGGGCTGTTGAAAGGCGTAGGATATACCTTTTTTCGCGCGCTCGGTCACCGAAAGCGCGGTGATATCCTCTCCGTCCAAATAGATCGTTCCCGAGGTGGGCTTGAGAATACCGGCGATCACCTTGGCAAGCGTCGATTTACCGCCGCCGTTGGGGCCCGTAAACGCCACGAACCGCTCGTCAAGCGTCAAATCGATATCCTTTAATATATATTTTTCACCAAGCTCGTCGTCTACCTTATAGCTTATATTCTTCAGTTCTAACATTTTCGTATTTCCTTGCTCGTCGCTCTATATAATATACCCCGTAGGGGCATATTTTCAAACGCTTTTTCCGCCGTTTCTCAAAAAATCTCCATCAGGATCGCGTTATCCTTTAACCATTTCCGCTTTTGCTTATACGCCGGCTCGTATCTTTTCACCTCGTCCCAAAACGCCGCCGAATGGTTCTTGTGCTTGGTATGCGCCAGCTCGTGCACGACCACGTATTCGAGCACCTCCTTGGGCGCGTACAACAACCGAAAGGAATAGCGCACCGCGTTATCCCCCGAGCAGGAGCCCCAACGGGTCTTTGCGCTTGAGATCGAAACGGACTTATACGCTACGCCCATTCGCCGCGCCGTTTGCGCCGTTACCTCGCGTAAAATGCGCTTGGCGTTTTCTTTCAGCCATCGTACTAACCGCTCGCGCGAGCTTTCCCGCGGCACGAACAGCCGCAAATTCTCGCCGTCGTAGCCTATCTTCGCGCCCGAAACGAGAGAAACGGTATGCTCCTTTCCAAGCAGTAAAAAGGTGAAGCCGTCCAAGTTTTCGCTCGGTAGTCTCGCACCTGCCCCCTCTCTTTGCCGTTTGTGCTTGCTTATCCAAGCCTCCTTTTCTTGCAAAAAGGCAAAAATCCGCTCCTCGCTGCACCGCTTGGGTGCGCGCACCGTCAATCGACCCAAGGGATCGATGCTGACGGACAGCGTCTTACGATCGGAACGGATTATTGTATCGGGTTGAACGACCATACGGGGACGGTTACGCCTCGTAGCCTCTGGGATTGCCGCTTTGCCATTTCCATTGCGAAGCGCACATTTCCTCGATGCCGAATTTCGCCTCCCACTTGAGGTCCTTCTTCGCCTTATCGGGGCAAGCGTAGCAAGCCGCGATGTCCCCGGGACGGCGTTCGCAAATTTTATAAGGCAAAGTCTTGCCGCACGCCTTTTCAAACGCGTGGATCATATCGAGCACGCTATATCCGTGCCCCGTGCCGAGGTTATAGATATGCACGCCCGTTTCGTTGCATTGCTCGATCGCCGCGATATGCCCGAGCGCCAAGTCTACGACGTGGATATAATCGCGTACGCCCGTGCCGTCGGGGGTGTCGTAATCGTTGCCGAATACGTTGATGCATTGCAATTTGCCGCTCGCCACCTGCGCCACGAAGGGCATCAGGTTGTTGGGGATACCCTTGGGATCCTCGCCGATAAGACCGCTCTCGTGCGCGCCGACGGGGTTGAAATAGCGGAGAAGAATGATATTCCAGCTATTGTCCGCCTTATGTACGTCCTGCATAATGTTTTCCATCATAAGCTTAGTGCTGCCGTACGGGTTGGTCGTGGAAAGGCGGCAGGTTTCGTCGAGGGGCAACCGCTCGGGATCGCCGTACACGGTAGCCGACGAAGAGAAGATGATCTTCTTTACGTTGTGCTTTTCCATTATCTGCAAAAGAGATACCGTACCGCTGATGTTGTTTTCATAGTATTTCAAGGGCAGCTTGCAGCTTTCGCCCACCGCTTTGAACGCCGCGAAATGAATGACCGCGTCGAACGCATGCGCGGAAAATATCTTTTCCATAGCCGCGCTGTCGCGAATGTCCGCCTCGTAGAAAACCACCGTCTTGCCCGTGATCTTTTGCACGCGACGGATACTTTCAAAGCTCGAATTGCTGAAATTGTCCACTACGACCACCTCGTAGTTCTTGTTCAAAAGCTCCAATACGGTATGCGAGCCGATATAACCGCAACCGCCGGTAACCAAAATCGTTGCCATTTATTCACACCTCTTTACTTGATTTTCGTACCTTTATTATACTCTCTATCCCTTAAAAAAGCAATAGAAAATTTTTCATTGTTTTATGATAATCTTTCGAAAATTTTCTCCGAAAAGATCAATCCTCGTCCTCGTCGTCCTCGACGTCCTCGACGCGCTTGGAGCGCACCTTGAGCACCTTTTGCTTGTTCGCCTTGACGATCTTGATCTCCAGATCCTTACAGCGCAAGGTTTCGCCTATCGACGGGATCTCGCCGTACTTTTCCATCGCCCAGCCGCCGACGGTATTGGCGTCGTATTTATCGTCCTCGTCCTCCATATCGTAGAGCGCGAAGAAATCAGCCAAGGGGAACTTGCCGTCCACCCAATATTCGTCCTCGGCGATCTTGCCGTAAAGCACCTCTTCCTCGTCGTGTTCGTCCCAGATCTCGCCTACGAGCTGCTCCAGGACGTCCTCCAAGGTCACGATACCCACGAGTCCGCCGTACTCGTCGGACACCGCCGCCATATGGATCTTACGCTTCTGCAGCTGCTTCAAAAGCGTGGAAATACGGGTGTATTCGGTGGTGAAAACGATATCCTGCACCAAGTGCCCGATCTCCTTTTCCCCCTCCACGTAGCCGTTGAAGAAGTCCCGCTCGTGTATCAAGCCGATAACGTTGTCGATCGTTTCCTTGTAAACGGGCAAACGGGAATAGCCCGTCTTTTTGAATACCTCGCGCACCTCCTCCATCGTCGAATCCTCGTCGACGGCGTACACGTCTACGCGCGGCACCAATATATCCTCTACTTTCAAATCGTCGAACTCCAGCGCCGAACGCACGAGCTCCGATTCGTCCTCCTTGAGCGTTCCGTCCTCCTCCGCTTCGTCCACGAGGGACATCAGCTCCTCGTCCGTAACGGTCGCGTCCTTTTTCAGCTTGAACACTTTCGCCATAAGCGCCTTATACCCGTCGAAGATCTTGCCCAAGGGATAAAGTATCCAATAGAACACCTGTATCAGCGGATAAAACAAAAAGCAAAATTTTTCGGGATATACGCTTGCGAAATACTTGGGCGTGATCTCGCCGAAAAGCAATACGACCACCGTCAAAACGATGGTGGAAATGGAAGTCGGGTCGACGTTCGTTCCCATCAAAAGCTTGGCAAAAAGTACCGTGCCGAGCGCGGACGCGCTCAAGTTTACGATATTGTTACCGATAAGAATGGTCGTAACGAGTTTATCGTAGTTTTCGTCGGCGAACTTATACACCGCTTTCGCGTTCTTCTTGCCGAGCATCACCATACTTTTGAGCTTGATCCTGTTCGCGCACGAATACGCCGTTTCCGTTCCCGAAAAGAAAGCGGAAAGAAGCACTAAAACTACGATAATGATAGATAGGGGTAGGGGATCCATGATATTTTTAATATCCTCCGAAATAAAATAATATTTTCGTAAAGCGCGTAGCTTCACGAATACTATTATAATATATTTTCTCGACTTTTGTCAACACGAATATCCCCCTATTCGCATTTTTTTACGCTTTTTCACACTTCCTCCCCCTTTCGCGCGAGCTTTTGCTTCTCGGCGGTGGACTTTTCCGCGAAATGACAGGCGACGAAATGCCCCTTTTCCACCTCCACCACGGGCACCTTGCCCTGCCTGCATTTTTCGCACGCCATAAAACAACGGGTGTGGAATTTACAGCCGCTCGGCGGCGTTACGGGGCTGGGCATATGCCCCTTTAGCAATATCCGCTCCCCCTCGCGCTTGCCTACCGTGGGGACGGCGCTCATCAACGCGATCGTGTACGGATGGCGGGGATTTTCAAACACCTCCTCCGCATTGCCCTGCTCCACGATATCCCCTAAATACATTACGCCGATACGGTCGGAGATATACCGCACGACGGATAGATCGTGCGAGATAAAAAGATAGGTGAGCCCTTCCCTCTCCTTCAGCTCGGACAAAAGATTGAGTATTTGCGATTGAATGGACGCGTCCAAGGCGGACACGCATTCGTCGCAAACGACGAAGCGCGGCTTGAGCGCAAGCGCGCGCGCAATACAAATACGCTGTCGCTGTCCGCCCGAAAATTGATGGGGATAACGGTGCAGCATATGCTCCTGTAAGCCGCAACGCTTCATAATATCCAAAATATACGCGCGCATTTGCGGCGTCCCCCGCTTATAAAATTTATGCGTGGCGACCCCCTCCTCGATGATTTGCCCCACCGTCATACGGGGGTCGAGCGAGGAATAGGGGTCTTGGAATACGATTTGCAAGTCCTTGCGGAGGCTGCGAAGCTCGTCCGTCGTGAGCCGCGCCAGGTCCACGCCGCCCGTTTGCGCCTCCAGCTCGGCGAACCCCTCGCTCTTTTCCGCGGCTTGCTTAAACTCCGTAAATCTATGCAAAAGCACCTCACTCGGTCGGCGTAAATACTCCGCGTAGAGCGCCGCGCCCCGTTTGCAGTCCCCCTCGGACAGCGCGAGCAGTCCGCCGAGGATCCGCGCCGCGGCAAAGAATTCCGGTTCGTGCGCGTTCCCGTCCAAAGACGGCTCTTTCGCGTAGTCCGCGCGGTATTTTTCCGCGTTTTTCAAAAAGCGAAAAGCGTACCTCGGCGCGATCTCCTCCAAGCTTTTACCGTAATAGATCACCTCCCCCTGCGTGGGGCGGTAGAGCTGTAACAGCGTTCTGCCGAAGGTGGATTTACCGCAACCGCTCTCGCCCACCAAACCAAAGGTTTCCCCCTCCACGATATCGAGGGTGACGTCCTCGTTGGCACGAAGATACTGCCGTTTTTTGGCAAAGAGAGAGCTTTTGGCGAGCGGAAAATATTTTTTAAGACGGACGACGGACAACAAGCTTGGCGTGTTCTTCACTTCTCCTTTCCTCCTTTTTGGGATAAAAGCACCGCACGCTTTGCCCGCCCGAAAGCTCGAAAAGCGGCGGCTCGGCTTCCATACATTTTTGCGTGCAATATTTACATCGCGGCGCAAATTTACACCCCTTGGGCAGGGATAACGGCGAGGGCACGTTGCCCTCGATACATTCCAGCCGCTCCCCCGCCCTTCTCCGCTCGGGCAAAGCGGCGAGCAAGCCCTCGGTGTAAGGGTGGGAACAGCCCCCTCTTTGAAAAATTTTCTTACGCGAGGCGTATTCCACCACCCGACCGCAATAGACCACCGCGACCTGATCCGCCGTCTCGTTGACCACCCCCAGATCGTGGGTGATGAATAGGATCGCCGTACCGTTCTCCCTTTGCAGCCGTTTCATCAGCTCCAAAATTTGCGCTTGAATGGTAACGTCGAGCGCGGTGGTCGGCTCGTCGGCGATCAAGATCTTGGGACGGCAGGCGAGCGCCATCGCGATCATCACCCGTTGGCGCATACCCCCCGAAAGCTGATGCGCGTATTGCTTCATCACGCGCTCGGGCGTGGGGATACGCACCCGTTCCAGCATTTTCACGCCCTCCGCAAAGGCGCTCTTTTTGTCCATACCGCGGTGAATGATAAACGGCTCGGAAATTTGCCTGCCGATCGTAAAGACGGGATTGAGCGCCGTCATCGGCTCTTGAAAGATCACGGATATCTTATTGCCGCGCACCGCGTACAGCTTATCTTTCGTCAGGGAAACGAGGTCCGTCTTTTCCCCGTTCTCCTCGAAGAGGATCTCGCCGCTTTCGATATACCCGTTCTCGTCGAGCAGCCGCAAAACGCTCATCGCCGCCACGCTCTTGCCCGAGCCGGACTCACCCACGATACAAAGGGTCCGTCCCTCCTCCAAGGCAAAGGACACGCCGTTTACGGCGTGCACCAAGCCCTTGCGCGTTCTAAACGCCACGAACAGATCGTTTACTTCCAAAAGTGCCATATAGCTTACTCCTATTTTTCCAGATGGCTCTTGGGGTCGAGCGCGTCGCGCAAGGCGTCCCCCACCACGTTGATACAAATGGTCGCCAAGGATAAAAACAGCGCCGGAAATAGCCATTGCCACCAATAATTTTGTATGACGACGCTGTTGTTACAGCCCGTGAGCATATTTCCCCAAGTAGGCTGCGGCTGTTGCACGCCGAAGCCGAGATAGGAAAGAGAGGACTCCGTCAAAAGGCAGCCGGCGAAATCGAGGGTCATACTGACGAGTATGACGGAAACGACGTTGGGCAGTACGTGCCGAAAGGCGATCCTGCGCTCCTTGACGCCGATCGCGCGCGCGGCGACGACGAATTCCTTTTCCCGCTCGACGAGCACCTGCCCCCGTATCATACGCGCCAAGCCCGTCCACGACAGCGCGCCCAAAATGAGCATGATGATAAAAATACGGGTGGTTTCGGGAATATTGTAATTTTTAATGATTTGCGAAAGGAGCATAGCGAAGGGCAAAAAGGGTATGGAGGAGAAAATTTCGGTGATCCGCATTAAAAGGGTATCCACCACGCCCCCGAAATACCCCGAAACACACCCGACGATCACGGCGATCGTCGAGGAAACGAGCACCGCCACCGCGCCGATGGTCATCGTCATCTTACCCCCGTGGATAATGCGCGTGAACACGTCCCTGCCCCGTCCGTCCGTGCCCAAGGGATACCCCTTTAAGCCCACGCTTTGTACGAGCCTTCCCTCGCCGTCGACGACGTAAGTTTGCAACGAGCCGGCGAACGCCCGCGCCGCGCTTCCGTTTTGCTCCAGCTCGCATTGTCCGTAGGCGTTATGCCCCCAAGCGTAGGCGTTGCCGAGGTTGGTCACGCCGACGAAGTGGCGCGTCCCCCCGTCGAGCGAGGTAAAATATTCCCCCTCTTGCAAGACGGGCAACAGCTCCTCGCCGTTTTCGAATACGCCCGAAACGACCAGCTCTCCGTCCTCGATAAGCACCGCCAAGCATTTGTTCGTCGTCGCGATCGCCACCGCTTTCTTATCCGCAAGATATTCCGACAAGGTCGCGCCCGTCGCGCCGCGCGAGCTGACGAGAGAGGTAAACACCCGTTCGCTACCCGTCGTAACGCTACCGTCGAAAAGCAACGCGACCGCCGCCGAGTTGGTGAACGCGATATCCGCCACCCCCTCCAAGCCCTGCATCGAAGCAAGGTTGCGTACGGCGTTCAAATTACCCCAAACGAGCGCTTTGCCCTCCGTGGTAACGAGCGCGGAGGTTTGGTACCCGCATACGAGCCGCTTGACCCGTTCGGGCGCGATCCCTTGGGCAAGCTCGTCGGGCGTGGTAAGCGCGTTCAAGATTTGGTCGAAGCCGTATTGACCGCAGCTTCTATCCCCCCAACCGACGAGTTTTCCCGATTTGGTAACGGCAAGGATATGATCCTTGCCCGCCGCGATATGCGCCGCGCCCTCCTCCTTTACGGAGTCGGGAAGCTCTTTCAGGTCGGTCTTTTGCAGCTTGTCCGTACTGCTCCCCCAAACGAACGCCTCGCCTTCGCTCGACAGCCCGACGGTGAAGCCGGAAAAGCCGTCGATCGTTTGCACCGCGCCTTTGAGCTTTCGCGGCACCTTACGCAGGGAATACACGGGCGCGACGTTTTGTTGCAGGGGATCGGTGTAGTTCACGTCCATAGGCGCGAACAGGGGCGCGATAAAGACGAACAAAAACAATCCGACGAGCAAAACGAGGGCGACCACCGCGCCCTTTTTACGGAAAAAGCTTTGCCGCAAAAGCTTGGACGGACTTTCGATCTCCCCCTCCGCGTCCTGCCATTTATTGCCCGTAAAGGCGCGGCGAAACCACGAAGCTATCCGCTTGCAGCCGCGGACGATAGGGTTTTCCTTTTGCGGTTTTTCCATAATAACTCCTTGGAACAGACGGTAGTGAATTGAAAACTGCGTTTTCGTGAATTGCCGCCTACGGCGGCGTTGTGGTAATATTTGTATGAGATTGCCGCGTCGGGCTTTGCCCTCCTTGGCTACGCCAAATAGCTAAAGCTGAACGCAATGACATCGTTGTACACCCCGAGCCGAGCGAAGTAAAACGGCGGAGATGCGAGCAAGACAAGGAGGGCGCGGATTTACAATTATAATTGTATACTCAAAGCCGAGCGAAGTAAAATTGCGTAGATGCGAGCAGTTCAAGGCGGAGCGAGGGCGCGTACCGATAGTACGCAACTAAGCGACAACGAAGAAATGCGAAGTATATACGCAATTTTACCCCAAGCGGATACGGGGATCGGCAAGCCCGTACGCTATATCGATCAATAGGTTGCCGAGGAGCGCGATGACGATATAGAACATTTGCATAGCCAAAGCTATCTCGTTATCGCCCGTGGAGAGCGCCTCGAAATAGACCCTGCCGATCCCGTTGATACCGAAGATGTTTTCGATCATAATAGAGCCGGAAAATATCCCGATCAGCCAGCCTACGAGCAGGGAGATAATGGGTATCAAGGCGTTGCGGAACGCGTGCGAGCGCACGACGAGCCGTTCGCGAAGCCCCTTTGCGCGCGCCGTACGGATACAGTCCATACGCAGCGCTTCGATCATAGAAGCGCGCACGTACCTCGTCATTCCCCCGAGCGAACAAAAGGTCATTACGATCAGGGGCAACGCAAAATGGTATATTCTGTCCAATACCGCGCGGAAGCCCGTGTAATCCTTGCCCACCGAGGACATACCCGAAACGGGGAAAAGATTGAGCTGGATCGCAAAGAGCCAAATAAACAAAATGGCGATGATAAAGGTGGGCACGCTGTAGCCGACGATGGTCCCCACCTGCACGGCGAAATCCCGTTTACCGCCCCGTTTCCGCGCGCAATACACGCCGAGGGGAAGGGTTATGGCGAGCGCCGCCGTCGTGGCAAGCAGGTTAAGAAACACGGTGTTAAGCAGAGGCGTTTTGATCACCTCCGCCACGGGCTTCCCGTACGCCACCGAGCTGCCGAGATTGCCCTGCAACAGCCCGTTATACGAGCCGTCGTAAAAGGGCGTCAGCCCCAGCCAACGCAAATAACGGGTGAACAGCCCTCCGTCCAAGCCGTAACGGCGTTGCCAATACAAATAGCGTTCGGCATAGTTCAAATTTTTATTCGCCGCGATCTCCTGCATAGCCATATCCGCAGCCTTATCCACGGGTAATAAATTGTAGACGAGATAGATCAGCAAAGACAACAACAGCAAAACCGCCAGCATATATAAGATGCGTTTGAAAATATATTTAAGCATAAAATTTCTTCCTATCCCCCCATTCCAACCCACCGAAAAGTGCGGAGAGCGCGCCTAATTGTCGCAAAATACGCGGTTTTGCTCGAAGCGCGCGTACATAAGCGTACGTAAGCGAGAGCAAGCTCCGTTTTTGCGATCAGGAGGCGTGCTATACGCGCTTTTCATAGAAATCCGCTTCGTCCATCAAAAAGTTACTACTGTAATTGTCGTACATAGAGGGGTCGACCGTCCAATAGAAGGATTGATCGTACACCGCGCTCGTAAAGCCGGTGGCGAAATTGACCGCGCCAAAGCGCGCTTTGGTAAAGCCGTAGGCGGGCATTTGATAGTATTCGCCGTAGAGCGCGGAGGTCATATCCCCCGACGAATAGGTGATATACGCGCCGATCCTTTCGCCGGCGTTGGGATTGTTTTGCCAAGCGGTGATGAGCTGATCGGTGACGGGATTGGGCTGTGTCCCCATCCAATTGATCACGAGAGGCATATAATATTCCCCGTCGATCTTCACCGTCTTATATTTATTATCCGTCGAAGCGAACGCGAGATTGTTAAAGCTCAGCTCGTACCCCGAAAGCTTTTTATACCGCACGCCGCCGCGCGCCTCGTCGTAGGGCTTACCCTCTCCGTCGTACGTCCAGCCGCCCTCTTTCAAGCACGCTTTCGCCCTTTCCACGCTGTATTCGTATTTATCGAGCTTGAGCTTGTCCTTTACGGCAAGATAGGTTTCCGAGCCCGTATAATAGGGCGCGTGCACCACGCTCCCGTAGCCGCCCGTAAATACCTGCGCGAACTCGTCGCGGTCGATGGTGTGCATCACCGCGCGGCGCACCTCGGCAAATTGCGTGGGTCCGAAATCGCAACGGAACGCAAGCTTACCGTACCCCGCCCGATCGTAATGCGTTTCCTTGAACTTCACGCCGTCCACGATCGCAAGCGCCGCCTTCGTTTCCTCGCCGCCCGTAATGGAGGCAAGCACGTCCACGCGCCCCTTTTTAAGTTGATCGAGCTGCGTTTCGGAAACGATCTTCACGTACGAAATACGGTCGATACTCGCCCTGCCGCGGATATCCCCTTTATAGCGGGTATTGCGCTTGAGGGTAGCCGTCTTGGCGCTTTGGTCGTAGCTTTCCACGTAGTAAGGTCCCGAATAGGGAAAGGCGGCTGCGGAGGCGTTCGCCAAGCTTTGCGCAAGCCTGTCGCTCATCGTAAAGGCGGTCACGCCGTTCTTTTCCGTTTTTTCGTAAAAGCCGTTTTCGATATACGCCCCCTCGCCGTCGTCCTTGATCGAATATTCGCCCAAATACATAGTTAAAGGCACGGGCGTAAACGCTCCGTAACGTATCGCGTAGTAATATTGCGCGTACTCGGGCTTGACCGTTACGGAAAAGGAATAGGGGCTTAAAAGCCGCACTCCCGAAAAGGGCACGGGCGCGCCCTCCCCCGTTTGCGCGTTAAAAGCCTCGTAGCCGACGATCGTCAACCCCGCCGCGTCGCCGCCGCCCGCGCTCTTCATCACCGCGCTGCTGCCGACGAGCAATGCCGCGAGATAATTCTCCGCTTTGATAGGCGAACCGTCGGAAAAGGTCAGATCCTCGGCTATGGTTATCGTAAAGGTCTTACTGCCGTCCCCGCTTTCCGTTTCCGTATGCGCGCGCACGATATCCGTATCCGCCCACACGAACGAGCCGCTCTCGTCGGTGACGACGGTGGAATAGCCGCTCGTCAAGGTTTGCACGGCGAGGTCCGCCGCCCCGGGGGAGGACTTACCGAACGACGCGTCGCGAAACGCGCCCGAAAGCTCGGTGTTGCTGCCCAACACGACGGCGTTTTCGCCCGACACGATCTTCGCGCCCACGATCGCGTCCGTCACGCTCCAATAGGGGTTGGTCTTCAGCTCGTCTATCTTGGCGTTATACACGTCGTAATACTGGTTGGAATAAAGGGGCGCTTCGGGCACGAGCAAATTCCAACGCTGCATAAACAGCCGCCACCATTCGTTGTATACCTTGGTAGGCGTGTCGAATTCCCCCGCGGGCGCGGTGTTATACACCATCGCCATCGACAAAAAGTCCATACCCAGCTCGTACTCCACGCCGTCCACGCTTGCGTACGCCCTACCGTCCTCCCTTTCCACCACCTTATCGATCGTAAGTCCCTTGCCGATTTGGCTATACACCGAGGTATAGTCCTCGCGCGTCAGGATATCCGCGGTGAAATCGTTCGTCTTTTTCTTGCCGCAAGCCGCTGCGAAGCCGAAGGACAGGGTCGCCAATACGGCGACCGCAAGCGAATAAATCCTCTTTTTTTCTCGTAATCGTTCCATACCCTCTATTTTGCTTCAACCGTCGGTTTTTATACGGTGAAAATACTTGACGAAAAAGCGGTTTTTATGGTATACTTGATAAAAATTCATACGATCACGCGCGCGTGATAAGGAGCTTTTATGCGTAAAATCGAAACGAAATGCGTACAGGGCGGCTATTCTCCCAAAAACGGCGAGCCGCGCCAAGTACCCGTTATTCAAAGCACGACCTTCAAATACGCCACCAGCGAGGATATGGGCAAGCTTTTCGACTTGGAGGCAAGCGGCTATTTTTATTCCCGCTTGCAAAACCCCACCTGTGATACGGTAGCGGCTAAAATTTGCGAGCTGGAGGGCGGCTCGGCGGCGATGCTTTTGTCCTCGGGACAAGCCGCTTCCTTTTTCGCGGTGTTCAATATCGCGGGACAAGGCGACCACGTCGTGTCCTCGTCTAGTATCTACGGCGGTACGTACAACCTTTTCGCCGTTACGATGAAGCGTATGGGTATCGAATTTACTTTCGTCGATCCCGACTGCTCGGAAGCGGAGCTTAACGCGGCGTTCAAGCCCAACACCAAAGCGGTGTTCGGGGAAACGATCGCCAACCCCGCTCTCACCGTTTTGGATATCGAAAAATTTGCCAAAGCGGCGCACGCGCACGGCGTACCCCTCATCATCGACAACACCTTCGCGACCCCCGTCAACTGCCGCCCGTTCGAATTCGGCGCGGATATCGTTACCCACTCCACCACCAAGTATATGGACGGACACGGCGTGGCGATCGGCGGCTGTATCGTCGATTCGGGCAAATTCGATTGGATGGCGCACGCGGACAAATTCCCGGGGCTTTGCACCCCCGACGAAAGCTATCACGGCGTCACCTACGCGGAAAGGTTCGGCAACGCGGGCGCGTATATCACCAAGGCGACGGCGCAGCTCATGCGCGATTTCGGCTGTACGCAATCCCCCCAAAGCGCGTTCTATCTCAATCTCGGTCTGGAAAGCCTGCACGTGCGTATGGAACGGCATTGCTTGAACGGGCAAAAGGTAGCCGAATTTTTGGAGAGCGACGAGCGTATCGGTTGGGTAAATTACGCGGGACTTAAGAGCAACAAATACCACGCGCTCGCGCAAAAATATCTACCCAAAGGCACCTGCGGCGTCGTTTCCTTCGGCGTGAAAGGAGGCAGAAGTGCTGCGGAGAAATTTATGAAAGCGCTGAAGCTTATCGCCATCGAAACGCACGTAGCGGACGCACGGAGCTGCTGCTTGCATCCTGCCAGCGCGACGCATCGTCAAATGAACGAGGAGGAGCTGATCGCGGCAGGCGTACCGGGAGATCTAGTCCGTCTTTCCTGCGGCTTGGAAAGCTACGAGGATCTTATCGACGATATCAAGCAAGCGCTCGACACTCTTTGATTTTTAAGAACAGGTAAAATATATGCCCATTAAAATTCCCAACAATTTGCCTGCGGCAAAGACCTTGCAGGAAGAGAATATTTTCGTTATGACGGAAACGCGCGCCATCACGCAGGATATCCGTCCTTTACGTATTCTCATTCTCAATTTGATGCCCAAGAAAATAGAAACGGAAACGCAGCTCGCGCGCCTGCTCGGAAACACCCCCTTGCAGGTGGAGCCTACGCTCATCCACACCTCCTCCCATCAGTCCAAAAACGTTACGGAGGAGCATTTGCTCGCCTTTTATAAGACGTTTAAGGACGTAAAAGACGAAAACTTCGACGGTATGATCATCACGGGCGCGCCCGTGGAGCATATGCCCTTCGAAGAGGTGGAGTATTGGCAGGAGCTTTGCGAAATTATGGAATGGAGCAAAACGCACGTGCACAGTACGCTGCATATTTGCTGGGCTTCGCAGGCGGGTCTATACTATCATTACGGTATCGATAAGCACGCGACGCCCGAAAAGATCTTCGGGGTATTCCCCCACGAGGTGGAATACAAATCCTCCATCCTCTTCCGCGGCTTCGACGATTCCTTTATGGTGCCGCAATCGCGCCATACGACGGTATTGCGGGAGGATATCGAAAGGGTGCAGGAATTAAAGATCCTCGCCTCCTCGAAAAAGGCGGGCGTATACGCGGTATCCACGAAAAACGGTCGGCAGATCTTCATCACGGGCCATTCGGAATACGACGCGGACACCCTGCAAAACGAATATTTACGCGACACCTCGCAGGGCAAAAAATGCGCTCTCCCCGAAAATTACTATCCCGATAACGACCCGACGAAGCCGCCTATCGTATCTTGGCGCGCGCACGCGAATTTGTTGTTCTCCAACTGGCTCAACTATTTCGTATACCAAAGCACTCCCTACGATATCCAACAGGTCAAAGCGGACCATTAAACAAAAAAGCCTACCGAAGCTTCGGTAGGCTTTTTATTTTTTTCTTTTTTATAAGGTCGCGATCACTTCCACCTCGACGAGCACCCCTTTGGGGAGGTCCTTGACGGCTACGCAGCTACGCGCGGGCTTGGTCGTGAAATACTTCGCGTACACCTCGTTAAACGCCGAAAAGTCCGCGATATCCGCGAGGAAACAGGTAGTTTTGACCGCCTTTTCAAAAGAGCTTCCCGCCGCCTGCAACACCGCGCCGAGGTTTTTCATCACCTGCTCCGTTTGCGTTGCGATCGTCGTCGCTTCCACCTGCCCGTTTTCGGGATTGATGGGAATTTGTCCCGAGGTGAATACCATTTCTCCGCATACGATCGCTTGCGAATAGGGTCCTATCGCCGCAGGCGCTTTTTCCGTCGATACTTTTTTCAGTTCCATAATCATCACTCCTTTTTACAACAGCTTGAAGCCGAAATCGGTCAAAGCCTTTTTGATCTCCTCGATATGCGCGTAGTTTCTCGTTTCGAGAATGATACGCAAGTAACAACCGTTGACGTCCGAGCCCTCGTTGGCGCGTTCGTGATGGACGGAGGTCACGTTGCCGCCCAAATCGGCGATAATGCGCGATACGTTTTTCAACTGCCCGGGCTTATCCATCAGCTCGATCATAAGCTGACAGCTTCTACCCGACATCAACAAGCCGCGCTTGATAACGCGCGAAAGAATGGTAACGTCGATATTACCGCCCGAAAGCACGCACACCGCTTTTTTGTTTTTGATATCCACCTTGCCGAACATAGCCGCCGCAACGGCAACCGCGCCTGCACCCTCGGTCACGAGCTTGTGCTGCTCCATCAGCGCCAAGATCGCCGCCGAGATCTCGTCGTCGGACACCGTTACGATCTCGTCCACGTATTTTTTGCAAAGCTCGTAGGTAAGCTCCCCCGGCTTTTTCACGGCGATACCGTCCGCGATCGTCGAAACGGAAGAAAGCTCCTCGAGCTTTCCGTCCGAAACGGAATTTTTCATAGAGGGTGCGCCCGCCGCCTGCACGCCGTATACCTTTACGCGCGGATTGACCGTCTTAATGGTATACGCGATACCCGAGATCAGACCGCCGCCGCCGATGGGCACGATCACCGCGTCCAAATCGGGCAACTGTTCGATAAGCTCGAGCGCGATCGTCCCCTGTCCCGCGATCACGTCCTCGTCGTTAAACGGATGGATAAAGGTATACCCCTTTTCGTCGCGCAGCTGTAACGCGCGGTTATACGCGTCGTCGTACACGCCCTCGACGAGACACACCTCCGCGCCGTAGCCCTTGGTGGCTTCCACCTTGGATATGGGCGCGCCGTCAGGCAGGCAAATGACCGATTTGATACCGTTCTTTTGCGCCGCCAACGCAACGCCCTGCGCGTGGTTGCCCGCCGAGCAAGCGATCACGCCGCGCGCCTTTTCCTCGTCGCTGAGCTTGGTCATCTTATAGTACGCGCCGCGCACCTTGAACGAACCGGTGATCTGCAAATTCTCCGTTTTTAAGTACAGCTCCGCGCCTTGACAAAGCTTGGGCGCGTAGATCACGTCCGTCTTGCGGATCACGCCCTTAAGCGCGTTGCTTGCTCTGTAAACGTTGTCGATCGTCAACATAATTTTTACCTCTTTTACCTTTCACGGCGTACACGGTACGCCCGTTTTTACAATAAACCGTCGATAAACTGCTCGGCACAGCGTGCGGAGCGGCTACCTCTTTTAAGCGCGAACGCTTCCGCTTTGATCTCCAACTCACCCTCGGGCATTTTAACGCCGTGCTTTTTCGCGAGCTGTTTCACGATATCCAAATACAACGCCTTGCTCGGCTTGAAGAAGGAAACCACCAACCCGAACCGTTCGGAAAGGGAGAGCGTTTCCTGCATCGTGTCGTTCCTATGCACGTCGTCGCCGTCGCGGTCGGAAAAGCTTTCCTTGATGATGTGCCGACGGTTGCTCGTCGCGTAGATGACCGCGTTGTCCGCTTTCGCGCTCGCCGAGCCCTCCAACGCCGCCTTGAGCATACTGAAATTGTCGTCGCTGCGGTTAAACGCCAAATCGTCGATAAAGATGATAAACTTCAACGGATTGCCGTTGATCCTCGCCATCACCGAGGGCAAAAATTTGAGCTGGTCCTTGCGCAATTCAATGAGTCGCACGCCCTCGTTATAAAAGGCGTTCGCCACCGCTTTCACCGTCGAGGATTTTCCCGTACCCGCGTCGCCGCAAAGCAGCGCGTTCGCCGCAGGTCTACCCTCGATAAACGCGCGCGTGTTTTGCAAAATTTGCTCGCGCTCTTCGCCGTACCCGATAAAGCTGTCGAGAGATACCTTGTCCGCGGACACGATCGGCTCGATCTCTTTCTCGTCGGAAAGGCGGAACATTCCGTAGGAGGAAAACACGCCGTAGCCGTATTTGCGGATATTGCAAAGCCGTTTTTTATACGCCGCGCACATATTCACGGGAGAGGAAACGAAGGTGGGGATATCCGCCACGCTCACCCCCATATCCGCCGCAAAATCGTCGCTTGCGATCGCGCCGAACGCCGAAAACGCGTCCAATTCGCGATACGCCGAGCTTTCGATACAAGCAAGCAATTTCTCTTCGAGCGCCACGCTCCTTACGAAAATATTTTCGTCCTCGAACAACAGCCGCTGCACGAGCGCGGTCAGATCGCCGCCACCCGCGTAGATCTCCGCAACGAACGCGGCGTACGCGCTACGCTTATTCGTATCACTAGCCTTGATATACGCGGCAAACGCCGTAAACAGCGGTTTTTTCAGTAAACCGATAAATACGCCGGAAAACTCCAACGCAGCGTATATTTTCCGCAGCTTGCCCTGTTCCATCTTTTACGCCTCTTACAAATTTTCAATGATCGCGTCCGTCATCTCCGTCGTGGAAAGCGCTTCCTTTCCGCGCGCAAGATCCGCCGTTCTCAAGCCTTGGTCCAATACCTTATCCACCGCCGCGGTGATCGCTTCCGCCGCTTCCCGTTCGTCGAACGCGTACAAAAGCATCATTGCCGCCGACAGGATCGTCGCGATCGGGTTTGCCTTATTTTGCCCCGCGATATCGGGCGCGGAGCCGTGAATCGGCTCGTACAAGCCGCGCGTACCGCCCGAAAGAGAGGCGCTCGGCAACATACCGATAGAGCCCGTGATCTGCGAAGCCTCGTCGGAGAGGATATCCCCGAACATATTGCTCGTTACGATCACGTCGAATTGCGAGGGATTTCTTACGAGCTGCATAGCCGCGTTATCCACGAGCATATCGCTCACCTCCACCTCGGGATATTCGCCCGCGATCTCGTGCACGATCTTTCTCCAAAGACGCGAGGTTTCCAAAACGTTCGCTTTATCGATACTCGTCAGCTTTTTACGCCGCTTTTTCGCCGTTTCGAACGCCACGCGCACGATACGCTCGATCTCCATACGGCTATAGCTCTCCGTATCGTAAGCCTCCTCGCCGTACTTACCCTCGCGATATCCCCTTTCACCAAAATAGATACCGCCCGTCAGCTCGCGCACGATCATAATATCGAAGCCGTTTTCCACGATATCCTCGCGCAAGGGACACTCCGCTTTGAGCGCAGGGTACAATTTAGCGGGACGAAGATTGGTAAACAATCCCATCGCCGCGCGAATACCCAAAAGCGCCTTTTCGGGGCGCAAATGCCCTGCGAGGTTATCCCATTTCGGACCGCCTACCGCGCCGAGCAAAACGCTGTCGCTGTTCAAGCACCCGTCCACCGTTTCTTGGGGCAACGGCTGACCGCATTGATCGATCGCCGCGCCGCCGATAAGATAAGGAGTAAAGGTGAAGCCGACGGAATATTTTTTACCCACCGCCTCCAAAACGCGCACCGCGCTGTCTACGATCTCGGGGCCGATACCGTCCCCACGGAGAAGTCCGATCTTATATGTTTTCATAATTTCACCTCGTACACGGTATACTTCTTTACTTGATTTCCCCGACTTGAATGGAGCGTACCAACCCGCCGTTTTGAATGATCTTTTGAATAAATTCGGGGAAGGGTTGGATTTGGAAGCTCTTGCCCGTCGTCTTATTATAGATAACGCCTGCGTCCAAGTCCGCCTCCACCCGATCGCCGTCGGAAATACCCTCTACCGCCTCGTCACATTCCACGATCGCAAGCCCGATATTGATGGAATTGCGATAGAAGATACGTGCAAAGCTCTTGGCGATCACGAGGGAAATACCGCTCTCCTTGATCGCGATGGGCGCGTGTTCGCGCGACGAGCCGCAACCGAAGTTAAAGCCCGCAACCATAATATCGCCGTCGCAAACCTTGCTCTTGAATTCCTTGTCGATATCCTCCATACAATGGGAGGCAAGCTCCTTTTTGTCGCTCGTGTTGAGATATCGCGCGGGGATAATGACGTCCGTATCTACGTTATCTCCGTATTTAATGGATTTACCTGTAAATTTCATACTTTTTTCTCCCGATACTTAAAGGCTTAAAGGGTCGGCTATCTTGCCAGCCACCGCGCTCGCCGCCGCTACCGCAGGCGAAGCCAAATATACTTCCGAAGCAACGTCGCCCATACGCCCGACGAAGTTTCTATTCGTCGTAGCCACCGCCCGTTCGCCAGCCGCCAAAATACCCATATAGCCGCCAAGGCAAGGTCCGCACGTGGGCGTGGAAACGATACAGCCTGCTTCGATAAATATCTTCAACAACCCGTTTTCCAGCGCCTTGAGATAGATATCCTGCGTAGCGGGGATAATGATGGCGCGCACACGCTTCGCCACCTTTCTGCCCTTGAGTATTTGCGCCGCCTCCTCCAAGTCCTTGTAGTGCCCGTTGGTGCACGAGCCGATAACGACTTGGTCGATCTTGATATCCTCGATCTCGTCGAAGGTCTTGGTGTTTTCGGGCAGGTGCGGGAACGCCACCGTCGATTTGATCGTGGAAAGATCGATCTCGTAGACCGCGTCGTACACGGCGTCCTCGTCCGCTTTGTACGCGGTGAATTTCCTGTCCGAACGCTCCTTCACGTACGCTTCCGTTTGCTCGTCCACCTCGAAGATACCGTTCTTCGCGCCCGCTTCGATCGCCATATTGGCAATGGTCAACCGATCGAACACGGTGAGCGCGCTTACGCCCTCGCCCACGAACTCCATAGACTTGTATAACGCGCCGTCCACGCCGATCTTACCGATGATATGCAAGATCACGTCCTTGCCCGACACGAATTTGTTTAATTTGCCCTTCAAAACGAATTTGATGGCGGAGGGTACTTTGAACCAAGCCTTGCCCGTCGCCATACCGCACGCCATATCCGTCGAGCCTACGCCCGTGGAAAACGCGCCGAGCGCGCCGTAGGTGCAGGTGTGCGAGTCCGCGCCGATCACGACGTCCCCGGGGACGACGAGCCCCTTTTCGGGAAGCAACGCGTGCTCGATACCCATTTGTCCTACGTCGTAGAAATGAGTAACCTCGTGCTTATCGCAAAACTCGCGGCACATCTTACATTGTACCGCCGCTTTGATATCCTTGTTGGGCGCGAAATGGTCCATGACCATCGTAACCTTATCCTTATCAAACACCGCTTTCGCGCCGATACGGTCGAACTCGCGGATCGCCACGGGGGAGGTGATGTCGTTGCCGAGCACCCTGTCCAAATCGACGAGAATGAGCTGCCCTGCCTCCACCTTATCGAGCCCTGCGTGCGCCGCAAGGATCTTTTGCGTCATTGTCATTGCCATAATTATATACTCCTTATAGAGTGAATTGAACGCTTTGCGTTACGCCGTAAAACTATTACGATAACGCCGCCTACGGCGGCAATTCACGCACCGTAGGTGCCTTTTACTTGTTGATAATTGCGCCTTTGTCGGCGGAGCTGACCTGCGCCGCGTACCGCTTCAAATAGCCGGTCACTTCCTTGCGCTTGATCACCGTTTCCGCCTTACGCTTGGCGAGCTCCTCGTCCGAAACCTTCAGCTCGATCGTATAGTTGGGAATATCGATCGCGATGATATCGCCGTTCTTGACGAACGCGATAGGACCGCCCGAAACGGCTTCGGGGGATACGTGCCCGATGGAAGCGCCGCGCGTCGCGCCCGAAAATCTTCCGTCGGTGATGAGCGCCACGTCCTTATCTAAGCCCATACCGGCGATCGCCGAGGTAGGCGAAAGCATTTCGCGCATTCCGGGTCCGCCCGCAGGTCCCTCGTAACGGATAACCACGACGTCGCCCTTGACGATCTTGCCGCCGTAGATCGCCGCGATACATTCCTCCTCGCTTTCAAATACCTTGGCAGGACCCTCGTGCACGAGCATTTCAGGCGCGACCGCCGCGCGTTTCACCACGCACCCGTCGGGCGCAAGATTGCCTTTCAAAACGGCGATACCGCCCGTTTTCGAGAAAGGATTTTCGGGCGTACGGATCACCGTTTCGTCCGTGTTTCTCGCGTTTTGGATATTTTCAGCCAAGGTCTTGCCCGTACAGGTCATAACCGTAGTATCCACAAGCCCCAATTTATCCAGCTCCTTCAAAACGGCGTAAACGCCGCCCGCCTCGTTCAAGTCCTCCATATACGTCGGTCCTGCCGGCGCGAGATGGCACAAATTCGGAGTCTTTTCGCTGATTTGATTGACCTCCTCCAGGTCGAACGGCACGCCGCATTCGTTCGCGATCGCAGGTAAGTGCAGCATACTGTTGGTGGAACAGCCGAGCGCCATGTCCGCGGTGATCGCGTTTTTGATCGCCGCCGCCGTCATGATATCGCGCGGACGGATATTCTTTTTCACCAGCTCCATCACCTGCATACCCGCGTGCTTGGCAAGCTCGATACGCGCGGAATATACCGCGGGGATCGTGCCGTTGCCCTGTAAGCCCATACCCAGCACTTCGGTAAGGCAGTTCATAGAGTTTGCCGTATACATACCCGAACAAGAGCCGCAGGTGGGACAAACCTTGCGTTCGAACTCGGTCAAGCCCCCTTCGTCCAATTTGCCCGCCGTGTACGCGCCTACCGCCTCGAACATGCT